>JBKPOZ010000010.1:0-152650 GCA_046733355.1 Pseudomonadota bacterium | reverse complement strand
CCATCATCACCAGCCTGCCCAAGCCTGCAGCGCTCGAACGGACCACGGCAGCGATCAATGCGGCGCGGCTTTCGCCGCGCGTGATCGTGGAGGCGAGCACATTTGGGCTCGCGGACAAGCTGAAGGCGGAACGCGCGCTGCGCCGGCATGGACATATCATGCTGGACTGCCCGGTGAGCGGCACGGGCGCGCAGGCGCGCACGAAGGATCTCGTCATCTATGCGAGCGGGGACAGCGCGGTCATCCGCAGGCTGCGTCCTTTGTTCGCCGGCTTCTCCCGCGCAGCGCATGATCTCGGCGTTTGCGGCAATGGCAGCCGGATGAAATACGTGGCGAACCTGTTGGTCGCGATCCATAACGTCGCGAGCGCGGAAGCGATGGTGCTCGGGCTCAAGGCCGGGCTCGATCCGCAGACAGTGTTCGAGATGGTGAGCACCGGCGCCGGCAACTCGCGCGTGTTCGAGCTGCGCGCGCCCATGATGGTGAAAGACCGTTACCAGGGCGCCACCATGAAGGTTTCCGTCTGGCAGAAGGACATGGCGGTGATCGGCGAGTTCGCGCGCGCGCTGCGCTGCCCCACGCCATTGTTCGACGCCACGGTCCCGATCTACGACGAGGCGGTGCGAACCGGTTATGGCGATCAGGACACTGCTGCGGTCTGCGCCGTGCTGGAAAAAGCCGCGGGACTAAAACGCCGGCGCAAGCGCTGAAGCTGTAGCCCGGGTGAGCGGAGCGAAACCCGGGGTGTTCCCCCGCATGTCGCTCCGCTCACGCGGGCTACGCGGCGCCGGCTCAAGCGCGGAGGAAATCGAGCACCGCGGTTTCCGCCAGCACGGCTTCCGGAATGCTGTGGCGCTGCGAGCGTGCGCGCTCCTCCACGCTCTGCGAGGCCTGCAGATAGCTGCCCAGATGCCGCGCGCGCTCGATGATACGTCGGCCTACCGGCAGGCGCGCGGCCTCGAAGCGGCGCAGCGCTGGCTCCACCTCGTCGCGCGCGAGCGCCGCGACGAGCGCGGCCGCATCGTCCGCGGCCTTCGCGACGCCTGCGGCCACATGCGGTCGCGCCACGAAGGCCGCATCGCCCGTGATTGCAACGCGGCCGAATGCCATGCGCGGCGTTTCCAGGTCGTAGATCGGCTGCAGGATCGGCTCGCCGATCATGCGCACAAGCGCGCGGAATTGCGGCGCGAGGAGCCGCTCGGCGTCACTGCGCATGGCGGCACTCGCCGATGTGCGAATGAGCGGCGGAGGAATCGAAATGCCGTGATAGGTGCCGCTCTCGTCGGTAAGCAGCGCTTGCAGCTCAGTGGCCTCATCAGCCGGCCGATACCAGACGATGTTGTAGCGCCGATGGCCGCGGCGCAGATCGTTATCCGGGCCGGCGATCGGATAACCCAAAAACTGCTCGCCCGGCGGCAGGCAAAAAGTCATGTATTCAAACAGCTCGCCGTGGATATCCGGCGGGAATGCCGCTTCCGGCAGCAGCGCTCGCCAGGCGACGTAACCCGCATAGAGCGGCGTGAGTTGCGGCAGGCACTGGTGGCGCACGGTTGAACGAAGCCCGTCGGCACCGACCAGCAACTCTCCGCGCTCGCTCTCGCCTGCACCAAAATGGGCAATGACGGAACTGCTCGTTTGCGTGAACTGGGTCAGTCCCCGCCCGCGGTGATAGTGCGCAGAGGGAAATTGATCGCGCAGTGCGCGGTACACGCGTTCCCACGCAGTGAGCACCTGCGGACAGTCAAATTTGTTGGTCACGCGTCCTGCAGGATCGAGAATTTTTCGCGTCGTGATCTCGACACCGAGACCGGCGGTCTCAATGCCAATGCGCGCCAGGGTGGCGATGAGATCCGGCTGCGCGACGATGCCAGCACCGCGCCCGGCGAGTTCGCCCTCGACACGTTCGAAAATATCGACTTGCCACCCCGCTCGGCGCAGCAGCAGTCCGGCCAGGAGGCCGCTCATCGAGCCGCCGATCACGAGCGCGCGGCCATTAGTGTTGCGCAAGCGCCGATCCCGCCTGTTTCTGACTGTAACGAGGTGCTATATTATCAGGAGCAAATCGGAGGTACGCCATGGCTTTGACGATGGTCGACAAGCGCACGGAAAGCTCGGACCGCTCGGCCTGGCCACCGGCCATTGCCGCGGAATTCGAGCGGGAGAGCAAAAATCCCAATCCGTGCGTCGGAACCGAGCTCCTTTCCGAGAGCGACCGCACGCGCGTGTGGATGATCAGGCTGCAGCCCGGCGAGCGCGTCGGTTTTCATCGCCACGTGCTCGATTATTTCTGGACGAGCGTGAATGGCGGCCGCGGTCGCCAGCACGTGCACGACGGCACCACCGTGGAATACTCCTACGCACCGGGCGAGACCCGGCACGAGACGTACGGTCCCGGGCAATTCAAGGTGCACGATCTGGAAAATATCGGCGATCGCGAAATGATCTTCATGACCGTAGAATTCCTGCAAAGCGCCAACAAGCCGATGCCGCTTCCCCACGGCGTGCGCCCCCGCGCCGCGGCTTAGTTTCGCTCGGCATCGTCATTCCGGCGGAGGCCGCCAGGCCGAGAGCCGGAATCCATAATCCCAGTCCTGAGGTTATGGATTCCGGGCTCGCCGCTGCGCGGCGTCCCGGAATGACGGCGAGCATTGGGCTAGCCAAGGGCCTGCCCTTCCTGCACACTGGCTGCAAATAATGTTGCGCGCTCTCGCGCAACGCGGTTGGGGGCACGGCCGGTGGGACTCAGTCTCGATCTGCTGCTCAATGCGGTGATCGCCGGGATTCTGCTTGGCGGCTTCTATGCCGCCGTCACCGTCGGCATCTCGATCTCGTTCGGCATTCTCGACATCGTCAACATCGCCCACCCGGCCTTCATCATCATCGGCTCCTATATCGCCTACATCATCAATGCCAGTTTCGGGCTCGATCCCATTCTGATCAGCATTCTCACGATGCCGGCGTTCTATCTGCTGGGCGCCGCAGTCTATCAGATCTACTACGAGTCGTTCGAAAAATACGGCCAGGAGTCGTTGCGCGGCCTCTCATTCTTCTTTGGCTTGTTGTTCGTGACCGAAGTGATACTGATCATGGAGTTCGGCGTCGACTACCGCTACGTCGAAGCATGGTATATCGGGCCGAGCTGGCATTTCGGGCCGATCGATTTGCCGCTGCGGATGCTGGTCCCGTGCCTGGTATCGCTCGCGCTGTTTCTCGGGCTGCAGCTGTTTCTGTCACACACGTTCATCGGCCGCGCCATTTCGGCAGTGGCGCAGGATCAGCTCGCGCTGCGCCTGATGGCGGCCTCCCCCACCCGCATCAAGCGCGTCGCCTTCGGCATTTCCATCGCAACCACCGCGGTCGCCGGCGCGCTGCTGATCATCATTCAGCCGGTCGAGCCCTCGGTAGGACGGGAATATATCGGCCGCGTTTTTGCCATTTGCGTGCTTGGCGGATTGGGCAGCCTGCCCGGCACGCTCATCGGCGCCATGCTGCTCGGCATTCTCGAAAGTTTCACCTCGCAATTCTACGGCCCCTCATGGGCTCCGGCGGTGTCCTTCGGCGTGCTGCTGCTCACGCTCGCGTTCCGGCCGGCAGGCCTGCTCGGGCGCTAGGTTTTCCGTGCAAACGCGCGTCTTCTTCCTGGTGCTGGTTGCAGCGGCAGCAGTTCTATTCTTCGCCACGCGCGCCTTCCACAACGATTATTTGTTCTTTGCCGGCTACACCGTCTTGCAGTTCGTTGTCCTCGGCACCGCGTGGAATATTCTCGGCGGCTATACCGGATATGTGAATTTCGGCTCGGCGGCGTTTTTCGCCATGGGTGCGTATGCCAGCGTGTTCATGCACAAGGCCTACCCGGTCCCCCTTCCGTTCCTCATCGCGCTTGGCGGGGTGGTCTCCGGTATCGTCGGTCTCGGCATGGGCTATCTCACGCTGCGCCTGCGCGGGGCTTTCTTTGCCATTGCCACGCTTGCGCTCGCGGTGGTGCTGCAGACGTTCATCGTCAACTGGGACTATGTCGGCGGCGCGCGCGGGGCCTACATCATTCGGCCGCAGCGAGTGGCGCTGATCGGGCCCTATATCCAGTACCTGTTTCTGCTCATGCTGGCGCTCGCGGTGGCGGCGCTGACCTGTGCGCGCTGGATCGAGCGCTCCCGTCTCGGTTATGGCTTTGCCACCATCCGCGACGACGAGCTCGCCGCCGAGGCGTCCGGCGTGCCGACCTTGCAGCTCAAACTCATCGCCACCACGCTCTCCGGCGCGCTGATGGGAATGGCCGGCGCGCCGTTTCCCTACTACATCGGCTATCTGCAGCCCGCTTCCGCCTTCAGCCTCGAATACGCCGTCAATTCGATTGCCATGCCGATGATCGGCGGCACCACCAGCTGGGTCGGTCCCCTCATCGGTGCGGTCCTGCTCGGCTCGCTGCAACAGATCGCCACCGTGACCATCTCGTCTGCGGTCAATCTGTTGATCGTCGGATTGTTGCTGGTCGGCTTTGTGATCATTGCGCCGAACGGGATCGTCGGGCTCGTGCAAGAACGTTTGCGCCGGAGCGCAAAATAATGCCGCTTCTGGAAGTCGCCGGATTGAGCAAGCGCTTCGGCGGCTTCGTCGCCCTCGAGAATATCGATCTCGCCGTCGCCGATGGCCAACGTGTCGGGCTTATCGGCCCGAATGGCTCGGGCAAGTCGACGCTGGTGAACTGCATCTGCGGCACGCTGGCCAACGAGACCGGCAGCGTGCGCTTCGCGGGCGAGACCATGGACGGCCTGCTCACGCACGAGCGCACGCGGCGCGGGATCGCGCGCAGCTTCCAGCTGCCGCGTCCCTTCAGCACGCTCACGGTGGCGCAGAACGTACGCGTGCCGCTGCTGTACACGGTCAATGCACGGCCGGGCGTATCCTTGTCGGACAGCGAGCTCGATGCGCGCTGCGCCGAGCTGCTGCAGCTCGTCGGGCTGGCCGACAAGGGGCCGCAGCTGCCGCGCGATCTCACGCAGGTCGAGATGCGCAAGCTGGAGCTCGCCCGCGCCATGGCCGCCGAGCCGAAACTGTTGATCGCGGACGAAGCGATGGCGGGCCTTTCCCAATCGGAGGTGGACGATATCGTCGGCCTGCTGATCCGGCTCAACGAGCGCGGCGTCACCATCATCCTGATCGAGCACATCATGCGGGCGGTCATGCGATTCTCGCAACGGCTGGTGGTGCTGGTCTCGGGCAGGAAAATCGCGGATGGCGGCCCGGACGTCGTGATCAGCGATCCGGAAGTGGAGAAGGCTTACCTTGGCGAATAGCCTCACCATCGAGAACGTCGATGCCGCCTATGGCAGCGTGCGCGTGCTGGAGAACGTCTCGGTAACGCTTAAGGGGGGCGAGACGGTAGTGCTCCTCGGCACCAACGGCAACGGCAAGAGCACGCTGATGAAATGCGTGATGGGCATCGTGCGCCCGCGGGCCGGCCGCATTTTTGCGGAGATTGACGGCATCACCCACGATCTGGTCGGACGCACGACCGAGCAGATCGTTAATCTCGGAATTGCGCTCGTGCCGGAGGGGCGCCGGCTGTTCCCGCGGCTCACGGTGGAGGAGAACCTGCTGCTGGGCGCTTTTCGCCGACAGGCGCGCAGGTCCCTGAAGTCAAATCTGGAGTTCTGCTTCGAATGCTTCCCGCGCCTGGCCGAGCGCCGGGCGCAGCTTGCCGGCTCCATGAGCGGTGGCGAGCAGCAGATGCTTGCGCTGGCGCGCGCGCTGATGCTTGCCCCCCGCATCATCCTCATCGACGAGCCCTCGGTGGGACTCGCTCCCGTCCTGGTCAGCCGCACCATCGACAAGATCAAGGAGCTCAAGGACAGCTACAATCTCACCGTGCTGATGGCCGAGCAGAATTTTCCGCAGGCGCTGCGCATCGCCGATCGCGGCTATGTCATCGTGCACGGGCAGATTGCATTCGAAGGCCGCTCGGCCGACGAGCTCAACAACAACGAGCTCATCCGCAAGTTTTATCTCGGATTGTAGGATGGGTTGAGCGCAGCGAAACCCATCAGGCACATTGTTGGGTTACGCGCCGAGCAAAGGCCGTGCGCACCTGGACGTACACGGGCGGCGCTAACCCAACCTACTGCGTCGCGTCGCCGCTCTCGACGATGACGGTCTCGACCTCGCCCGCGTCGCCGGCGCGGCGAAAGGCGGCTGCCTGCTCATATTCCTTGGAGGTGAAGCAGGCGACGCCCTGCTCCAAGCTGGGGAACTCGATGATGACGAATCTTTGGAACTTGCGCGGACCTTCCATCACCTGATAACGGCCGCCGCGCGCCAGCACCCGGCCGCCGAATTTTGCAATAATGCCGGGCACCAGATCCGTGTACTTCTTGTAGGCGACCGGATCGTTGATCTTCGAGCGTGCAATCCAGTAAGCCGGCATGCTTGCCTCCTCGATTTTGCCGGACCCATCTACCTTGCGAGGCAAGAGAGCAGCAACGTCGTTGGCAACGAGCGCACTAGCTCAGTCCGCCAATGCGCTTAGGGAGGTGAAGATGGACCGGCGCAGCTTTTTTCTCGGCTCGATTGCCATATCGGCGATGCTCCGGCGCGGCTCTGCGCAGGAAACTTACCCCGCCCGCGCCATTACAATTATCAATCCGTTTCCGCCTGGCGGCGCTTCCGACGTGGTCACGCGGCCGCTCGCCGCTGCTCTCGAACCGCTGTTGCACAAGCCGGTGGTTATCGAGACCAAAGCGGGTGCCGCCGGTCAAGTTGGCGCGCAGGTAGCCGCCCATGCGAAGCCCGACGGCTACACGCTTCTCTCCCATATCACCTCCATTTCCGGCTTCGCCGAAGTCGACCGTCTGTTCGGCCGCACGCCAAAATTCACCAATGCGGATTTCATTCCGCTGGCGCGCGTGGTCGCCGACCCGTGCGTACTGATCGTCAACGACAGGCAACCGTGGCACACGCTCGCCGAGTTCATCGACGATGCGCGGCAGCGACCAAACGAGATTATCTTCAGCTCGTCCGGCCTTTATGGCGCGCTGCACATTCCCATGGCGCTCCTCATGCAGACCGCCGGCAATCTGAAACTGCGGCATTTGCCGACGAATGGCGGAGGTCCGGCGGTAACCGCATTACTGGGCAACAATGCCGCCGTGCTCGCGTCCTCGGTTTCCGCGAGCATCGTCCAGATCAGGGCCGGCAAGGCGCGCCCGCTCGCGCTTTTCGGCGGGCACCGTTCCCATGCCATGCCGGACGTCCCCACGCTCAAAGAGCTCGGTTACGACCTTGAATATTACCTGTGGGTGGGTCTCTTCGCACCGAAAGGGACGCCGGATCAGATCGTCAATTATCTGCGGCAGGCATTGAATACGGCCGCGCATGGCGAGACGTTCAAGGCTGCGCTCGCCAATCTGGGACAGGAGCTCGACTATATGGACCAGCCGGAATTCGCGGAGTTCTGGGCTGCCGATACGCGCCGAATCGAGGCTGCCATCCGGGCAATCGGCAAAGTCGAGGGTTGAGGCGGCTTTGACGCTTCGCTCCGACCATATTGCCGGCGCCGCGCTTGCTGGGTTCGGCGTTCTCGTGCTCGCGATCAGCGGCGACCTTCCCGTCGGCACGCTCGTATTCCCGGGCGCCGGAATGATGCCGAAGCTCTGCGCCGTGCTCATCATTGTCCTTGGCGTGGTCGTCGTTCTGCGTGCCCACGAGAGCCCGCCCCTTGCAAGCCTCTCCTGGCAGGACCTCCCGCATGCCCTGCGGATGCTCGCAGTTTCAGCCGCAGCGATCCTGATCTATCAGACCCTCGGCTTTCTCATCACCATGATCCTTTTGCTGTTTGCGCTGGTGCACGGCGTCGAGCGCCGCCCCATCGTGCGCGCCGCATGCTTCAGCATCGGCGTAGCCGCGCTCGCCTATGTTTTGTTCACGGTGGCGCTGAAGACGCCGCTCGAGCCGGGGCTCATGCCGTTCTGAAATGCCGACGCTCGACAGCCTGCTGCTCGGCTTCTCGGTTGCGCTGCAGCCCGGCGTCTTGTGGTACGCCTTTCTTGGATGCCTCGTAGGCACCGTCGTTGGCGTGCTGCCCGGCATCGGCCCGCTCTCCGGAATCAGCATTCTTCTGCCCGCGACTTTCGGGCTCGATACGACCAAATCCGTGGTGATGCTCGCCGGCATCTACTACGGCTCGCAATACGGCGGCTCCACCACCTCGATCCTGATGCGCATTCCGGGCGAGGCTTCCTCGGTGATGACCTGCATCGACGGCTACGCCATGGCGCAGAAGGGCCGCGCCGGCGCGGCGCTCTGCATCGCCGCGGTCGGCTCGTGGATCGCCGGCACCTTCGGTGTCGTTGTGCTCACGCTCATCGCGCCCCCGCTTGCCACGTTCGCGTTGCGCTTCGGCCCGCCTGAATACACGGCGCTGCTCGCGCTCGGCCTCATCCTGCTCGCCTACATGTCCTCGACCTCGCTGCCGCGCACGCTGCTGATGGCCGCTGTCGGGCTGCTCCTCGGCATGATCGGCATCGACAGCATGACGGGACATTTCCGCTATTCGTTCGATATTCCGGAGCTGGGAGACGGCATCGGCATTGTGCCGGTTGCGGTTGGACTGTTTGGCCTGGGAGAGATTCTTTCCACGCCCTCTGCGACCGTAGTGCGAGAGGTGATCGCCCCAAAGCTGCGGGATCTTTTTCCAAGCCGCAAGGAGTGGCGCGACTCAGCCATGCCCATCGCGCGCGGCTCCGTCCTCGGCTTTCTCATCGGACTTACGCCGGGCTCCGCGCACGTGATTTCCAGCTTTCTCTCCTATGCGGTCGAGCGGCGACTGTCGCGCCAGCCCGAGGAATTCGGCAAGGGAGCAGTCGCGGGCGTTGCCGGACCCGAATCGGCGAACAATGCCGCCTCGACCGGAGCTTTCGTGCCCATGCTGGCGCTCGGCCTTCCGACCGGGCCGGTCACCGCCGTTCTGCTCGCCGCGCTGATGATTCATGCGGTTCCGCCGGGGCCGACTCTGGTCACCGATCATCCCGATGTGTTCTGGGGATTTGTGGCGTCCATGTATGTCGGCAACCTGATGCTGCTCGCGCTCAATCTTCCGCTCGTCGGCATTTTCGTGAACGTGCTGCGCATACCTTATTCCTACCTTTATCCGCTGGTGATCATGTTCTGCATCATCGGCGTCTACGAGGTCAGCCACTCCATCGTCGACGTCTGGATCATGTTGATCATGGGCGTGGTGGGCTATGGCTTGCGCAAGTTCGGTTTCGACCCGGCTCCGATGGTGCTTGGATTGGTGATCTCCTCCACTTTCGAAATGAGCCTGCGGCAGTCGCTCGTCATGTCTAACGGCGACTGGGCCATATTCGTGCAGCGGCCCATCGCCCTCGCGCTCATATTGCTTGGCATCTGCATGTTGTCGCTTGCAGCGATCGCTCTCATCCGTCAGCGCAAGGACTGGCGCAGCCGGCTCGCGGAGGCGGAAGCAGGCGACGCGGCTTGAATTTCAATTCGTCCACTTCTGTCCCTTTGCCAGTGCATACGGTAGGTTTGCGCCCTCCATGATTCCTCAAATATCAGAATTGGTTTCTACCGAGTGCGGCAGCTGCGGCGCGCGTGTTTCGCTGTTTGCGCGATGCTGCCCTGCCTGCGAGGCGCAAAATCCCTTGCACAAGCCAGCAAGTGCAGGCGCCGCTGCGCTCGTCCTGCTGCTCGTGGGATCATTGGTTGCACTGACGTGGCATGCCTTGCGGACGAAAGAAGCGCCGCAGGTCGCAACGCAATCTCCGCCTGCTGGCACGGGGCCGGCACCAGCCGACAGCGCGTCGGACTACGGCTGGCTGGTGCAGGCCATGGCCGATTGCGAGGAAGAGGGCAAGCGGCTGCCGGACACCTTGAGTTTTTTGATCGTGCCGCTGAGCAAGACAGATACGGTGCTTCCGGGCTGGGCGCCCGTGCCGATCGGCACCGCAGGGAATTCGGTGGTGCTGTTGAACTCGACCGATGCGCTCATCGGCCTGCGCAACAGCGCGCTGGCGCTCTATGAGAAGTCGCTCGCCTTCACCGTATCCGATCAGACGACCAGCACGGTCTATAAGTGGAAACCGGCGGTGGGCGTGAGCGCCCTCAAAACGCGTGCCCCCGGACTTGAGAACGTCAAGCTCGGCTTTGAGATTCCCGATGTGGCGGAGGGAGTCGAGTGGGGCCCCACCCTCAAGATGGACAGGGGCACCTGTTACTGGATCAATCCGCTCATTCGCACCCCCGCGCGCAGCGGTTGATCGCCGCCATGCCGCACCGGCACAGCCCTCATAGCATCACAGGGCGGCGAACATGATGGCCAGGATTGCGCCTGCACATGTTTGGCTGATCCGGTCCGTCGCAGCGAAGACAACCGGGTCATCGTGCATCTCGCCCCGATGAGTGAGCAGCAGGACCCTGCTGATCCAGAAAACCAGAACGACGCAGCTGAGCCAAAGCAGCTGCGGATGGCCGTAGAGCTCAATCACGGTGGCACTGTTCAGATAGAGCGCCAGCACCAGCACCGCCAAGTAGCCTGCTGCAGCCGCCATGGACTCGAGCACCGGCAGATCGGCGGCACGGTATCCACGTCCAAATGATTGCTGCTTTTGCTCCTCCTTCGTGTCGATGAGCTCGGTGCAGCGTTTGACCAGCGCCAGGCTCAAGAACAGGAAGATGGCAAGCGCCCCGAGCCACGGCGAGAGCGGAACGGCGGCGGCGGCGCTGCCCGCCAGCAGCCGCGCTCCATAGAGACAAGCGAGCGCGACTACGTCGACGATCGGCTCCCGCTTGAGTAGCAGCGAATACGCCACGGTGAGCGCGCCATACCCGCCCAGCACCAGGACAAATTGCCAATTCAATGCAAGTGCAATGAGCATTGCCAGAGAAAAGAGTACGATGGTCAGCGTAATCCCGTGCATGAGCGGGACAGTTCCCGCAGCGAGCGGGCGATTTCGCTTGCTGGGATGCGCACGATCATGGTGCAGGTCGAGCAGATCGTTCAGCAGATAAGTGCTCGAGGCACACAAACTGAAGCTCATGAATGCGGCGAGACAGACAAGTAATTCAGCGCCGAACTTGTGTGCCATGACGGCGGGCAGGAAAATAAGCAGATTCTTCACCCATTGGTGGATGCGCAGCGCCCGCGCATAATCGTGAAGCCGCGGCCAGGCCGAATCCAGGATGTGCACGTTCGCGAAGCGTTGGCGCGCTTTTCTGATGACGTAGGCCGGCGCCCTCACAACCAAGGCATCGTGCGAGCGTTCCCAAACGTGCAAATCCGCCTTCGAATTGCCGGCATAATCGAATCCGCCGGCCCCGAACATGCGGCACAGCTCCTGGGCCTTGCGAGCCCCCGACATGTTGATGGCTCCGTCCGAGCCGTAAGCCCCGTCGAACAGGCCGACACGCGAGGCAAGCTTTTCGACGTAGCCCCGGTCGGAGCCGGAGGCGAGATAGATTTTACGGCCTCTCGCTTTTTCGCTGCGAAGCAAGTCGACGAGCTGTGCGTTGAACGGTATCGAATTCAGCTCGAGCGCGCTTTCTTCGGCAAGCCTTGCCTTGAAGGCAGCCTTGCCGTGCCGCAATGCCGCGAGTGAGCAGAGCGCGCGAAGCGGATGCGAACGCAAGAGTGAGAAAAAGGATTCGAGCAGCAGGTCTGTCTTGATCAGGGTGCCGTCGAGATCGACGACCAGCGGCCGTGCGGCCGCTTCCGAATACGCCCTTTGCACAAACACTTTATCCCCCAGCACATCCCGAGAAAACGCGCACGGCGGGAACCGGCGACCTCATCAGGACCCCGCCGGAGGGCTTAAGCGGAGAATTCGCTCGATTTATGTCCGCGGAACCGGAATGCGGCCCTAGTGTGGCGCCAACGGTGCGAACGAGAATGCTGTGATCTTTGCCATCCGCGATCGTATAAATCTCTCCATTCGCGCGTTCATCGCACTCGTCTTCCGGTCGGCTAGATGAGCACAACGAGACTGCTGTCCTGGGGCAATTATCCCCCATTTCGCCAAACGTACACGGCCTGTCGCTGGCGCAGCGAGCTGCCCGAAACGTTACGTGCTGTTGTAGCGCAGCACGGCACAACGCTTGCTTACGGGTGCGGACGAAGCTACGGCGACAGCTGCCTTGCGGCGAGCGACCATGTGCTGCACATGCGGCCGCTCGATCGCTTTATCAGCGCGGACTGGTCGACCGGTACACTCGTCGCCGAGGCGGGGGTCACGCTTGAGGATATCCTGACGGTCGCCATCCCGCGCGGTTGGTTTCTTCCAGTGACGCCGGGCACGAAATACGTGACGCTTGGCGGCGCGATCGCCAACGATGTTCATGGCAAAAACCACCATCGTCGAGGCTGTTTCGGGCGGCACGTCGCGCGCTTCGGCCTGCTCCGTTCGGATACCGGTCGTACCAGCTGCTCGCCACATGAACAGACTGAGCTCTTCGTCGCCACGATCGGCGGCCTGGGACTGACCGGGGTTATCGAGTGGGCAGAAATTCAACTGGTGCCGATCCGCTCCAGCCGAATCGACTGCGTGACCGAGCGCTTCGGCAACCTTGATGAGTTCTTTGCGCTCGCCGAAGAACTCGACGGCAAGCACGAATTCTGCGTCTCCTGGATCGACTGCGGAGCGAAGGGAAAGATGACTGGACGGGGCGTCTACACGGCCGGCGACTTCGCGGATAACGGGCCGCTGGCGATCGAGGCAAACCGCAAGTTGATGGTCCCTCTCACTCCGCCGATCTCGTTGATCAACGGGCTGTCGCTGCGCGCATTCAACGAGCTGTATTGGCGCAAGGCGCCGGCAGGTCGACGGCGCGCGACAATCGGCTATCAATCCTTTTTCTATCCGCTGGATGGGGTCCTGAACTGGAATCGAATGTACGGACGCAAGGGCTTGCAGCAGTATCAGGCCCTCATTCCTGAGGCTGAAGCGCGCGCGGGGATCTACGCCTTGCTCGCTGCCATCGCCGAGTCGGGCACGGGCTCGTTCCTGGCGGTGTTAAAGCGCTGCGGTGACGTACCATCCCCTGGGCTGTTGTCCTTCCCGCAACCTGGGACAACGCTGGCGCTCGACTTTCCCCAGAACGATCGCCTTTCCAAGTTGTTTTCACGGCTCGACGCCATCGTTCGCGAGACAGGTGGCCGCATCTATCCCGCCAAGGACGCGCACCTGAGCGCCGAGGACTTCAGGCGCAGCTACCCCGCATGGCAGCAGATCGAGGCTGTACGTGACCCGTCGCTAATGTCGCGCTTCTGGAAGCGCGTGACGCAATGATGCGAATACTGATCATCGGCGCAAGCTCGGCAATTGCCAGCGCCTGCGCTCGCCTCTGGGCGGCCCAAGGCGCTGACGTATTTCTTGTCGCGCGGGATGGCGAAAAGCTCGAAAGTTTGGCGGCCGACCTCAGGGTTCGCGGCGCCGGCGCCGTTCATACCTTCCGGATGGATGCGAACGACACGCCCGCGCATCCAGTCATGCTCGATGCAGCGGCGCAGGCGTTCCGGCAAATCAATATCGCATTGATTGCGTTTGGAACCATGCCGGACCAGGTCGCATGCGAGACCGATCCCAACCTGGCGCTGCGCGAGTTCACGAGCAACGGCACATCCGTCATCGCGTTGCTGACGCTGCTTGCGAACTGGTTCGAGCGTCAGCGATCTGGCTGCATCGGCGTGATCACCTCTGTGGCGGGCGACCGCGGACGTTCGGGCAATTATGTCTACGGCAGCGCCAAGGCTGCGGTTTCGGTCTTTTGCGAGGGATTGCGCGCGCGGCTCTTCAAGGCGGGCGTCTCGCTGACGGACATCCGACCGGGGTTCGTTGCAACTGCCATGACGGATGGCCTGTCCCTGCCCGCGCCGCTCGTCGTGCAGCCGGAGGTGGTGGCCCGCCGGATTGTGAAGGGCATTGAACGACGCGCCGACGTGCTCTACGCGCCCGCATTCTGGGCACTCATCATGATCATCATCCGGAATATCCCGACCGCAGTATTCAAGCGCATGAAATTCTGATGGCACACCCAATCCCGGCAACTCTGGAGCCGCATCCGGCTGCGGGTTATGAAATGAAAATGCCGGAAAGCGCGCCAATTACTCGCCGCGGAACGATTGTTCTTCTCGCGGCCACCATCTTGATGCTGTTAACAGCGCTGACCGCCAGATGGCCTGACGTTTATGGATTCATTACAGATACAAAATCCGGCGCGCTGCAAAGAATTATGCAGGCGCCAATCCATCTGGACGATGATGTGATGGTGTCGCTTCGAGCAGGCTATATTTTGAACGCGACCGGAATACCTGCATTCAACAAAGGGGATCGCGCCCAACCCTCGACATCCTATGTTTCCCCATACCTGTTTGCGATACTGCTGAAGGCATTCCCCCAAAACGTGGCGGTTGCAGTCTATGCTTTTCTCGGCCTCTTCGCCGCGGGCCTGACCGCCGGTTGCCTGCTGCTTTTTGCCGAGTCGAAACCGATTGGTGCCGTGCTGGCCGCGGCATTGTTCTTCACACAAACGAATTTCAGCTACGCCTTAAATGGATGGGATCACTTGTTTCAAGGATTATTTCTAACGTACGCCACGTGCATTTCATTAAGAAATTATTCCAGCAACTATACGATCTTGACCGCCTCGATCGCGCTGGTTCTCGGCTCGCTTTTCAGGCCCGACGGCGTTTTGATCGCACTATCGATTTTGTGCGCGCTTTACATCACATCGCAAGGTCCGCGCCGCTTTCTGTTTTGGGGAATGTTCCCTTATGTCCTGCTTGTCGCAATTGCTCTCGCGATGAACTTCGCGCAATTCGGACATCTCACGCCGACGACAGCACGGCTAAAGATCGGAGCCGCTCCCTCCCTTGTGTATGCGCTCAAATATGCGCTGTTCAACGGCCTGTTGAGCTACACAGCATTGACGGTCTTCGCCGCGCTGCTGGCTTTTTACGTTGTATTTGGACGCCTGCTCATTAACAGGAAGACGTTGCCCATCGTTGCGGGTTGCGTCGCGACGGGAATAATAAGCCTGTATAACAGCGATGTTTTCCCCGGCGCCCGAATGTTCTGGGCTCCGGCTTGTGTGATGGCGGCCGTCATTGCCGTAACGGCAGCACCTTTGTTTGTTTTAAACAGGAAGCGAGCTGAAGAAGTGCTGGCAATTTCGCCAAGCTACGCCAAATCATTCGGCCCGATTAACCGCTTTCCGCTCCTTAGAAATATTGCTGCGGCGATTATTGCCGTCTGGGTGATCGGCATCCTCGCTTTTTCTTTGTTGGACCGCGCCAGACAATCAATTGTGACGGCGGGAAGGGTTTATGGATCGCCGACGGCTCAGCAATATGTGGTTGCAAGGTGGATCGCCGGAAATCTGAACCCGGCAGACGGGCCGATCGGCTTTTTTCATTTAGGCGTCAGCTACCACTTGCCTCGTTTCGAAATTGCCGATTTTCTTGGCAAGGCAGACGAAGCCATTGCAACGACAAAAGTCAAGTGGGGTCCGCCTGGCCACAACAAATGGAATATCGACCTGACGCTTGAGAAATGGAATCCGCAGGCCATCGTGCCGCCGGAACCCTCGGATCCCACTGCCCCGGGCGCCAGGGACAATGCCCTCGAGGCATTGAACAACAAGCGCGACATGGGATTTGCCCCGGCGCTCGTGGTCAACGAGCGGTTAGCCAAGGAATACGCGTATTGTTACATTCCTGACCTGCGCCCCGGGCTTTGGGATAAGTGGGGGCTTTTCATCCGACGCGATATCGGATCGCGATTTCAGCACCTTCGTTGCTCTTAAGAGCACCCGGCTTATCGGCGAGGGCGGGCAGCGGCTGATCTCCTTAGCCCGCATGAGCGTTAGCGACATGCGGCACCAAGACCCGGATGTCGCTGCGCTCATCCGGGCTACGCTCCGTCAAGCCCAGAGCCGTTCCTTCTCGAGCCCTTTGTAAAGGTGCGCGACGTACTCGCCGTAGCCATTAAACAGAAGTGTCGGCCGTCGTTCGCTGAGCCCGATGAGCTCCTCGGAAGCCTGGCTCCAGCGCGGATGCGGCACCTCCGGGTTCACGTTGGCCCAGAACCCGTACTCGGAGCCCTGCACGACCTCCCAATAGCTCCTGGGACGCTGGTCGGTGAAGGTGAATCGCACGATCGATTTGATCGACTTGAAGCCGTATTTCCACGGCACAGCCAGACGCAACGGCGCGCCCTGCGGCTTTGAGACGGGCTTGCCGTAGGCGCCCGTCACCAGGAACGAGAGCTCGTTCGTCGCCTCCGCCATGGTGAGTCCTTCGACATAGGGCCATGGCTGCCAGACCGAACGCTGGCCCGGCGCCACCGCGCGGTCGAGGAAAGTCTCCATGCGCACGTATTTTGCCGACGAGAGCGGCCGCGCCAGATCGACCAGCTTGGCCAAAGGAAAGCCGCTCCATGGGATCGCCATGGACCACGCCTCGACGCAGCGGTGGCGGTAGAGCCGCTCTTCGAGCTGCATCTTTCTGATCAGATCATCGAGGCCGATCTCCTGCTCGCGCTCGACCATGCCGTCGAGCTTGACCGTCCAGGGCCGCAGCTTCAGCGCCTGCGCGGCCCTGGCGATGTACTTGCTCGTGCCGAACTCATAGAAATTATTGTAGTTGGTGTTGACCTTCTCATCCGTGATGGGACGATCGAGAACGAACTTCCCGTTGCGCGCGGCCGGATAGAGATCCAGCGTCGGATCCGGCAGGTCGGCAATGCGCTGCGCGGCGCCGGGCCTGGTCCAGAACGAGAGCGCAGCGGCCCCGCCCGCCACGAACGCCCGGCGATTCCAGAACAGGTGCTCGGGCGTGGCGAGCCTTTCGGGTATTTCCCACCCGCGGCGGCGGATCACATGCATGGGCGCTCTCCGGCTCCTTGGTGTTATGGATAGGAGCGCGCTGCCTCACGGGCAAGTCACAGGTGCGACAATCTTCTGCGCTGCAGCGAAAAGCGCGATCAGGCTCGCCTGCGCGTGGCGCCGGCGGATGCCTGGCGCGACGATGCGGCAATCACCGGCTTGGTGCGTTGATGGACAATACCGATAAGCTGCTGCTTCGGCATCGGCTTTGCGATATTCCGGGCTGCAAAACCTTGCGTTAACAATGCGGAGGGAACCCGCATCATGCTTTGCAAATGGTGAAACCGGACGACAGACGACGGAGGACAGACGACTGATCAGGACAGAGGCAGCTTTCCGTCCTCTGTGCTCTGTCGTCCGTCCTCTGACTTAAGCGGCGGCGGATTTTCGCGTTGCCACGATGTGGTCGGCGATGCGCCCGGTGAGCTCGGACATGTGATCGAACTTGAACGTGAAGCTGCCGACCCCGGCGGTCGCCGAACGCACTTCGACGATCAGATCGCCGATCTCGGACTCGGGCATTTGTACCCGCACCACGTCCCATCCTTCCCAGCCCTCGCGTGTATCGAAGCCGAGAATCTGGCCGCGGCGGCCCGACATCAATCCGTTCATCTTGGCGGTCGCTTCCGACGGACAGACGATCTCAACCTCATAGATCGGCTCGAGCAGCACCGGGTGACACTGCGGCAGCGCTTCGTGGATGGCGAGCCGGCCGGCGAGCTGGAACGCCATGTCGGAGGAATCGACCGTGTGATAGGAGCCATCGATCAGCTTGGCGGAAATATCGACTACCGGGAACCCAAGCGGTCCGTGCTTGAGCGCCTCCTTTACGCCTTCCTCCACCGACGGGATGTAGTTGCGCGGCACCACGCCGCCCTTGATCTCCTCGCTGAAGGTGAAGCCGGTGCCGCGCGGCAAAGGCTTGATGTCGAGTACGACGTCACCGTACTGGCCGTGCCCGCCCGACTGCTTCTTGTGGCGGCCTCGCTGCACGATCGGCTTTTTGATGGTCTCGCGATAACCCACGGTCGGCTTGTGCGACACGGTGGGCACGCCGAAGCGGTCGGACAGTCGCTCTACGGCGACGCGCAGCTGCATCTCTCCCTGCCCCCATAGCACCACCTCGTGCGCTTCGGGGTTGTGCACGACGCTGATCGAGGGATCCTCCTCAAGCAGCCTGTTCAGCGCCTGGCCCAGTTTGACCTCGTCCTTGCGTTCCTTCGTCGCCACCGCCATGGCCAGCACGGGTGGGTACGCGCGCACGGTCGCGAGCGGCGGATGCGGCTGCTTTCCCGCCGTCAACGTGTCCCCGGTGTTGGCATGATCGAGCTTCGCCAGCGCAACGGTCTCGCCTGCCTGCGCCGGCCCGCGCTTTTCGCTGGCCTGGCCCTGCAGCTTGAAAATGCCGGCCACGCGTCCCGCCTCCCGCTCGAGCGAGCTGAACGTGGTGCCGTCGCTCACCTGTCCCCTAAGAATGCGCGCGATCGACATCTTGCCGCCGTGGGTGGTGTGCAGAGTCTTCATCACGTAGGCGATCGCTTCCGGGCCGGCCTTCATGCCGAGACGCTGCGCCGTTTCCGCAACGCCGGGGGATTCGTGCCGCAATGCCTTCATCAGGCGCAGCACGCCGTTGGTGCGTGAAGCCGCACCGAGCAGCACGGAGCAGACCAGGCCGTCGCGCAGCTCCTTCGTGAGGTCGTCGAAAACCTTGTCGCGTGGCGGCTGGATGTCCTCGAGCAACTGCTCCATGAGCTGATCGTCATGGTCGGCGAGCGTCTCCAGCATCGAGAACCGCGCGGTCTTTTCCCGGTCGAGCGCATCGCCTTCGAGCGGCACCACTTCAGAGCGCGTATTCTCCTTGTAGACAAACGCGCGTTCGAGGGCGAGATCGACGAACCCGCTGATGAGATCGCCCGAGAAAGTCGGGATCTGGCGCAGCAGCAGCTTGCTGCGGGAAGCCGGTTGCAGCAGGGTGAGCGCGTCATGAATGGTGGCATCCGCCTTGTCGATCTTGTTGAGAAAGAGAAAGCGCGGGATTTCCTGATCTTCCAGCTCGCGCAAGATGAGCTGCAGTTGCGGAATTTTCTTCTCGTCGAGCTCGCAGACCACGATCGCGGCGTCGACTGCCGGCAGCGCGGCGCGCATGTCGTGCACGAATTCGATCGAGCCCGGGCAATCGATGAAAGTATAGCTGTCGCCCATGAAATTGGCGGTGGCAACGGACAGCTCGACGCTCATACGATGGCTGCGCGCCTCTTTGCTGGCGTCGCCGATGGTGTTGCCCGCGTCCACGGTGCCCTGGCGCGCAATCGCGCCGGTGCGGGCAAGAATCGCCTCGAGCAGCGTGGTCTTGCCGCTCTGGAACGGGCCCACCAGCGCAATGCACCGTGGGCCCGTCGCTCGTGTGCCGTTCTGTGCCATTTCCTCTCCTGGATTTTCGATGCGGCGTTGCCGGGACCGCTGCCCGCATCGTTTCAGGATAGAGGGGGGATTGGCAAGAGGCGCGGGGGCGAGAAACAAACGCCGGCGTCATTCCGGCCGAGGCACGCAAGTGCCGAGAGCCGGAATCCATAACCCCAGGCCTGTGGTTATGGATTCCGGGCTCGCCGCTCCGCTTTGCTCCGCGGCGCCCCGGAATGACGAGAATGATCCACTACTTCAGATTGCCGCAAAAACGCTGGATGCGTCGGCAGGCCTCCTCGAGGTATTCCGTCTTGGTGGCATAGGAAATGCGGAACGCGGGGCCGAAGCCGAACGGCGTGCCCTGCACCACGGCGACTCCTTCCGCCTCCAGCAGCTCGGTCACGAAATCCTCATCGCTCGCGAGCTTGTTGCCGCTGGGCGCGACGCGCCCCATGGTGGCTTCGCAGGACGGAAATACATAGAACGCGCCTTCCGGCTTCGGGCAATGAATCCCGCGCGCCTGATTGAGCATGGACACGCAGAGATCGCGGCGCTCCTTGAAGATCGCGTTGTGCCTGGCGATGAAATCCTGCGGCCCGTCGAGCGCCTCTACGCCCGCCCACTGTGAAACAGCGGTGGGATTGGAGGTCGACTGCGACTGGATCATGGCCATGGCCTTGATCAGCGGCTCGGGGCCGCCGGCATAGCCGATGCGCCAGCCCGTCATGCAGTAAGTCTTGGACAGGCCGTTGACGGTGAGCGTGCGCTCGTAGAGCCGCGGCTCGATCTGCGCCGGCGTCGAGAACTCGAAATCGTCGTAGACCAGGTGCTCGTACATGTCGTCGGTCATGACGTAGACGGCCGGATGCCTGACCAGAACGTCCGTCAGTTTCTTGAGCTCGGCGCGCGTATAGGCCGCGCCCGTCGGATTGGACGGAGAATTGAGCAGCACCCATTTGGTACGCGGCGTGATTGCCCGCTCGAGCGTCTCCGGCGACATTTTGAAACCCGAGGCGATGGTGGTGGGCACGGCAATCGGCTCCCCGCCGGCGAGCATCACCATGTCGGGATAGCTCACCCAATAGGGCGCAGGGATGATCACCTCGTCGCCGGGGTCGAGCGTGGCTACAAACGCGTTGTACAGCACCTGCTTGCCGCCGGTGCCGACAATGATCTGGCTCGGACGGTAATCGAGTCCGTTCTCGCGCTTGAATTTGCGCGCAATGGCGGCCTTGAGCTCCGGGATGCCGTCGACGGCCGTGTATTTGGCGGCTTTGCCGCCCTCGATTGCCGCGACCGCGGCGCGCTTGATGTTCTCGGGCGTATCGAAGTCGGGCTCACCCGCGCCCAAGCCGATCACGTCGCGCCCCGCTGCCTTGAGGGCGCGCGCCTTGTCGGTCACCGCAATGGTCGCCGACGGCTTGATGCGATTGAGCGATTGCGCGAGCAGCGCCATGGGAATCTCCGATTAGTCTCGCGAGCTTCCTAGAGGCCGCCTGGGCCCGCGGCAAGGCTTGCTTTGCGATATGCGGATGATTTCCCGCGCGCGCAGCGCTAGAGTGCGCGAGTGGCAGGCGGGCGCCACAGGAGGACGCCATGAAGCTTACATCCGAGCAGGTCAGGAGCTTCGACGAGCAGGGCTACATGTTTTTCCCGAGCTGCTTCTCCGAGCAGGAGGTGGCGCTGTTGCGGGAGGAGGCCGACGCAATCCTGCGCACCCAGCGCAAGGAGGTTTGGCGCGAGAAGACGGGAGCGCCGCGCACGGCTTTTGCCGCCCATGAATATAACGAGGCCTTTCGGCTGATGGCGCATCACCCGCGTCTGGTCGAGCCGTTGCAGCAGCTGTTCGGGGAAGGCGTCTACGTCCACCAGTTCAAGATCAATGCCAAGGCCGCGTTCGAAGGCGATGTGTGGCAATGGCATCAGGATTACGGCACCTGGGCACGCGACGATGGAATGCCGGAGCCGCGGGCAATGAACATCTCGATTTTTCTGGACGAGGTCTATCCGATCAACGGGCCGCTGATGCTCATCCCGAGGAGCCACAGATACGGCACGCTGGCCGCGGGCCACGACACGAGCACGACGTCCTATCCGCTGTGGACGCTTGATCACGAGACGGTGACAAGGCTGTGCGACGAGGCAGCCCCTCCCGGCGGCATCGGCATCGTGGCGCCCACCGGCAAGGCCGGATCGGTGCTCATGTTCCACGGCAATCTGGTGCACGGCTCATCGCCGAACATCACGCCTTATCCGCGCAAGATCGTGTATCTGACCCTTTGCGCCGTCTCCAATCACATCACCAAATTCACCCGGCCCGAATGGATCGCGCACCGTGATTTCACGCCCATCGTGCCGGTTCCTGACGACGCGCTCCTTTCCTATGCCAACACGCGGCGGGTGGCAGCGGAATAACATCGTCATTCCGGGGCGCCGCGAAGCGAAGCGGAGCGGCGAGCCCGGAATCCATAACCACAGGCCTGGGCTTATGGATTCCGGCCCTCGGCCTGCGGCCTCGGCCGGAATGACGCACTGAGGAGTCGATGTATACGCTCTATTCGATGCAACGGTCCGGCAACAGCTACAAGGTGCGGCTTGCGCTTGCGCACCTGCGCATTCCGTACCGGCTTGTCGAGATCGACATTCTCAAGGGCGAGAGCCGGACGCCGGAATTTCTGGCAAAAAATCCGAACGGCCAGGTTCCGCTGCTCGAGGCGGCGCCAAGCCGTTTTCTTGCCGAATCGAATGCGATTCTTTGGTATCTCACGCGCGGCACGCCGCTGCGTCCGGAGCATCGGCTCGACGAGGCCGAGGCGCTGCAATGGATGTTCTTCGAGCAGCACAGCCTCGAGCCCAATCTCGGCTCCGCGTATTTCTGGCTCGCCCTGGTGAAGGGCGGGCGCGAGCTGCAGCAGCACGCCGTCGAAGACTGGATGGAGGAAGGCAATCGCTCGCTTGCGGTGATGGAGAACCATCTGCGGCACCATCGCTACTTCGTCACCAATCGATACACGCTCGTTGACATTGCGCTCTTTGCCTACACGCATGTGGCGCATGAATGCGACTTCGATCTTGCGCCGTTTCCGGCCATCCGGGACTGGCTCGACCGCGTGCGCGCGGAGCCGGGTCACGTGAGCATGGACTGGCAGCCGAGCGAGTCCATCGCGGCGGAGCAACCGCCGGTGCGAAATACGCCGTCGCGTGCTGTTGCCGAGCGGTGACAGGTTTGCACAAACTGTTCTGCGTTACCGCTTTCTTAATCTGAAACACAAAATCGCCTTCATTCGTCAAAGCCTTCGCCCAAGTCCGGTCGAATACACGCCGGCATGTGCCGCGATCTTTACCAGCGGAGTGGAGATGCCTCAGAATTTCATCGCTTGCGCTGGGATTGAGCAGGCGGTCCGTCATGTCCGCCGCAAGCGTCGCGCCACGATCTTCATCGAGCTGATCATCATAGCGGCGCTGGCGCTCTCAACGGCGATCGCTCTCACGGCGGTATCCATCGGCATCGCACGCGCGGCGCTGCTCATCAAATGAGGATTGCGTAGGGCTTCAGACGGCCGGTCGGGGGGGAAATCACTGCCGCGCATCGGAACCGATGCGCGGCGGTGATGCTTTTGACTGTAGCCCGTAGCCCGCATGAGCGCAGCGATATGCGGGGCTGCTTTGCCCGGATGTCGCTTCGCTCATCCGGGCTACGCAACGAGCATGCTGACGCGCATGTGCAATGCAATTGCGCTGTTGTTTGCTGTCGCCTGTGCTTCGGGCGTGTGCTCGATGGCGCAGGCCGAGGTCCAGTCCTCCGCCGCAGGGGCGGTGAACGTCGAGACCTTTGCGCGCGGGCTCGACCACCCCTGGAGCATGGCTTTTTTGCCCGACGGGCGCCTGCTCGTGACCGAGCGCCCTGGTCGCATGCGCATCGTCGGAAAGGACGGGAAACTCTCTCCTCCGCTTGCGGGCATTCCGCGCGTCTTTGCGTCCGGCCAGGGCGGGCTTCTCGATGTAGCGCTCGATCGCACCTATTCGGACAATCAGACGCTCTACTTCTGCTATGCCGAGCCGGCCGCTGGCGGCGCGCGCACCACCGTTGCACGCGCGCGCATGCTCGACGAGGCGTCGCCTCGTCTCGACAGCGCCAGCGTGATTTTCCGTCAGGAGGGTCCGCTCTCGACTTCCAATCATTTCGGCTGCCGCATCGTCCAGGCGCCGGACGACAATCTCTTTGTCACACTGGGCGAGCATTTCGTCTATCGCGATCAGGCGCAAAATCTTTCCAATCACCTCGGCAAGATCATCCGCATCCGGCCGGATGGCTCGGTGCCATCCGATAATCCATTTGTCGCGAAAGCAGGCGCCAAGCCGGAAATCTGGTCCTATGGTCACCGCAATCCGCAGGGGCTCGCATTGCATCCGAGCACGGGCAAGCTATGGGAGCACGAGCACGGCCCGCGGGGCGGCGACGAGATCAACATCGTCGAGAAGGGAAAGAACTACGGTTGGCCGGTGATCGGCTACGGCGTGGACTACAGCGGCGCGCGCATTCACGAGAGCACGCAGAAAGCGGGGATGGAGCAGCCGCTCTGGCACTGGACACCGTCGATCGCCCCGTCCGGCATGGCTTTCTATACCGGCGACGTCTTTACCGGCTGGCGCGGCAATCTTTTCGTCGGCGCGCTCGCCGGCGAAATGCTGGTGCGGCTCGAGCTTTCCGGCGAGAAGGTCACGCGTGAGGAACGGCTGCTGCAACAGCTGCACGAGCGCATTCGCGACGTGCGCCAGGGTCCCGACGGCGCGCTCTGGCTCGCCACCGACAGCAGCTCCGGCCGGATTTTGCGAATGACGCCGAAGTAGCCTGGATTGAGCGAGCGGTCAGCGAGCGAAATCCAGGGTGTACCCGGATTTCGCTTGCGCTCAATCCGGGCTACGGCCGCCTACTCACATGTCTGTGACCGGCGGTATCGGCACACTTTGATTGCCAAATCGTAATTTGCGCGTCGCAGTTCCGACGCGCGCGGCAGCTACAGCGCGCACCGGCTTTCTGATTTCCAGTGCGATGCCCTATCTGCTGTCGGCGACATTCTGGTCGGATGCGCGGCATTATCAGATCGCAGCTCTTACGACCCTGCTCGCTTACAATATAGGCTGGATCGACTTCGGCACACAGCCGCTCAACAGCGCGCTCGCCATCGGTGCTTGCCTGCTTACGCAGGCGCTTTGCACGCGGTGGTTCGAGCTGCCCGGCTTCGATCCGCGCTCGCCGCTCATCACCGGGCTTTCTCTGAGTCTGCTGCTGCGCGCCGATGAGCCGTGGCTGCTTGCGCTCGCCGGCGTCATCGCCATCGGCTCGAAATTCATCCTGCGGGTCAATGGAAAGCACATCTGGAATCCAGCCGGCTTCGCCATCGTTGTTTTGCTCGTCATCTCGCCCGATGTGTGGATCTCACCCGGGCAGTGGGGCTCCGCCGCCTGGTTTGCGGCGCTGGTGTGCTTTTTCGCCATCCTGGTGCTGCGCGCCGCCCGCCGCTCGGACGTGGCGCTGTTCTTTCTCGGCAGTCACGCGCTGCTGCTGTTCGCGCGCGCCCTGTGGCTGGGCGATCCCTGGATCATTCCGCTGCATCAGCTGCAGAGCGGCTCTCTACTGATCTTTTCCTTCTTCATGATCTCCGATCCGCGCACCACCCCCGACTCCCGGCTCGGGCGGCTGCTCTTTGCCGTCGCGGTGGCGCTGCTCGGCCACTATTTGACGTTCTTCATGCAGATACGACCGGCGCTTTACATCGCGCTTATCGCGCTCTCGCCGCTCATTCTTCTCATCGACAAGATCCTTCCAGCGGAACGCTTCACGTGGCGCGTTCCGGCAATCCAGGGAGTCCCGCAATGAGCCCACGCAGCATTCGTCATCTCAAGGCCAGTGTCGCCTTCGCCGCCGTCGCGCTCGCCATCGTCGGCCCGGCCGCCGCGTTCTGCGGATTCTACGTAGCCAAGGCAGACTCGAAGCTGTTCAACAAGTCATCGAAGGTGGTGCTCTCGCGCAACGGACAGACCACCGCCATCACTATGGCGAGCGACTACGCAGGTGAGCCCAAGGAGTTCGCGGTAGTTATTCCGGTGCCGACGTTCATCGAGAGGAAACAGATCGGCGTGGTCGAGATGAAAACGGTCGAGCATCTCGACGCGTTCACCGCACCGAGGCTCGTCGAATATCACGATGCCGATCCGTGCATTCAATATTACTCGATGATCACCGGTTTGCTGCCAACCGCGATCCGGCGGCAAGCTGTTGCGGATGCCGCCATCTACAAGGGCGTGACCGTGGAGGCGAATTATGACGTCGGCGAATACGACGTATCCATTCTCTCCGCTACCGAAAGCGACGGTCTCGTGCACTGGCTGCGCGACAACGGCTACAGGATTCCTGCGGGCGCCGAGCCGGTGCTGGCAAGCTATATAAAGCAGAAGATGCGCTTCTTCGTCGCGAAGGTGAACCTCGAGCGCATGGAGCTCCTGGGCAACGGCTATCTGCGGCCGCTGCAGGTGCGATACGACACAAGCAAATTCATGTTGCCGCTGCGCCTGGGCACCGTGAACGCCGACGGCCCGCAGGACCTGCTCGTTTATACGCTCACGCGGCATGGCCGGGTGGAGACGACGAACTACCGCACCGTCAAGCTGCCCTCCGATGTGGACGTGCCGCTGTTCGTCAAGCAGGATTTCGGCGCGTTCTACAAGGCCATGTTCGAGCGCGCGGTGGCGCGCGAGAACATGCGCGCCGTCTTTGTCGAATACGCCTGGGACATGGGATGGTGCGACCCGTGCGCCGCCGATCCGCTCACCAACGAGGAGCTGGTGGCGCTGGGCGCGCGCTGGATCGGCAGCGAACAGGCCACGCCATTCCGCGGCAACAGCGGATCGGTTTATGTGACACGGCTGCACGTGCGCTACGACGCGACCTCGTTTCCCGAGGATCTCGTGCTCATGGAAACGGCGGATCGCAGCACTTTTCAGGGCCGCTATATTCTGCACCATGCCTGGAAGGGCGAGTCGAAATGCGAGGCAGCGCAGAAATATCTGACCGCCTTGCCGCAACGCTACAAACACGAGGCGAAGAACCTCGCCGAGTTGACCGGCTGGCCTGTGGCCGAGATCGAGCACCGCATGGAAGCCGCGGGGCAATCAATGCAGCCTAATTGATATACCTGGGCTGAACGGCGGGGCTCCGGATGTGTCCCGGATGCGGTGCAGCGCGAAGCGGTGCACCGCTGGTCCGGGACCGCTACAGACCGTAACGGTGCCGGGTCTGCGGCGCACCACTGCGTGCTGCGCCGCGCCCGGTACACGGGCATTTTGCTTCACGCGTGCGCGAGCAGCTCGCGCATGGGTTTGATGCGGCCGCTGTCGGGAAACACTTTGCTCGCAAGCGCCGCCTCATCGATGCGGAGGTGGTCCTTGAGCACGCCCTTGAGAACGGCGCGCAAATCGATGGTCGGCTTGAGATCGCGCCCTTCGTAGAGACCGGCCGGCTTCAGTCCCGGCCAATCGGCAATAACGCGGCCGCCGTTGAGCGCACCACCCGCGAGCAGCGCCACGGTAGCGGTGCCGTGATCGGTGCCTTCGGTGCCATTGATGCGCGCGGTGCGCCCGAACTCGGTGACGACCACGACCACGGTTTCACGCCATGATTCCTTCATTTCGTTCTCGATGGCCGCAATAGCGCCGTCAAGCGCACCGAGGAGCGCCGCAAGCCGCCCGTTCACCGGGCCTTCGTCCGCGTGAGTGTCCCAGCCATCGAACGCCAGCGCGCCAATGCGCGGCCCGTCGGGTCGTGCAAGAAACCGTGCAGCGGTTCCGGCCGCTTCGGTGAAATAGGCGCGCACCTGCGCGGGACCGGGAGCGCGGGGTTGCTCCGCATCCATGCCGCCGGCGCGTGCGATCTTGGCAAGCCCCACGCGCTCCTCCAGCGCCCGCGCCAGCGCCAGATCGGAATGACGGTAGAGGTCGAGAAGCCGCATCAGCGTGTCGTCGCCTGCCGGCGGCATGCGCTGCGGCGTCCACGAGAGCACCGGCGCCGGACCGCGCACCACCAGGGGGGCGATAGGGCCCACCGCAAACGCGTCGCGGCTCGCGCCCCCACCAGCAGGGCACGGTTGAGCCAGCCGGTGTCGGCGGTGCCGGGCCCGGCATAGCCGCTTTCGAGCACGTCCTGGCCGTCGAAATGGGAGCGCTCGCGATATGGCGTCGCCACCGCGTGCACAAAAGCGGCGGCCTTCGCCTGATAAAGACGGTGCAGGTTCGGCATCGCCGGATTGAGCGCGAAGAAAGAGTCGAGCGGCAATCCCGGCGTGGCGCCGCCGAGGCCCTTGTCGCCGCGCAGCGACGGCCAGTCGGGATCGCGCACGGGCGCTACTGCGGCGAGTCCGTCGAGGGCGCCGCGCAGCACGACGATTAAAAGTCGCGGATCGCGTCCTTCCGCGCGTGCAAGCTTCGGCACATGCGTCCAGGCGAACAGCACGCCGGAGGCGAGCAGCAGCCCGCGGCGTGTCGGAGCATGCAAGGTCATGAACTCACTCTCCTGTGCTTCGCGCGCGCGTCATCGCCGCTGAAACTCGGGCGCCATGAGCAGCAGCGCCAATGCCTGCGGGCGGCTTTCCGCGCGCGTGATCGCCTGCCGCGTCTCAGCGGATGCGAGCGGGGCAACCGTCTCCTCAAACAGCTCCCGTGGGTCCGCCTCGGGTGGAAACCGCCGCGCCATCTGATTGACGATATCGAGCCGCTGGGCGAGTCCGTCGAACCACGGCGCGCTTTCGTCGGAAAAACCCTTCGGAGCGGGCGGACGCCACAGCGGCTCGCCGAGAAGGTTGTGCGCCTGCATCACCGGACCGATATCGGGCCTGACCGCACCTGCCGCGCGCAGCGCCGCAATGATCCATTCGCCGGGCCGTTTGAGCTTGTTGCGCGGCGCTTCCCAGGCTTCGGGCGCGCTCACCAGCGCTTTGGCGACCTCTTTGAGATTGCCCTCGGTTGCCATGAAGCGCCTCGACAGCTTCTCCACCAGGCTTGCCTGCGGCTCGTCGGCTACGAAATGGCGCGCGAGCTTGGTGGCGATGTGCCTGGCGGTCGCGGGATGCCGGGCGAGATCGGACAGCACCGCCTCGCCTTGCGCGCGACCCGTGTCCGGATAGGTTTTGCCGATCACGTTCTGCGCGCCGGGCTGATGCATGCGCGGGTTGAACTCGAACTCACCCGCGCGCGGGGCTTCCTGACGCAGCGGAACGATAGTCCAGCCGGTCAGCACCTTCGCGAAGCTCGTCACATCAGCCTGGCTGTACACCGTGCGCACGCCCAGCGTATGCAGCTCGAGAATCTCGCGCGCGAGATTCTCGTTAAGACCGCGTTTTTGCCGAGCGCCGGCAATGGAGTCGGGTCCGATCGACCGCGCGTTATCCAGATACATGAGCATTGCCGGGTGAGATTCCACGGCCAGCAGCATGTCGCGAAAGCGGCCGAGCACATGCGCACGGATCGCCTCGCGCTCGTACGCGCCGCATGTGCCGCGTACATTCCCTTTGTCGGCGGAGACGCAGAAATGATTGGACCAGAACCAGACGAGCCGCTCGGGAAAGCCGATGCTCGGCTGCAGCGCGGCGTAGACGCGCGCGCGCCTCGTCGAGATAAATGCGCTGCGGCACGGCAGGTCCGGGGTTGGCCGGTGCGGTCGGCCCTTCAGCAGTCTTCTCGGGAGGCTTCTCGGGAGTCTTTTCGGGAGTTTTGGGGGCGGGTGGCGGGCTGGCGGAGTTGTTGGCCTCGCGCATAGCGCGCTCGGCCTGGCGCGCGGCGCGCTGCTCCCGCTGGAAGGCGAACACAGCGCGCGCATTCGCCGCGCTGGAAGCCAGGGCAGGCTCGGCGAGGCGTCCGCCATCGGCGCGCTCGAGCTCCGCCCTGACAGCGCCGCGCGGATCGCTGGCAATTGCGGCGATGGAGCCGTGACGCGGCCCAAGGCCGAACCGGTGCAGCGCCAGAGCAGCTTCGAATCGTGGATCACGCGCCATGGCAGAGTGCTCGAAATCCGCGCAGCTCAGAAACGATCCGACATTTGCGCAGAGCAGTGACGATGTTGTGGCATTCGTCCTTTCCCAATCATGAACTGCAAGTGAAATTGGAAGGATTGGACGCGCAGAATCCTGAACGGCGCATGAATGACACAGTGGCACGCGCTGTTGCCCGTTTCGTGCAAAGTTTCTAGAGATCGTAGAAATGGTAGCCCGGATAGAGCGGAGCGATATGCGGGAAACGCTCCTGGATTTCGCTGCGCTCAATCCGGGCTACAGTCCCGGAGACAAGAATGCGGCATTCACGCTCAGGTTTGGTTGTTCTCGCGCTTTGTGTTGCACTTGCGGCCGTTTGCCGGCCGGGATTCGGCGAGGGGCAAGCGGGCGCGCCTTACAAGCTCGTGCCGGTTTCGCTCACCGCGTTCCTGAACGATCCGAGCTTCGATGCATTCCGGCAGGAGCTCGCGCAGATCGCGCAAAAGAAGGACCGCGCCGGCCTCGCGCGCGTCGTGGCGGCAACGTTCTTCTGGATACCCGAGGACAGCGACATCGCCGACAAAAGCCTTTCGCCTGTCGACAACCTGATCAAGGCCCTTGGGCTCGAGGACACAACGAGCTGGGAATCACTTGCGGCCTATGCGGACGAGCGCACCGCTGCGGCCGATCCACAACGAAACGGCGTCTACTGTTCACCGGCCGATGCCAGCTACAACCAGAACGCCGCCGACGACCTTTTCGACGAAACACATACCGAGGCTGCGGACTGGGGATTTCCAGTACGCGAAGGCGTCGAAGTGCGTGCGGATGCCAAACCGGATGCGCAAGTCATCGACCGGCTTGGCCTCAATCTCGTGCGCATGCTTTCCGACAGCGCTGGCGCGCAGCCCGCGTCTTTCGTGAAAGTCGTCACGCCGCTGGGAAACGTCGGCTTTGCACCGGCAGGCTCCGTGCTGCCGCTGCCGGGCGAGCAGCTGTGCTATCTCAAGGATGCGGATGGATGGAAGATTGCCGGCTTCTTCGGCGGCGAGACGAACTAACAGTTACTTTGATTGAATGTCGAGACGAACTCGGCGGGGTTCCCTCTCCCATAGGGAGAGCGTTAGGGTGAGGGGCTACTGTCTGATCTGTGACCCCCTCACCCCAGCCCTCTCCCCGAGGCGAGAGGGAGCGCACCGCGTGCGGGGCACCAACGATGATCATCGAAAGCGAAAAGGACGTCACCACCGCGGTTCTCGCCGAGCTGGAGCGAGCCCCCGATGCCAGATTTCGCGAGATCATGGCTGCCCTGGTGCGGCATCTCCACGATTTCGTGCGCGAGACGAAACTCTCGGAAGAGGAATTTCGTGCCGCACTCGACTACGTTATCGCCCTCGGGAAGCGCAGCAGCGACTCTCATAATGAGGCGGTGCTCATGGCCGGCTCGCTGGGCGTCTCGGCCCTTGTCTGCCTTGTCAATAATGCCGCGGGCAGCACGTTGGAAACCGATCAGAACCTGCTGGGGCCGTTTTGGCGCCCGCATGCGCCGGTCACGCCCAACGGCGCCAGCATCGTGCGCTCGCCCACGCCAGGACCTTCCCTGTTTGTGCACGTGTCATTCCGTGACGAAAGCGGCGCTCCCGTGCCGGGCGCCGAAGTGGACGTCTGGCACTCCTCGCCCGAGGGTTTTTACGAAAATCAGGATCCCGAGCAGGCCGACATGAATCTGCGCGGCAGGTTCGTTGCCGACGAAACCGGCGCGATTGCGTTTCGCACGGTGAAGCCCGCCGGCTATCCGATCCCGATCGACGGCCCGACCGGCGATCTGCTGCGCGCGCAAGGCCGCCACAACATGCGGCCCGCGCACCTGCATTTCATGGCGCGTAAGCCGGGCTTTAAGACGCTGATCACGCAGCTGTATGTGCAGGACGACAAGTTTATTGATTCAGACGTGCAGTTCGGCGTCACGCGCAGGCTGATCGGAAATTATGTGCGTCACGACAATGAGCGCGCGCCCGCGGATGTGCACGACCCCTGGTACTCGCTCGACCACACACTCACGATGCAACGCGGGGCCGCCACCCTGCCGCGGCCACCGATCAGCGCGAAGACGCAGGGCCCGCGCCCGGCCATTCCGCACCTGGAACCGTCATGGCCGGGCTTGTCCCGGCCATCCACGTCTTGATTGCGGTTGCGAAAGACGTGGATGCGCGGTCAAGCCCGCGCATGACGAACGCGATGAAATCAGCGCGCCTTGGCCGCGGCCCGCTCGACCGAGGCCGCGGTTTGGCCAAACAAAATCGCGCGCTCCTCCGCCGTGCGAATCCCTCCCTCCTGGTTGATCGCCTTGGCTTTCTCATACGCGCGCTCAACTGCGGGCCGCGCCCTGATCGCATCGAACCAGCGCCTGACAAACGGAAAGTCGTCGAGGTTCTGTCCTTGCCGCTTCCAGGGCACGATCCAGGGATAGATCGCCATATCGGCGATGGAATAATCGCCGGCGACGTAGCTGCGTCCGGAGAGCCGTTTATTGAGCACGCCGTAGAGCCGGTTCACCTCGTTGCGGTAGCGATCCATCGCATAGGGAATCTTGTCCACCGCATAGTGGGTAAAGTGATTGTTCTGGCCAGCCATGGGACCGAGATTGCCCATCTGCCAGAACAGCCATTGCATGCTGTCGATGCGCGCGCGCGCATTGCGCGAGAGGAACTGTCCCGTCTTCTCCGCGAGATAAAGCAGAATCGCGCCCGATTCGAATACCGCGAGCGGCTCGCCGCCGTCGGCTGGAGCATGGTCCACAATGGCTGGAATGCGATTGTTCGGCGAAAGCGCGAGAAAGTCCGCCTTGAACTGCTCGCCCTTGCCAATGTTCACCGGGATGATGCGATAGCTCAGCCCCGCTTCTTCCAGGAAAATCGTTATCTTGTGGCCATTCGGCGTAGTCCAGTAATAAAGGTCAATCATCATCGGCTGGCGCCCTCGTGCTGGAATGACCGATTATGCCGCGGCGTCGCGCCCCGTTCCACGGCAGCCACAGCGTGCTTTTTATCGCCATCGCAGCGCGGGGCGCGCAATCGAGAGGTTCCTCGTAGGCCATTGGTCTTGCAGGCGATAATGCCCGGAAGCAGGAGTTGATTGCCGGTTTCTTTGTCCCCCGTCGGCGTTAATCAGTTTCGCACTGTGGCTTTTGTGCACTAGGCCACGAGGGGTCTTTGTGGTTGTAATTGCCGTGGTTCAGCGCAGGGGAATCTTGATCAACACAGGGGGTACCAATGAAGAAGGTTCTGATCGCTCTGGTTGCAACTCTCGTCGCGGTTAGCGTTGCTGGCTGCGCCGGCATCGGCAAGGGCAAGGGTAAGGCCCCACCGCCCGTCGTGACCAAGGGCTAAGCTTGTTCAACCGAAGGGGCCGGCTCGCGCCGGCCCCTATCGGCTGATCAGCGAGGGGCGATTGTAACGGCAAAAGCCGCGTCTCCCCCGCGAGTTTCTGGAGGGGAAAATGCCGACTACAGCTAGGCACGAAATCTTGATGGGACTCTGCGCGCTCGCGCTCACTGCAGCGCTGGGCCATTCCACGGCCAGAGCCCAGGAATCTTCCACTCAGGAAGCGAGCGCAGTTTCCGCTACCGAGGCGCGCGGCGCTTCTGCAAGCGAGACCGGCTCGATCGCTCCTGCCCCATCCGCGACTGCATCGGCGGTGGCAGGGCCTGAGCACCTCAACGAAGTGGAAGTGAAACCGGCCGCCAAGCCGGAGCCGGCACTCTCCGCGGGCAAGCCGTACTTCATCGAGTTCCGCGCCCGCAGCGCCTACAATTACGGGCACACGTTTCTGGTGCATGGGCGCGTTGGCCAGAAGATCACCGCGCGGGACGTGGTCGGCCTGCATCCGATCAGCGAAAACCCGACGCCCTGGATGATCGGCCACCTGGTGCCGGTGCCGTCTGAAACGGGCGCGAGCGACGGCGATTACGAAGATGCCTACATCATCGCACGCTATCGCGTCCTGCTGACCGAGCCGGAATACAAGCGAATTCTGGCACACATGCGCTACAAGCAGGGACATTCACCGCTCTGGCACGCAGTGCTCTACAACTGCAATCGCTTCGTGGGCGAGATCGCCGAGTATATGGGCCTGCGAGCGCCGTTAAACTCGCTGCTGATGCCGAAAGACTACATCAATGAGATGAGAGCGCTGAACGGCGGTCGCAAGGAACTGAGCGGTCCCGTGCGCGAGGCATCGTCCGCCCGCGGCCAGGAGCGCGCCCAAGAGGCGGCCGCCCCATCGCCGAAGCCGCGGCAGGCGACAGCGAATCGCCCTCACCACGCTTCCGCCGCACGGCCCGCGCCAATGCCGCAGTCGACACAGACCTACGGCGGCGTGCAGTAATTCGAACCTGCGCAACCAACAACGACCGGGCAAACCTTGCCCGGTCGTTTTGTTTTTGATGCCTGTCATTCGGGCCGAGGCCGAAGGCCGAGTGCCGGAATCCATGACCACAGGCCTGTGGTTATGGATTCCGGGCTCGCCGCACGCAGCCAAGTTTACCCAGGCTGCGCAAGCTTGCCTGCGTTGGCGCCCCGGAATGACATCGCGTGAATTCCATTCGATCTGCTTTAATAAACCCCAGGCAGGACGCGCGCGGTGTGCGCCATGTAGCGGCGGTACTCGTCGCCGAACTTCTCGCGCATGATTTCCTCTTCCCGGCCGATGCGCAGGAAGAACAAGGTGCCGAAGCCAAGGAGCCCTGCCGGACCGGCGATCCAGTTGGGCAGCAGAAAGGCCTGCGCCAGCGCCCACAGCCAGAAGGCGCTATACATCGGGTGGCGCACGCGGCTGTAGACGCCGCTCGTCACCAGTGTGTGCTCCTTGCGCAATTCCAGGGTCACCGACCAGTTGCGGCCGAGGTCCTTGTGGCTGCGGTGAAACAACCAGAGCGCCGCGGCAAAGATTGCTGCCCCGATCCAGCCTTGCCAGCTGCGGAAGGCATAATTCGCGAATCGCGGCTCGTTCGTGAGCACATAGAGCCCGGGCAGGATGCCAAGACCGGTGGTCGAAACGCTCATGAGCAGACGCTCCCGACCGGCGTGCAAACGCCCGAGCTTCGGCGTGTGGCGTGACCGCCGGTTATGCGGGTAGCGGATGATGAACCAGCCGGCCGCGCCCAGAAACCAGATCACCTTGGCAAGCAGCACCGTCATGAATTTAGAGCCCGCTCCGGTGAGATCGAGCGACGCTTGTGAAACGCACGCGGCCTGCTCCCTCTCCCGTAGGGAGAGGGGTGGGGTGAGGGGTTTTGCCCTGCCGATAACACGCGGCAATGGTGGCCCCCTCACCCCAACCCTCTCCCCAAATGATGGGGAGGGGGAGTTCTGCCGCGGCTATCGCACTGCCGTACGTCAATCTCATCGGAAGCTGCTTTAGGATCGCTGCGCGGCCAATGCGGGCTTCGCCGGCGATCCCTTGCAGGTCCCGTCCGCATTCATGAACTCAAGGAGTCCAGTCGGCGCTGGCGCCCAGTCGCGAAACGCAACCGGCCCGCATCCCATGAGAAAATAATCGTAGGGCGCGTGCTTGTTGTTGGCCATCACCACCTGGTAGTGCACCCGCAAATAGTTGCGACGATGGCGGGCAATGGCTTCCGGCGTCAGCATTTCGTGAAGCTGCACTCGCCGAATCAGCGGCTTGCCGGAAAAACGTTCGCCGGTGCGCGTGAGCTTTACCGGATCGAACTTGTAGAAGCTGATGATATCGTCGCGCCCCTGACACTCTTCCCAGGTAATGGAAGGCTCGGCGACCACGCGCTCGACCAGCGCGCGCAACCGCCGCGCCGCGGGGTGCAGCGTGAATTTCGGGATCGTCGCGCCGACCGTGAGCAGGCACACCGCCGGGCCACGCCGGCCGAGCTCGGCATCCATTGCCAGGGCGCGGTTGAGCACGTCGATGCACAGCATCGCTCCCATGCTGTGGCCGACGAGGACGATCTCATCGAGCCCGCGTTGGCGCACCTGGGCGACGAGCGCTACGGCAAACGCATCAAGCCGCGCATCCAGATCCGGCCGGCGATTATGCAGATATTCGTGGGCAAAGACCCAGTCGCTGAGCATCTGTTCGACGCGCCAGCGCCGCCCGGGCCACCGTAGCAGCGCGAAAAACGCCGCAATTCCGGCCAACCAGCCGACTACCACGGCAGCCATGCCGCTCAGCGACAATGCTGCGATCAGCAAGCGGGCAACGAGCCAGCCGGCAGCGGCAAAGAGCGCGAGCTGAACGAGTGGCACCAGAAAAAAGATCGCGTAGCGCAGGCTCGCGGCGACATAGCGAAAGAGCGTCCCCGTCAGGATGAATTCGGAAAACGCGAGCAACGAATGCCAGAACCGCAACGCGCGCGGACGCTCGATGTCACGGCGAACGATATCGTCCCACAAGAGCGGCTCGTGCACGGACTCGACCTGCCAGCCGGGAGCGCGCGCCTCGACCGTCCAGAACGCGCGCGATCCGTCGGCTGGTCGCTCGAGCGGCGACACGCTGGCATCGATGCTCCACGTGCGCTTGAACGTCTCGAGCTCGCGCTTGAAGCGGCGATGTTGCGATCCGCAATCGACGGGATCGTATCCGGCCAGATGATAGAGATGTCGCCGCCTTACCATCGCGGAGAGCTAACGAGAAAGGCCGCACAGCGTCAACCTGCGAGCGGTCATGGCCGGGCTTGTCCCGGCCATCCACGTCTGTGCTCGCGCGAAGAGACAAAGACGTGGATGCCCGGCACAAGGCCGGGCATGACGCGCTTCTGACGCACGGAGCAGCGCAGTGCTGGACTCGCTCGCTTACACATCCGGACAGAAGCAGACGCGCTTCCTGCGGCTGCACGCGTTTGCTGCAAGCATCAGCGCGGCGCACGGGTGGCGGCGGGCCGGCATCGCATTCGCAAGCGGGGCAGCGTCGGCCCTCGCCCACGCGCCCGTGCATGCCTGGCCCGTGCTCTTCCTCACGGTTCCGCTGCTGGTCTGGCTCGTTGACGGGACGCACGCAGCCAAGTCTACGCAGGCTGCGCGAGAGAGCCAGCTTTGGCCAAAACTGAAGGCGAGCGCGACCATCGGCTGGTGGTTCGGCTTTGGCTATTTCCTCGTTGGCCTCTACTGGATCAGCAACGCGCTGCTGGTCGACGTCAGCACATTTGGCTGGCTCCTGCCCATCGCGGTGCCTGCGGTGCCGGCCGGGCTTGCCGTGTTCATGGCGCTCGGCATCGCGCTGGCCAGTTTGTTATGGACGCGCGGTCCCATGCGCATCGTCTCGCTCGCGGTAGCGCTCACGGCCGCCGAATGGCTGCGCGGGCATGTGCTCTCCGGCTTTCCGTGGAACGCGTTTGGCTACGCGCTCACGAGTCCCGTCGAGCTTGCGCAAATCGCCTCGGTGCTTGGCCTCTGGGGCCTCACTTTCATGACCGTGCTCATTGCCGCAGCGCCTGCCACGCTCCTCGACCGCGACACCAGACGGCCGTGGCTCGTCGTCGCAGCGGCAGCCGTTGCCCTGATCGCCCTTGCTGCGTTTGGCGCCGTTCGCCTGGCGCATACGCCCACCGCTTTCGTCGACGGCGTTGCGCTGCGCATCATGCAACCCAACCTGCCGCAGGACGAGAAATTCAATTACTCGGCGAAGACGCAGGTGCTCGAGCAATATGCCAAATTATCCACGCGCCCGGGCAAAGAGCGTCCGCACGCCATCGAGCAGACCACGCACCTGATCTGGCCCGAATCCGCCTTTCCGTTCTATTTGAACAAGGAGCCCGAGGCGCTCGCGCAGATCGCCGCGATGCTGCCGGAAAAGACGCTGTTGATCACTGGGGGCGACCGCATGACGGAACCGCGGCCCCCTGCCACGACCGCCGAGACCTTCAATTCCGTTTACGTCCTTGATCATCGCGCGATGGTGCTCGCGACCTATGACAAGCTTCACCTCGTGCCTTTCGGCGAGTACCTGCCGCTGCAGCCGCTGCTCGAACGCCTGGGCATCGTGCAGCTCACGAAGCTCGAAGGCGGGTTTGCTTCGGGGGAACGGCGGCCGGTGCTGGCCGTTCCGGGCGCCCCGCCCATGCTTCCGCTCATCTGCTACGAGATCATCTTTCCGGGAGAACTGGTAACGGGAGGCGAACGGCCGGGTTGGCTCCTCAACGTGACAAATGACGGCTGGTTCGGGATCAGCAGCGGCCCCTATCAGCATCTGCAGCAGGCTCGCCTGCGCGCGATCGAGGAAGGGCTGCCCCTCGTGCGGGCCGCCAATACGGGCATCTCTGCCGTGATCGATCCGCTCGGCCGCATCGTTGACTCGCTGCCGCTGGGATCCGAGGGCGTGCTGGATGCGCAGCTGCCGCAATCTATTGCGCCGACCCTCTATGCGCGGTTCGGCGACCGCATTGCAGGAGCGCTCCTTGCGCTCGCGCTTGCTTGCATATTGATCCGCCGGCGTCGGGAGAGAGTAGCGCGTAGCCCGGATTGAGCGTAAGCGAAATCCGGGAAAATCCTACCCGGATATCGCTCCGCTCTATCCGGGCTACGAACCCTGAACTGACTGTTGCAATTCAACCGCCGGCATTGACACATGATTGCCATAGTCAAGAATCGGTAAATTCCACAGGCTCGCTCGGCATTGCCGCGCGCACGCCGATTTGTTTCCTACAATCAGCCATATAGCTGGAAACTTCTACGCACAGGGCATTGCGTGTGCGGGGGCGCAATCGTTTCAGAACCCGGAACGTGAGGTCAGTGTGTCTCACCCGCAACAGACTCGTGGGTGGGCATCAAGTAAGGTCGTTTGCATGGCCGCAGGGGAAAGAGTGTGAGTTCGCGGCCGAATGGAGGATCGGAAATGAAAAGGCTTCTTTTAGCAGGCGCTGCGCTCAGCGTGCTTTCCGGTGCGTCGGCCATGGCGGCCGATCTCGCGGTTCGTCCGGCGCCGGTCTATCGTCCGCCGCCGCCTGTCATCGCTTATTTCACCTGGACGGGATGCTACATCGGCGGCAACGGCGGCGGCCTCTGGGTCGACAAGAGCTACACGCTGACCTCGGCGCTTGGACCCGGCGTGCCGGGCTTCCCGCCGGGCGTAGGCGCGCCGGCCGTCGGCACCAGCCTCGGCAGCCATAGCGCGAGCGGTGGGCTCGGCGGCGGCCAAGTCGGATGTAACTATCAGACCGGCAGCTGGGTGTTCGGCGTGCAGGGCGACTATGACGCGGCGAGCGCGACGGCATCGCACACTGATCCTTTCTTCAACACAGTGTTCCCGCTTGCTACGGAATCATCCAAGACCAAGAGCATCGCCTCGGTCACGGGCCGTGTCGGGTACGCTTGGGACCGTTTTCTCGGGTACGTGAAGGGCGGCGGCGCGTGGGAACGTGAAGACTATACGTTAACCCTTGCGAGTACGCTCGCCGCTTCGCTGAGCGAGACACGCGGCGGCTGGACCGTCGGTGTCGGCGGCGAATATGCCTTCAACGACTGGCTCTCGCTCTTCGTCGAATACGACTATTACGGCTTCGGCACTCGCACCAACACGTTCGTGACGCCGGCCGGACTAGGCTTCGCCAATATCGACACGAACGTACATGCCAACGTCGTCAAGGCGGGCCTGAATCTGCGCTTCAATCCGTGGCGGTAACCGACGCTTCCGTCACGTAACACAGCGAAGCCCCGGAGCGACGCTCCGGGGTTTTCCTTTTGTAGCGCTGCTGTTGCGGGGGCTGTAGCCCGGATTGAGCGCAGCGAAATCCGGGGCGAGCTTTCCCGGGTTTCGCTTCGCTCAACCCGGGCTACAAGGAATTAACAAGTGCATATATTGGGCGCATGCCCAAGCGTCCCGACAAGCCGCGCGATCCGGCGAAGCCTTCAAAGGATCCGGCAAAGCCCACGCGCGCCAAGGCGGCGCGCCCGCAACTGCCGCCCACCGATCCTGCGCTTGCCGATCTGTTGAATCCCGGCATCGGCCAAGGCACGGCAGGGCCCGGGTCGCAGACCGGCCTCGAGCCGCCGCCCGACAATTCCTTCGAGCGCCGCGCTGATTTCGCCGCCGCCCATACCGCGCGCAAGTCCACGGCGCGCGGCTTCCGGGAAGCCCCGCAGACGGGCTATGCGGCCAAGGGCGGCGCAACGCTCGGAATGGACGCGGAGCTTGCACAGGCGCTCGGGTTCGAGCCGGGTGAAACCGCGCAGACCAAAGGCGCGCTCGCGACCTTTCGCGGCACGACCGGCGCGGCCGCCACCGTGCACGCGCTCGAGAGCCTGCTGCGCGACGGCCGCCCCGAGTTCAGTGCGCGACCGTGGGTGCCGCACCGTCCGCCGCGACCGGAGAAGACGGAAGGCGGCCACCGGCTCCGCATCACCTCGGATTTCGATCCGAAGGGCGATCAGCCGCAGGCCATCGCCGATCTGGTCGAAGGGGTAAAGCGTCAGGACCGCACCCAGGTGCTCCTCGGTGTCACGGGATCGGGAAAAACCTTCAGCATGGCGAAGGTGATCGAGGAGACGCAGCGGCCGGCGCTCGTTCTCGCTCCGAACAAGACCCTCGCCGCACAGCTCTACGGCGAGTTCAAGAGCTTCTTTCCCGACAACGCCGTCGAATATTTCGTGAGCTACTACGATTACTACCAGCCCGAAGCCTACGTGCCGCGCACCGACACGTATATCGAGAAGGAATCCACGATCAACGAGCAGATCGACCGCATGCGCCACAGCGCCACGCGCGCGCTCTTGGAGCGCGACGACGTGATCATCGTCGCCTCGGTGTCCTGCATCTACGGTATCGGCTCGGTCGAGACCTATTCGGCCATGACCTTCACCTTGCGCCAGGGCGAGCGGATCGACCAGCGCCAGCTCATCGCCGACCTGGTCGCGCTGCAGTACAAGCGCAGCGCCGGCGATTTCTATCGCGGCACCTTCCGCGTGCGCGGCGACCTGATCGAGATCTTCCCGGCGCACTACGAGGACCGCGCCTGGCGCGTGTCGCTGTTCGGCGACGAGATTGAGTCCATCCACGAATTCGATCCGCTTACCGGGCAGAAGACCGACGAGCTGGAATTCGTCAAAATCTACGCCAACTCGCACTATGTGACGCCGCGGCCGACGCTGTTGCAGGCGATCGCGGGCATCAAGCAGGAGCTGAGATCGCGTTTAGAGCAGCTCAACGTCTCCGGGCGGCTGCTCGAGGCGCAGAGGCTCGAGCAGCGCACGCTCTACGATCTGGAAATGATGGAGGCGACCGGCTCCTGCGCCGGCATCGAGAACTATTCGCGCTATCTAACCGGCCGGAAAGCCGGCGAGCCGCCCCCTACCCTCTTTGAATACGTGCCCGACAATGCGCTCGTGTTCGTCGACGAGAGCCATGTCACCGTTCCGCAGCTCGGCGGCATGTTCCGTGGGGACTTCCGCCGCAAGGCAACGCTCGCGGAATACGGCTTTCGCCTTCCGTCCTGCATGGACAATCGGCCGCTGCGTTTCGAGGAATGGGACGCCATGCGGCCGCAGACGATCACCGTGTCGGCCACGCCCGGCCCATGGGAGATCGAGCAGGCGCACGGCATCTTCGCCGAACAGGTGATCCGCCCGACGGGGCTCATCGATCCGCCCGTCGAGGTGCGGCCGGCGCGCAGCCAAGTCGACGACCTCGTCGGCGAGGTGCGGCAGGTGGGGGCTGCCGGCTACCGCGCGCTGGTCACGGTGCTGACCAAGCGCATGGCGGAAGACCTGACCGAGTATCTGCACGAGCAGGGCATCCGCGTGCGCTACATGCACAGCGACATCGATACGCTCGAGCGCATCGAGATCATCCGCGACCTGCGCCTCGGCGCCTTCGACGCGCTGGTCGGCATCAATCTCCTGCGCGAGGGGCTCGATATTCCGGAATGCGCGCTGGTCGCGATTCTCGATGCCGACAAGGAAGGCTTTCTGCGCAGCGAGACCTCGCTGGTGCAGACCATCGGGCGCGCGGCGCGCAACATCGACGGCCGCGTCATTCTCTATGCCGACACCATGACCGGCTCGATGGAGCGCGCGATTGCGGAAACCAACCGGCGGCGCGAGAAGCAGCAGGCCTTCAACGCAGCGAACGGGATCACGCCGGAGAGCGTGCGCAAGGGCATCGCCGACATCCTCGAATCCGTCTACGAGCGCGACCACGTGCTGGTTTCGACCGGCGGCGGGCTCGCGGGTATCGGCGACGAGGAAGCGGCGGCGACGATTGGGCACAATTTCGAGGCGGTTATTGCCGGCATGGAGGAGCGCATGCGCGCGGCCGCTGCCGATCTCGACTTCGAGGAAGCGGCGCGCTTGCGGGACGAGATCAGGCGACTTCGCACCACCGAGCTTGCGGTGATCGACGATCCGACTGCCAAGGCGATTGCTGTCCCGCGCAGCCCATCACGGCGGACGCGCGAAGAACCGCACAAGCCCGATCTCGACGAGATGGGACCGGCTGTCGAGTCCAGGCCCTATCGGCCGGGCCCGCGCTCGACCACCGGCCGCGCCGGCATGCGCGGCGGCTGGCGCCCGCGCGGGCGCTAGTTGTCTTGGGCCGTAGCCCGGATGAGCGGAGCGAAATCCGGGAACTTGAGTCCCGCATGTCGCTGCTCATGCGGCCTACAAATTAAGAGGCATCAATGCCCCGCGTCGTCGGCATCGACCACCTGGTGCTCAGCGTTGCCGATCTCGCGCGCTCGAAGGCGTTCTACGACAAATTGCTCCGCTTTCTCGGCTTCAAGCTGAAATACGACTATGCGGACATGGCCGGCTGGAGCAATCGCAAGACCCTGTTCTGGATCGCGCAGGCGGATGCGCAGGGGCGCCGGCGCAAATACCGCAAGGGCGACATCGGCTTTCACCATTACGCGTTCGAGCTGGGCAGCCGCAGAGATGTGGACGACCTCGGCGCGTTTCTTTTGCAGAACGGAGTGAAAGTGGTTGATCCACCCGGCGAGTATTACGATCGCTCTTATTACGCCGTGTATTTTACCGACCCGGACGGCATGAAGCTCGAAGGCATGGTGTACAAGCCCCGGCCGAAACAGCGCCGATCTAAATGACCGTCATGCCCGCGCTTGGCGCGGGCATCCACGTCTTTTTTTGAATTCGTAGCCCGGATTGAGCGGCAGCGAAATCCGGGACGCGTGTACCCGGATGTTGCGTTCGCTCCATCCGGGCTACAGATCTGAAACAGGAAAGACATGGATGCGCGGAACAAGTCCGCGCATGACGGTGCTTTACTACTCCGCCGGCGCGACCGCCGCGTCCGGCTGATTGCTGCGCGCAAGCGCCTGCGCGACGAAGCCCGACGCTTTCATTTCCTCGACGAATGCATGGAGATACTGTGGCACCGCCTCGCGTCCTTCGAGACGCACGCGCGGCGTGCCCAGCGCCTGTCTGATCTCCATGAAGCGCCCGTCCATCACGCGCACGTCGGGATGATTCTTCGCATATTCAACGAGCGGCTGCTTCACCCCGGCTGCCGCTTCGAGCCCTTCTTTGCGGAACAGCTCGATGCCGTTCTCACCGCGGTGAAGCTGCGCATGCTTGAGCGTGCGCGTGAGAAAGAGATCGTAGGCCGATCCCCGGTTGACACCGATGCGCACGCCCTCGCGATCGACCTCCTCAATACGGCGCAGCTTGGAGTCCTGCGGCACGAGATAGACGCCCTCGATGATCACATAGGGGGCGGTGAAGGCGATCTCGGCCGCGCGCACCGGCTCGATGGCCAGAAAGGCGATGTCCCAGCCATTGTTCTTCAGCGCTTCGAAGACTTTGCCCGCGGCCTCGAATGGGACGAGCTCCAGCGCCACATTGAGCCGGCGCGCAAGCTCGCGCGCGAGATCGACCGTGACCCCGCCCGGCTCGCGCGTATTCGCATCCCGCTGCGCCAGCACCGGGTTGCCGAAATTGATGGCCGCGCGAAGCGTGCCGCTGGGTGCCAGCTCTTTGGCGATCTCGGCAGCGGGGTCCGGCATGGTTGCTCCTTCAGCGTGCGCACCGCGTTCGCTCGTCACGAAGCTCGCGGCAATGGCAATGAGCGCGGCACAAGCTGCTTTGTACATGGTGTTCCTGCTGTGAGGAAAGCCGAGTTGGAGCGGGATAGGCAGTCGCCTGCGCCAACGGAAAGCACTTTAATCATTCCGCTGCTGATGTACTATCCGGCCAGAGGAGCAAATTCCGCCAGGAGGAACGTCATGGCAAAAGGTCAGATGCGCAGCACGAAGGAAAAGAAGAAGCCGAAGGCCGAGTGGAACAAGAAGAAGAAAGGCGGGCCTGCCGTTTCCCCCTACGCCGTGGGCCAGGGCCAGGCGCAGACCAAGAACGAGCTGTTCGGGAAGAAAGGTTAACAGCTTCCTTTTCCTATCCGATAAAGTTGGGCGCACCGGTCTTGAGTGCATCATACCGATGTATGCTCGTCTATTATGAAGCTGAGCTTTGAGCAGACACAATCTTCTTACATCAGCGAATCGCAAAGTGCTCGTGCATGGACGGAGCGTTGGGTAGCGGATCAAGTATTTTGTCCAAGTTGTGGACGAGAGAATATAGCCAATTTGAAGTCAACCGGCCTGTAGCCGATTTCTTTTGCCTATCCTGTAGCGAAGAGTACGAGCTGAAAAGTCAAAAGGCCGGTTTCGGCGCCAGAGTGCTTGATGGCGCCTTTCGCAGCATGTGTGCTCGTTTGGCCGAAAGCAACAATCCCAATCTGTTTTTGCTGAACTACGACAGAGTGCAACTAAAAGTGACAAACCTGTTCGTCGTTCCAAAGCAGTTTTTTGTGCGCGAAATCATCGAAGAGCGAAAGCCTCTCAAGCCGACAGCCAGGCGGGCGGGTTGGGTGGGTTGCAATATCTTATTGAATCATATTCCTGCATCGGGAAAGATTTTTATCGTTCGCAACGGCCAGCCAGTTGAGAAAGAGGCTGTGCTTTCGCAATGGAAGAAGACGCTTTTTCTGCGTGAGGAAGGGACGGAAGCACGAGGCTGGTTGATCGAGGTCATGAAATGCGTTGAAATGATCGGCCTAAGTGAATTTAAGCTTGAGGATGTTTATGCCTTCGAACAGCGGTTGAGCGATCTTTATCCTAATAACCGACACGTAAAGCAAAAGATTCGTCAACAGCTTCAGGTGCTTCGAGATCACGGATACCTCGACTTCGTGTCGCGCGGATATTATCGTCTTCGATCTCAGGCTTAGGCGGGCAATCAGTGGCTTGGTTTTGCAATCACTATAGATGTCAGAGATGCGGCTGCGAATGGCAGGACGAATGGTCCGCCACGTGTGAGGACGATTGTCCCGAGTGCGATTACCGGCACATGACGCCGTTTTACAGCGAGGATTTGACTTACATCTTCTGGGAAGAAGGTGGTGCGTTTGCAGTTTTTCATTCGCCTGATCCGGCTGAACACTATCCGGACTATTTGGAAATCGCGAGGTTCCCCACACGTGAGCAGGCAGAGGGTGTCATGAGGCCAGTTTTTGACCGACCGACCTCGCGAGCAGGGACTCTAAAAACTGCACTGCGTGTGCCGTTACGCCGTGCTCCAGGGAGTAAAAAGGACTTGCATCTATGTTCACGATATGTTCTACTCCGTCCGTTCTAGCGGCCGCTGTTTGACATCGTAGGCTGAGCGAATGGTGCGGGCCGGGGGCTATCGTCAGCCGGCGCGTCGAGGGCGCGTGCAGCGCCATCGACTGCTTGTGTCAGGCAGACGGGATACTCGAAGAGTGCTCATTGATGTTCATTGATATGCGCCCGTTCCGTCATTGTTATCGGACGCCCATTCTTCGAAATTCTCGTTTGATTTCAAAGGAGCCATTGTATTTTCATTGTTGTTTACAATGCGCGCGCTTGGACGACTGGACTGCTGGACTGCACCCCTCCCCTGAGACACCAGACCAGAGGTGTGCTTGTGGACCGCACCCCTGTTCTTATTGTTTTTCATTGTTTCTGTGTCTCACTTCGGGGGTGCACTCCACATTCGCGACTGCAGGCTTGCGCTGAGGAATCGAGCAAACTGCTCGTGGCCGGGGTGCCCTAAAACGCCAATGCGGTGCCGAATACTTCGATCGCGTAAAAATAGAGCTCGGCGTCGAGGCAGCGCTTTATGGTGTCGGCCTTGCGGAAGCCGTGCTGCTCGCCCGCGAACAGAAAGTAGCCCACCGCATTGCCTTTGCGCCGCAGCGCCTCGACTATGACCTCGGCCTGGTTAGGCGGCACGACCGCATCCTCCTCGCCCTGGAAGAAAATCACCGGTTTTGACAACCGCTCCGCAAAATAGAGCGGAGAGCGCTCGCGATAGCGCTCCGCCTCCTGCGGCCACGGGCCGATGAGCCAATCCAGGTAACGCGACTCGAACTTATGGGTGTCGCGCGCCAGCGCCGCCGCGTCGCTCACGCCGTAATAGCTCGCCCCGCCCTGGAAGAAATCGCGAAAGGCGAGTGCCGCGAGGGTGGTATAGCCGCCGGCGCTGCCCCCGCTGATCACGCAGCGCTCGCCGTCAACGCGCCCCTGCTCGGCGAGAAAGCGTGCGCCTGCAACGGCGTCGTCAACATCGACGACGCCCCAGCTCAGACGCAGGCGGTCGCGATAGGCGCGCCCATACCCGGTGCTGCCGCGGTAATTGAGATCGAGCACCGCAATGCCGCGGCTCGTCCAATACTGCGTCGCCAAGTTGAGCATGCTCGTCGCCGCGCTGGTTGGGCCGCCGTGGCACCTCACTAAGAGCGGCGGCTTCTCGCCGCCAGGCGCCGCATAGTCCGGGTTTGCGGGCGGATAGAACAAGCCAAAGGCAGTTTCCCCCTGCGTGGTCGGAAATTCCACCGGCTCGACCTGCGACAGGTATTCGGAAACGTCGCCGCCATCGAGAATGTCCGTCGCCTTTTTCAGGACCTGAAGTGTTCCCGTGGCGAGGTCGAGCGCCACAATGCTCGTCGCATGATCAGGCGCGCCTGCGCGAAAGACGATGCGGTCACCACTTCCGCGCACTGAATCAAATTCGGTGAACGCCGTCTCGAGCTCTTTGAGCTCTCCGGTCGCGACATCGAGCACCGCGAGGTGGCCGACCGATTTGCTATACGAGCAGACAATGCGTCCCGCCCCTGCGAAAGTGTAAGTGGACATGCCGAATATCCATTGCGGCAGCCCGAACTCCGCATCCGTGGGCGCAAGCGCTGTTGTGCTTCCCGCGGCAAGATCGAAGGCATAAAGATTCCACCAGCCGGAGCGATCCGACACGAAGGCAATCCGTTTGCCGTCCGGCCACCATTCCGGCTGGAAAACGGATTCGGAAACGCCCCCGGCAATGATGCGCGCCTCTCCGAGCGCACCATCGGCATCGACGTCGGCGAGATAAAGCAGGGTGCCGTTCCACGGCATGTTGGGGTGGTCCCATGCGAGCCAGACCAGCGAGCGGCCATCGGGCGAGAGCCGGGGCGTGCTGAAGAAATCGTGGCCGCCCGCGAGCACCCGTCCTGCATCGGCGCCGGGCCGGCGCAGATCGATCGCCACGATCGCATTCACTGGCTCGCCGCCGGCCGTGTGATCCTCTCGCACACCGATCCAGCGCGCGCGATGATCATCGATCACGCCGTCAGCAAACCGATATCCCCGTGCAGGAGCGGATGCTTCCGGGGTGAGCGGCTCCGCCTGCGGCTCGCCGACTTTTTGACGGTAGAGCCGGCCATCGGCGAAATTCGAGAAATACACGTGCCCTTTGCTGACGGTCCACGCGCCGCCGCCATACTCATGCACGCGCGTGCGCACGTTCATGGACTTGGGAGTCACATCGATGCGGCGACCATCCGCGCCGCAGCGCACGACCACACAGCGGCCCTGCTCCTGCGGCCGCCCTTCGAGCCAGAAGATGTCCTCGCCCTCGCAGCGCACCTCGGAGAGCGTAATGGCGTGCGCGACAATGAGGTCCGATGTGATTGGCGATTTCCAGGAGCCGTACGGCGCGGTTTTGATTTGAGTGGGCGACACGGACAAGGATTTTCGAGCGAACGGGGCAAAGACGTATAGTCGAGGTGGAGAGTCAATCCAATGCGCTACACGGTCGTTCTGGAAAAGGAAGAGGATGGCGGATACGTCGCCAGTGTGCCGGCTTTGCCCGGATGCGTCAGTCAGGGCGACACCCGGCACGAAGCGCTGAACAATATCCGTGAAGCCATCGAGCTTTACGTCGACGACTGTCGTGAGGCCGGCGATGCGGTCCCCACTGAAGCAGGCAAGGAGTTCGTGGAGATTGAGGCCGCTTAACATAGACATTACCGATCCCGTTAGTGCCCACTCCGGTACGCTCCGCCGTATTATCGCCGACGCCGGACTCACGGTTGAACCGTTCATCGAACTACTTCGACGCTGACGCCGAGTTGGCGAACGGCCCTTGGACATTAAACGGAATATTGGAGTAGCGCAGATGGCCACCGTCATCGACTCGATCCTGGTTCGCGACGCATTCGGCACCCCGCGCATGCGGGAAGTGTTTTCCGATCAGGCGCTGATCTCGCGCTACGTGGAGGTCGAGATCGCGCTGGCGCGCGCCGAGGCGCGTTGCGGCGTCATCCCGGCGGAAGCAGCGGACGAGATCGCCGCGAAATGCAATGTCGCCTCCCTCGATTACGATCTGCTGCGCCAGGAGACCGACCTCGTCGGCTATCCGATCCTGCCGCTGGTGCACCAGCTCGTAAAACAGTGCGGCGATGCGGGCCGCTATGTCCACTGGGGCGCCACCACGCAGGACATCATGGATACCGCGGTCGTGTTGCAGATCCGCGATGGCCTCGCGATCATCGGTGAGGACATCGATGCGCTGCGCGGCATCCTGGCGGGGCTGGCGCAGAAATACCAGGACACGCCGATGGCCGGGCGGACCCACCTGCAGCAGGCCCTCCCCATCACCTTCGGCTACAAGGCCGCCGTCTGGCTCGCCATGTTCGACCGTCACGCGCAACGTCTCGATCAGCTCAAGCCGCGCGTTTTGGTCGGCCAATTCGGCGGCGCCGCCGGAACCCTCGCCTCCCTTGGGGCGAAAGGGTTGCAGGTGCAGCAGGCGCTCTGTGAGGAGCTCGGCCTCGGCGTGCCGGTCGCCACCTGGCACGTGGCGCGTGACGCGTTTGCGGAAACCATCAACCTGCTCGCACTGATCACCGGCTCCTTAGGCAAGATCGCGCTCGATATCATGCTCATGGCGTCGACGGAGCTCGCCGAGGTCTGTGAGCCCTTCGTCAAAGGCCGTGGCGCATCCTCGACCATGCCGCAGAAGCGCAACCCGATCTCATCAGAGCTGATGCTCGCTGCGGCAAAGGCCGTGCGCCAGCATGCCGGCCTCATGCTCGATGCCATGATCCAGGATTTCGAGCGCGCGACCGGACCGTGGCATGCGGAGTGGATTGCTGTTCCGGAAAGCTTTGTGCTCACGGCCGGAGCGCTGCATCAGGCCGGATTTGCCCTCGGCGGGCTGATCGTCGACGAGAAGCAGATGGCAAAGAACCTCGACCTGAGCCGCGGTCTCATCGTCGCCGAGGCGGTGATGATGGGACTTGCGCCGCAGCTCGGGCGGCAAGCGGCCCATGACATCGTTTATGAAGCGTGCCGGACCGTGAACGAGAAGGGCGGATCGCTCGCCGAGGCGCTCGCTGCGAAGCCCGAAGTTTCAGATCGAATAGACCAGTCTACCATCGATCGGCTCACGTCGCCGCGCAACTATCTCGGGCTGGCGCCGCAGATGGTCGACCGCGTGCTTTCCGCCGAGCCGCGCGGCCGCTGACCGAACATTTCAAGTCCGTATCCCGCTTATTCCTGCGCAAGTGGGCATCGAGAGGCAGACTGGTCCCGGCTTTCGCGGGAACGAGCGGATAAGGCAGTGATTCGACCAGAACGGAAGAAGATCTGGCCTCTCGCCTCCGGCCATCGATCCAGGAACCTTCGCGTCCAGGCGCGGTTGGTTTGGCAATTAAGCCAGTTCCACTGGAGGCGACCATGAATGGAATCATATACCTGATCGGTCTGATCGTCGTCATAATGGCGATTCTTTCCTTCTTCGGCCTCCGCTGAGGAGGTCACGATGAACGATCAACCGCCCTATCGCGCGGAGGTCGCAGGAACTGCCGCGGCGCAAGGCGCGCTTTCCCTGTCATGGGGTTCCATCATTGCGGGAGCAATTGCAGCAGCTGCGGTGATTTTCGTGCTGCTCTCGTTCGGCACAGCCATCGGGCTTGCGCTGAACTCGCCGTCCCCGACGTGGCGCGACACATCCGTCGCGCTCGCCCTTTTGACGGGAATCTGGCTGCTCCTGACGGCAGTGGTTGGCTACGGCGTCGGCGGCTACGTAGCGGGGCGCATGCGGCCACGCTGGGCAGCGGCGGCGACGGCGACGCCGGAATCCGAGTTGCGCGACGGCATGCGGGGCTTGCTCGCATGGGCGCTCGCGACGCTGCTTGGCGCCATGCTGGCGGTCGTGCTGGCGAACAAGGCAGCTCCGCCGGCCGCCAATGCGGCCCTGGGCCCCGCCTCCTCGACGGTCGAGCCTTTGCTCGCCTTCGAGGTCGACCGGCTGTTTCGTTCCGACCGTCGGGCGGGCGAACCTATCGATGCGGATGTGCGCGCGCAGGCAACCCGCCTTCTGAGCACGGCCGCTGGACATTCCGGAATGACGGCGGATGATCGCGCCTCTCTCGCGCGCATGGTGATGGCACGCACCGGGTTGGCGCAGCCGGATGCGGACCGTCGCGTCGCAGAGATCAGCACGCAGGCGCAAAGAGCAGTGCGGCGCGCGCGCGCAAGCTCGACACTGCTCGCCTTTATGACTGGCGCATCCCTTCTTGCCGGCGCCGCGGCGGCCTGGTTTGCAGGCGGCCTCGGCGGCCGCCATCGCGAAAGCGACTTCGTGCCAGGCTTTTTGACTGCGTCGCCTGGCACTTCGCGCCCGTTCTGAAGCTGCTGCCGCGCCCAGCCTCAGGCGCTCGCCGTCTCGCGCGGCGGGCCCATGAGCACCGGCTGGAACAACACCGCAGCCGCCATGGTGGTGACGAGCGCCAGTGCCATCAGCTTGCCCATGCTCGACGTGCCGGGGTGGCTGGAAAGCCAGAGGCTGCCGAACGCGGTCGCGGTGGTCAGCGCGCTGAACAACACGGCGCGCGTCAGGCTTGATTGCAACAGGTCGGTTTGGCCGGCGCGCCACGCCATGATGTAATAGATCTTGAACGCGACGCCGACGCCAAGGAGCAGCGGCAGCGCGATGATGTTGGCGAAATTGAGCTTCATGCCGAGGAGCACCATCAGCTCCATGGTGACGAGGCCGGCAACGAACAGGGGAATGAGCGTGAGCAGCACGTCGCCGAACCGGCGCAGCACGATCCACAGCAGGATGGTGATCGACGCGAGCGCCCAAAAGCCAGCCTGGAAAAAGGCACGCACCATGGTGCGTCCGGATTCGAGAATGGTCACCGGGCCGCCGGTCACGTCGGGCTCGGCCGCCTGCACGACGCTCGCGAAACGGCGGATCGTCTCGTTATCATTGGGATCGCCCTTCGGCTGGATCTCCAGCTTGTAGCGGCCGTCCTCCGTCACCCACTCGCGCGCGATGCTGCCGGGCAAGGTCTCCAGGGAAACCGGCTGCGCTTGCAGATAATTGCGCAGCTGATCGAGCGCGGTGTGGAGCGGCGCGATGAACGCCGCCTGCGCGCGCTGGCGCAGCGCCTCGTCCCCTTCCGCGAGGCGCGCCAGATCGTCGGCCAGCCGCTTCGCCGCGGCGGCGCCCTTCCCGGTCTGGCCCGCCGCTGCTTTGTTCAGTGCATCAATGGCCAGCTTCACCGCGATCACGTCCTGCGCATCGGTTGGAGGCGGCTTTGTCGCGTCCGGCACAAGCGCCGGCCCGAGCACGCTAGCGAGCTGATGAATGGCGGCGAGCTTGGGCTGCTGGTCTTCCGGAATAAAGCTCTCGACCGTGTTCACGCGTGCGACTTCGGGCAGTTTCGCGAGCTTTGCCGCGTCCGCGTCTGCTGCTTCCCGGGTAGGCGCGAGCAGATAGATCGCGTTCGTGCCCATGGCGGGATCGCTGCGCAGCTCCAGAAAGGTGGCGACCGACTCGACCTTGTCACTGCGCAGATTGAGCGGGTTGAAATCGAATTGCACCCAGTAAAGCAGCGGTAACCCCGCCGCGACGACCAGCGCGGTTCCGACAATAACGGGAATGCGGTAGCGCTCCATGAAACGATCGACCGGCGCGAGCGTCTTGAACCCCATCTCGGCAGGCTCGCCCGGAGCTTTCAGCAACATCAGCAGCGCGGGAATGACGGTGATGCTCGTCACATACGCGACGAGCATACCGACGCCGGCGAGCAGGCCGAGCTCGGAAAGGCCCCGATATTCGGTCGGCAGGAAGGATAGAAAGCCTGCCGCGGTCGCGGTAGCCGCGAGCGTGAGCGGCGCGCCGACATATTTGGCGGTATTGAGCAAGGCGTCGGAGAGATCGTCGACCTCGTGGCGCTCGGCGCGGTAGCGCACGCTGAACTGAATGCCGAAATCGACGCCAAGACCGATAAAGAGCACGGCAAAGGCGATCGATATGAGATTGAGCGTGCCGACAAGCGCAAGACCGATCCCGGCGGTGATGGAAAGCCCGACGAGGAGGCTTATCGCCACGGCCGCGATCAGGCGCGGCGAGCGCAAGGCGAGCCAAAGAATCGTCAGCACAATGAGGATGGTTGCGCTCGTATTGACGAAGGCGCCTTCCTGCACCGTGGCATATTCCTCGTCGGATATGGGCACCTGGCCGGTGAGCCGCAGGTTTGCGCGATATCGCGCGCCCAGGCCGAGATCGGCCGCATCCTGTCGGATGGCGTCCGTCGCCCGCTTTCCCGGAAGCAGCGCGGTGTAATCGAGCACCGGCCTGATCTCGATGAAGCGCCGCCGCTCGCCGGGTGTCGGAGGGCTCCCCTGGAGCATCGCGCGCCAGGAGAAGCTTGCCGGCTTTCCTTCGATCACCGCATCCAGCGTGTCCGCACCCATATTCAGCGTGACGGACATGTCGTCGAGCGTGTAGCGCTTCGCGCGCAGGCCAACGAGACCGTAATTGAGGGCGGTGGCAAGACCGCGCAGGTTAGAGTCCTGCGCCAGCACCTGGATCATCATCTTTGCTTCGCCGAGCATCCTGGTGGTGCGCTCCACCTCGCTCGTCGGCAGGAAAAGCAGTCCGTTCTTGTCGAAGAACGGGCCGCCCCCCAGCTCGGCGACGGAGTGAAACAGCTCCTTCCGCGCGCTGAGCCGCTCCACGAGCGCGGCCGCCGCCTGCGAAGCCAGCTCCGAGGTCGGTGCCTCGATGACGGCGAGAATGGTCTCGTAGCGCGATGGAAAGAGCTTTTCGAATTCCGCCTCGTGCTTGCGCCAGGGCAGGTCATGCGAGATCAGATTGTTGGCGTCCGCGTCGAGCGCAAAGTGCTTCACCGCATAGGTGCCCGCCACACTCGCCAAAACCGCCGCGAGCAGCACGGTGAGCACCGGGCGGCGGATGCAGAAATTAACGGTGGCGACAATGGCGTTACGCAGCATGCCCTGGCGGTATTTTCAGCTCACGGGAAAGGGAGCGCCCGAAATCAGGGCGAGAACGCGAGATAACAGGCGCTAAGTGGATTGACAACGCCGGGAACAAATCCGGAGCAGCGCGAAGGCGACGCATTTAGGAACCGGACGCCGGAACGCAAGTTGGAAAACGCAAATGGCGGGCGGAAGCTGCGTGGCCTCGACTTTCCCGAGCGGAAAGGCAAAACTACGGGGCAGAGCGAATCCCGGCGCGGCACGGGACAGGTCCGAATGAAAGCAATCTGATGCAAATTCCGTATTTCAAGGAAGCGCGGATCGGCGCCTACATCTTCAAGCAGAAGCTCCTGGGCCGCAAGCGCTATCCCCTCGTTCTGATGCTGGAGCCGCTCTTTCGCTGCAATCTCGCTTGCGTCGGCTGCGGAAAGATCGACTATCCGGATGAGATCCTCAATCGCCGGCTTTCCGTGAAGGAATGCCTGGATGCCGCCGACGAATGCGGCGCGCCCATGGTGGCGATCCCGGGCGGCGAGCCGCTCATTCATCGCGAGATCGGCGGCATCGTGCGCGGCCTCGTCGCCAAGAGGAAGTTCGTCTCCCTGTGTACCAACGCGCTCCTGCTGGAGAAGAAACTGCATCTGTTCGAGCCGTCACCCTATCTGTTCTTTTCGGTGCACCTCGACGGCTTGCGCGAGCATCACGACAAATCGGTTTCGCAAAAAGGGGTGTTCGACCGTGCCGTCTCCGCGATCAAGGCGGCGAAGGCGAAAGGCTTCACCGTCAATGTCAACGCCACGATTTACGACGGCCATTCAGCCGAGGACATCGCCGCCTTCCTCGATTACGCCGAGGAGCTCGGCGTCGGCATTTCCATTTCGCCCGGCTATGCCTACGAGCGCGCCCCCGACCAGGAGCATTTCCTGAGCCGTCGCAAAACCAAGGAGCTGTTCCGCAAGGTGTTCAGCCTGGGTGCCGGCAAGAACTGGAATTTCATGCACTCGCGGCTCTTTCTCGATTTTCTTGCCGGCAACCAGACCTACCACTGCACGCCGTGGGGCATGCCGACGCGCAATATTTTTGGATGGCAGAAGCCCTGTTATCTTCTCGGCGAGGGCTACGCGAAAAGTTTTCGCGAGCTGATGGAAACCACCGATTGGGATTCCTACGGCACCGGCAAATACGAGAAGTGCGCGAACTGCATGGCGCATTGCGGCTATGAGGCGACCGCCGCGGAGGTCGCGTTCACCCGTCCGTGGCAGGCGCTGAAGGTGGCGATCTCCGGCATACGCACGCAGGGGGCGATGGCGCCCGAAATCCCGCTCGACAAGCAGCGGCCCGCGGAGTTCGTGTTCTCACGTCACGTGGAGCAGGAGCTCGCCTCCATCCGCGATGCGGAGAAGCAGGCGGCGGCGTAACCGTCTGCCGTCAAAATAAACTGCTGTATAAGTCTGCCCAATCCGGATTCATTGAGTGAATCAGCCGCACCTTCCAAGCTGGCGGCCAATGCTTTATTGTCTTTTCGCGCTGAATTGCATTGTAAATGTCTTCGTGCTGTTCGTAATAAACAAGCATCTTCAGACCATATCGCTTAGTGAATCCGTCAATCAAACCCTCCCTGTGTTCATAAGCGCGTCGCGGTAAATCGCTAGTCACGCCAATGTATAGCGTGCCATTGCGCCGGTTGGTCATGATGTAGACCCACCCGCCCATTCAGCCGTTCCAGGCGCTGGCGGTTAGTTCGTCATGGCCGGGCTTGTCCCGGCCATCCACGTCTTCGGTGTAGCAGCGGAAGAAGACGTGGATGCGCGGCACAAGGCCGGGCATGACGAGACCGCATTTCACATCCCCCAGGCGACGGTGCGGGCGTTGCCGGATTTCAGGTTGCGGTAGCGCGCCAGTGCCCAGAGCGGAAAAAATTTGGAATAACCGTGGTAGCGCAAATAGAAGACGCGCGGGAATCCGGTGGCGGTATAACGCGGCTCCGCCCAGAAGCCGTCCTCCGCCTGCGTGCGCGCGAGATACGCAATGCCCCGTTCCACCGCGGGGTGATCGATCTCGCCCGCGGCCATCAGGCCAAGCAGCGCCCAGGCCGTTTGTGACGCCGTGCTCGGCGCCTGCTCGTAGCCGCGATAGTCCAGTCTGTAGCTCGAGCCATCCTCGCCCCAGCCGCCGTCGGCCTTCTGGATCTGCACGAGCCAGCCCACCGCCTTGCGGAATTCGGGACTGTCGTGCTCGAGCCCGGCTGCGTTGAGCGCGCAGAGCACCGACCAGGTGCCGTAGATGTAATTCATGCCCCAGCGGCCGTACCAGCTGCCGTCCGCCAGTTGCGTACGGCGCAGATAATCGATGGCACGGCTAACGGCTTCGCCGCTGCGCGCCCGCTCGTCGATCTGCACCAGCATGGACAGGCAGCGCGCGGTAACGTCCTCGGTCGGCGGGTCCAACAGCGCGCCGTGATCGGCGAAAGGAATGTTGTTGAGGTAATAGTACTCGTTCTCGGCATCGAATGCGCCCCAGCCACCATTGCTGCTCTGCATCCCGAGAATCCATTTTTTCGCCGCTTCGATCGAAGCGTGGAACTGCGGCTGCGCGCTGCGGTCCATGGCCAGAGCAACGACTGCCGTGTCGTCGACATCGGGATAATGCGCATTGGCGTACTGGAACGCCCAGCCGCCCGGCGGCACGTCGGGCCGACGCGCCGCCCAGTCTCCTTTGACGTCGAGGACCTGCCTGGGCGCCAACCATTCGAGTCCGTTGCAGGCCTGCCGGTGCGCGCGTGCATCGCCGAGCTCGAGCAAAGCATGGCACGCCAACCCGGTGTCCCAGATCGGAGAGACACACGGTTGGCAGTAGGCCTCCTGCTCGTGCACGACCAGAAGCTTCTCGATCGAGCGCCGCGCGATCGCCCGGTGCGGATGGTTTTCCGCATAGCCGAGCACGTCGAACATGATTACGCTGTTGGCCATCGCCGGGAAAATCGCGCCGAGCCCGTCCTCGCCGTTGAGCCGCTCGACCACCCACGTGCGCGCACTTTCTATCGCGCGTTCGCGCCAGCGCGCCGGAAAGCGCGGCTCGATCGCCCGCAGCACCGCATCCACGCCGCGAAAGAACCAGAACCAGGACGCTTTCTGCTGCGGTGCCTTGGGCGCGGCGCCGACGCTCTGCGGCGGCTCGAGAAAGAGCTCGTCAATCGTGACCTGCCGCGGGTTGCGCGCCCTCGGCTTGCGCGCCTGCAGCACCAGGAGCGGCACGATCACGGTGCGGCTCCAGTAGGAGATCTTGTCCAGATGGAACGGAAACCATTTGGGCAGCAGCATGATCTCGACCGGCATCACCGGCACCGCCCGCCACGGGATGAATCCGAACAGCGCCATCAGCACGCGCGTGAACACGTTTGATCGCGCAGCGCCGCCGCGCGCGCGGATCGCCTCGCGGGCGCGTACCATGTGCGGCGCCGCGACGGGCTCGCCGATCATCTTGAGCGCGAAATAGGCTTTGACGCTCGCGCTCATGTCGAAGGGGCCGTCCTGATAAAGCGCCCAGCCGCCGTGAGTACCCTGGACGCGGCGCAGATAAACCGCAATCTTGCTTTCGAGCACGCGGTCGTCCGGCTCGCCCAGATATTGACGGAGCAGGACATATTCGGCCGGGATGGTCGCATCCGCCTCGAGCTCGAACACCCAGTGCCCGTCCGGTTTCTGCAAGGCGAGCAGCGCCGTTGCCGCCTTCTCGATCGCGCGGTCGAGGCTCGATGCAGTCGAGCTTTCCTGGAGCGATACCGCCATTACTCGCTTCCCATCACGCTGCGGGCGAGATCGGCCGCGCCATTGCCGGAGCGAATGGCGCCCTCAATGGTCGCGGGCAGGCCGGTCCTGGTCCAATCGCCGGCGAGAAACAGATTGCTCCAGGCGGTTCTGGCATCCGGGCGCCTCGTTTCCTGTTCCGGCGTTGCCGCGAAGGTTGCGCGCCGCTCGCGCACGATCTGCCACGCCGGCATTTGTTGCGAAAGACGCATCACCATCACAACCTCCCGCCAGATGTCGTTTGCCAGCTGCTCGCGCGGCACATCGACGAGGCGGTCGGCGGCGCTGATTGTCACGGACAGACGCTCCGGAAAGGCAAACAGCCATTCGATGGTGCCGTTCAGGACGCCGAGCATGGGCGGACATCCCTGCGGAGCCGCAATGCGAAAATGCGCGTTGACGATGGCGCGAAACTCGGAAGGCACCACCAGCTGCGGTAGGAGATCGCGCGCAACCAGCGGCGGAACGGCCAGGATGACGGCGTCATGCGGACCAATCGAGGTCTTCTCCTCGCCGAAGTCCAGCGCGGTGACCCGGTCATGAGCGCACTCGATTTTGCGCAACCGGCTTCCGAACGCGATGCGCACCTTGCGCCTGCGCAGAAATTCCAGGGCGGGATCGACAAATGCCTGACTCAGACCGCCGTGCGCAATCAGCGGCCGGCAATAGGTGCCGCCCCGCGCAAGCGTCTCGCGCGTCACCGCAGCGGCAAGACGCGCGCTCGCCTCTTTCGGATCCGTGTTCAGGGCTGCCAACCACAGCGGCCGCGCGAGTTTTTCATAAAGCGGACCGGCACAGCTGATGGCCTGGCAGACTGTTTTTTCCTGCGCCGCCATGAGCAATTTTGCGACAGCAAAATATTCGAGCGCGCTCGTGCCGGGCACGCGGCGCCGTTTATCGAATATCCACCACGGTACCGGCCCATCATTGATGCGCAACGTCCATTGTGCGCCGTTCGCAAGATCGACGAACGCAAATTCCGCGCGCGCGGGACCGGCCAGCGCACCCGACGCGCCGAGCTGGGCCAAATAGGACAGCGCCGCGTGATTGGCCGAGAGAACGAGGTGATTGCCGTTATCGATGCGCATGCCCAGCGCTGGATCATGGTACGAGCGACAGCGTCCGCCCGCCTGGGTCGCAGCCTCGTGCACGCTGACGTTTTCGGAGCCCTGCGCGAGCCGCACGGCAGCGGCAAGGCCGGCGAGGCCGGCGCCGATCACGTGCACGCTCATCAGAGAATGGTCCCGAAGAGTGGGAACCGGTTTTCGGAAAAGATCATGCTCCGCTCTAGATGAACGCGCGGCGCACGATGATCCAGAGAAGCCGCGCGCGTGGAATGTGGATCGGGCGGCGCGGAGCGGACCAGCCGCGCTGCACAAGCCGGTCCAGAATCACGCGGTACGCATCGGCCATGATGTGCGGTGCGCGGACCGCGCGCCGTGGACTGCGCTGCATGATGCTTTCGGCCTGCGCAAAGTGCCCGCGCGCGCGGTCCACAATCGCCGAGCAAGCCTGCCCCAGGGCCGGACTGACCAATATGGCTGATGGATCGGACGTGGCGATACCCACCCGCTCCAGCAAAGGGCGCGGCAGGTAGAGGCGTCCCAGCGCGGCATCCTCGTCGAGGTCGCGCAGGATATTGGTGAGCTGCAGCGCGCGGCCCAGATGATGCGCGAGCAGCAGGCCATCGCTTTCATCCATGCCGAAGATACGCACCGAGAGCCGCCCCACCGCGCTCGCCACCCGATCGCAATAGAGCTCGAGCGTCGCCTCGTCAGGAGCCTGGATGTCGGCGTTAACGTCCATTTCCATGCCATCAATGATGGCATGGAAGTCCTCGCGACGGAGGCCGAAATCACGCACATGTACGAGCAGACCTCGCGTGCGTGGGCCTGGCCTGCCGGCGTAGAGCGCATCGATCTCCTCGCGCCAGCCGTCAAGCTGCGCGCGGCGCGTGCTGCGGGATTCGCGGGAGTCGGCGATGTCATCGACCTGCCGACAAAACGAATAGATCTCGAACATTCCCTCGCGCTGCGCGCGCGGCAGAATGCGCATGGCGTTATAGAACGAGCTGCCTGCGGCACGATGAGCGGCGACCGGCTCAGAGGCTTCATTCAGCGCCAATGCTTGCGCGTCCTGTATCTTTTGGCGACCGGAACATGCCGGCGGCGCGACCGCCCACGCCGCGAACGAGCCCGAGCATGCCGAAGCCGGCGACCGAGAGCTTGCCGAGGTGAACGGTGTCGCTCAGGGGATCGCGCCGCCGCAGCAGGGTGCTGAGCCGCTCGGCGAGCGTTTGAATGACGGCCACTTCCAAGGCGAGCCGCGTGTCCGCGATCATGGACGAAAAGGGCGCGCTGCCGCACAGCAGTTCAGCGGTGCGCCCGGCAATCTCCTGGATGCAACGGAGAAGCTCCGGCGAAGAGCGGTTCTGCCCGAGCAATTCCACCGTAGCGCCGTTGCGATCAAAAAAGTCGAGGGGAAGATAGACGCGGTCAAGGTTGCGGTAGTCGCGCCCGCAATCCTGCAGATGATTGATGATCTGCAGCGCCGCGCAGAGCGCGTCGTTTGCCGGCCAGATGCACCTGTTCTCGCCATGCACATCGAGCACGAAACGTCCGACCGGCATGGCCGAATAGGTGCAGTAGTGTATCAAGTCATCCCAGTCTCGATAGCGCAGCTTCGTCACGTCCATGCGGAAGGCGGTGAGCAGGTCCTGGGCATGACGCGGCGAGAGCCCGCGCGCCCGCAGTTGGGCACGCAGCTCGACCCCGACCGGCTCGGCATCGCTGGCGCCCGTCAGACTTGCCTCGAGTTGGTCGAGAAGCGCGAGCTTCTCGGCAGCGGGTAGCGTGGGGTGATCGGCAATGTCGTCGGCGTTTCGCACGAACTCGTAAAACGCGCGAATCGGGCGGCGATGGCGCGCCGCAATCAGGCGCGAGGCGACGGGGAAATTCTCGTCGCGGTGGCCCTTCCCCGAACGCGCTGCTTCGGCGCTGGTGCTCACGATCGCGACACCTCCGCTTGCACGCGACCCTTCCAGGCTCCTCCCCGTCTTCTGGCATGCTGATAAGCGGAATCGAAGGTGAAAACGAGGTAGAGCATGGCAACGAACGGCAGAGCGAGGGCCCAGAACGGCGACAGTCGGTAAAATCTCAGCACGGGCTGATACACGATGAGCATGAGCGCGCAGGTCGCGATAGCGAGAAGCCTTGCCGCCCCGGAAGCAAGAATGGCGATCAGGACTGGAGCGAGAAAACCGAGCAGCAGCGCCGCGGCAGTCGCGGCCAGGAGCAGCGGCGAATAGCGGAGCTGCGCATAGGCCGACCGAGCGATCATATCCCGAATGGCTTGGGCTGAGGGATAACGGCGAATGCTGCTTGCCCGCTCCGTCAGCGCAAGCCCGATAGGCCCCTGCCGTTTGAGAACTTTCGCCAGGGCACAATCGTCGATGAGCGCATCTCGGATGACCGGAATGCCGCCGGCGCGGGCGAGGCTGTCAGAATGCACAAGCATGCAACCGCCTGCAGCCGCAGCGCACGCGGACCTCGGCGCATTCACCCAGGCAAACGGATAGATCATCTGAAAAAAGAAAATGAAGGCCGGAACAAAGGCGCGCTCGGCGAGGCTTTCGCAACGCAGCTTCGCCATCAGCGAGAGCAGCACGAGCCCGTGGGTGTGTGCATGTGTGACCAGGCGACTTACGGAATCCGGTGCATGAACAATATCGGCATCGGTGAGCAGCAGGTAATCGGGTTTGGGCGCAAGCGCCGCGGCAACATCGATGCCTTGTTTGAGCGCCCAAAGCTTTCCCGTCCATCCTGACGGCAGGGGCTTGCTCCTGATCACATGCAGTCTCTCGCCTGCCTTGCTCGCCGCAATACGCATCGCGATCCCGGCGGTGCCGTCACTGCTCTCGTCGTCCACAAGGACCACCGTGAACTTCCCGCGGTAATCCTGATCAAGCAGCGATCCGATGCTGGCCGCGATCTGGCCGGCTTCGTCCCGGGCCGGCACCACGGCGATGACCGGCGGCCATGCGCTGAGCGTCACATCGTTCCAGTCGTCCCGTTGGCTACCGCGCCAAAAACCACCGCGCGCGCAGAGCAGATACAGCCAAGCAGCAAAGACCGAAGCTGCGATGAACTGCACCATCTGCGCATCCTTGTGGAACGAGAACCTGAACGTATTCAATGGATTGCCTCGGGAAAAGGGTTGGAACAGGGAGCCAGCCTGCTAAATTCCCGTCATGTCTTCCAACACCGAGGCAATCTTTCAGGAGCGGCTCAATCGCACCGCTCAGGATATCGAGAATCTCCTCGACAGGCTGCTGGCGCCGGAGCCCCTGCCTGGAGAGATCGCGCGGCCGGCGAGGCTGGTCGAGGCCATGCGCTACGCCACGCTCGGCGGCGGCAAGCGTCTGCGTCCGTTTCTAGTCGTCGAGTCCGCGGCTCTCTTTGACGTGCCACGGCAGCATGCTCTCATGGTGGGCGCAGCGCTCGAATGCATTCATTGTTACTCGCTGGTGCACGATGATCTTCCGGCAATGGACAATGACGACCTGCGCCGCGGCCGGCCGACAACCCACAGGGCCTTCGATGAAGCGACCGCCGTGCTGGTCGGAGACGGGCTGCTCACGCTTGCCTTCGAGATGCTTGCCCGCCCCGAGACCCACCCGGATGCAGACGTGCGGCTGCAGCTGCTTGCTGCCTTGGCACGCGCGGCCGGGATCGGCGGAATGGTCGGCGGCCAGATGCTGGACCTTTCAGCCGAGGGGCGGTTCCAGGGCGCGCAGTCGCCGCTCGATGAGCAAGCCGTAAAGGCGCTTCAGGCGATGAAAACGGGAGCCCTTCTGCGCTTTGCATGCGTGGCCGGCGCCATTCTCGGCAGGGCTGATCATGTGCAGCGGAACGCGCTGGAGCGCTACGGCTCGGCTCTGGGCCAGGCGTTCCAGATCGCCGACGACCTCCTCGATGTGGAAGGTGATCCGGCCACCCTCGGCAAGGCCACCGGAAAGGACGCTGCAGCGCACAAGGCAACACTGGTGGCTGTGCTTGGGGTTGAAGGAGCAAAAATGCGGCTCCAGGCGCTGGTTGCAGAGGCCGAGGCTGCATTGGCGAACTTTGGAAAAAATGCAGAAACGCTCGTCGCAGCAGCCCATTTCGTGGCGAACCGCAAGGCCTGACGATCGCAACCGGCCTGGTACAGCTGGGTGGACTCGAACCACCGACCTCTTGGTCCACAGCCAAGCGCTCTAACCAACTGAGCTACAGCTGCACTTGCAGAGGTAGTAGGAGCAGCCCCGCGATTTGACAAGTCTGCATCTCGAGTCCGCATTGAAAAGGGCCCGGAAATCCGGGCCCTTCCAAGTCGCCTCAGAGTCGAATTGCTCAGGAGAATTTCAGGACTTTGCCGAAGCTTTCCTTGACGGGTTCGACGGTGTCGGTTGCGGTCTTCTGCGCGATGGCCGCCAGCTCTTTCGTCTGCGCCGCGACGGCCTCGTATTGCTTGCGCGTATGTGCTGTCGAGAGCTCGACCACTTCGGACAGCGTCTTCACATGGATGAGCTTCGTGGCGAAATCGAACGCCGCATTGGTGTTCTCCCGTGCCGCCTCGATTACCTTCTGCCCGTACTGGGCGGCACCTTTGGTCGCGGTGGCGTAGGTGCCCTCGAGCACATCCGTCGCTTCCTCGGCAACCGATTTGAACCGATCGTATGTTTCCTTCGCCTGGGAAACGCTCTTCTCCGCCATTTCGCGGAACGCGGTGCTGATCTCAAACTTCGGCAGATCGAAATGCGGCAGCTCGAATTTCGGCAGCGCCGACGCAGCGACCCCCTTCTTGGATTTGGACGAGGTATTCACTTCGAGAGTTTCGGACATTTCCTTGATCCTGGCTGTGGGCAGAGAATTGGGACGGCCACGAACAGCGCCCTTACCCTGCCCAGGCCGCGTGGCGAGCGCTTCAGTGCTAACTGCGCGCCTCACCATTTCAGCCGATATATAATGAGGGAATTGGTGCGTTGCAACAAAATTGTGCGACGCACAAAAGAGCGGCTGCTATGCCAGAAAGAGGGCTTAGAGGGGGATGACCATGACCTTTTCCGAAAACCGGTTCCCACTTTTCGGGGTCATGCTCTAGGAGCGCTTAGAGGAGGCAGTATCGGCCGCCGCTTTGCCGGCTGTTTCGCCAAGTTCCCGCGCCTGGTCGGTGAAGACCTGAAGCTGGGTTCTGACGTACTCAGCTTGCAGCTTCATGAGCTCCTGCACGTCCTTGGCCCGCACGATCTGCTGCGCGAATTCGAAGGACCGGGCCACGTTTTGCTCTGCAAAGTTCATCGCCTTTTCGGTGATCTGGGCCGCGCCCTTGCGGGCACTCTCCGCCTGACCTTCCATGGTGCTCACCGCTTGGTGGGCCGCAGATATGAAACCGTCAAAAGCCTGCTTCGCCTGTTCGACGCTTCTTTCCGCAAACGCTCTCATCTCCGTTGGAATTTCAAATCGCTCCTGGGCGGCCATGGTTCATACTCCTGTTGCAATGTCCTGGTTTGCACTTGGCGGTGCGCTGCTGCGAGCCATGCGAGGTGCCGCACGTTTGGTCGTTGGCCGCGTGCGTGGCAGGGCTACAAAACCCTATCAGGTAGAGAACGGCGATGCGAATCCTTGATATCCGCGAATGCGCGGTTCCCGTCGCCTCGGACATTCGCAATTCCAGCATCGACTTTTCCGAGATGACCACTTCGGTGGTTGCGGTGCTCACCGATGCGAGAAGCGAGGGAAAGCCGGTCACCGGCTTCGCGTTCAACTCGACCGGACGCTATGCGTGCGGAGCGGCGATGCGGGCGCGTTTCATCCCGCGCATCCTGGCAGCCCCGCCCGCGACTCTGCTCGACCAAACGGACACTCTCGACCCCGCAAAGGTCGTCGCGGCGATGATGCAGCGGGAGAAATCCGGAGGACACAGCGAACGCTCGATTGCAATCGGCACGATCGAGGTGGCGATCTGGGATGCCGTCGCCAAGAAGGCCGGCAAGCCGCTGCACCGGTTGCTTGCCGAAAGGTACAATGGCGGCAAGACCTCGGAAAAAGTGTTCTGTTACGTCGGCGCTGGCTGGTACTTCCCCGGCCAAACGATACGCCACCTTCAGGACGAGATGCGGCGTCACCTAGACGCCGGTTACACCATGCTCAAAATGAAGATCGGAGGGCTCAAGCTCACCGAGGACATGCGTCGCGTCGAGGCGGTGCTGGGGATCATGCCGGCAGAAACCCAGCTCGCGGTCGATGCGAACTCGAAGTTCGATCGCGACGAGGCGCTCGCCTACGCGCGGGCGCTTGCACCGTTGCGGCTGCGCTGGCTGGAGGAGCCATGCGATCCGCTTGACTACACGCTGCTTGCGGAAATCGCGAGCATCTACGAGCCCCCCTTGGCGACCGGAGAAAATCTCTTTTCCACCCAGGATGTGCACAATCTTGTCCGCTTTGGCGGCATGCGCCCCGAACGCAATGACGTGATCCAGGTCGATCCGCCCCAAGCCTACGGCATCGTGCAGTATGCGCGCACTGTCGCCATGCTCGAACGCGAGGGATGGCCGCGCAGCGCTCTGTTTCCGCATGGCGGCAACCAGATGTCGGTTGCCATTGCCGGCGGATTTGGGTTGGGCGGCGCCGAATCCTATCCGGGCGTTTTCGGTCCCTTCGGCGGCTTTGCTGATGGGGCAAAAGTGGAAAACGGCTATTTGCCGCTGGCGCAGCTGCCCGGCATAGGCTTTGAGGGCCAATCCAAGCTCTATGCGATCATGCGGGAGCTTGCGGCCTGAGCCGACCGGCGCAGGCTGGTTAACGTTATCTTGCTTTCGACAGTTTTCTGCGGCCATCGAGATGGACCGTCGCCGCGCCCGGGGTTACCAGTTCGCGTGCGTGGCGGGTGCGCCGGCTCATGCCGGCAGGGAGGGCGTTGCTCCATGGCGCAACCGGTTCGGTTCGTTTGGCAGACGGACGAGCAGGGGCGGTTCACACTCGCCTCGGAAGAGTTCATGCGCCTTGTGGGTGACCAAACGGCGGCTCTGCTTGGCCAACCGTGGACCGAAATAGCCGAGAGGCTTGGGCTCGACCCGGACAGGCAGATCGCGCAGGCGCTGAGCACGCGAGATACGTGGAGCGCGATTACCGTCTCCTGGCCCACGGAAAAGAAGGAGCACGCGCTTGCGGTCGAGCTCTCCGGACTCCCGGTATTCGATCGCGAACGCACGTTCCGCGGTTACCGTGGATTTGGAATTTGCCGGGACGCACCCCCGATTGCCGCGGCTTTGCTCGAGCCAGTCGCCCCCGCGGTGCCCGCCTTTGTGACCAGCGAGAGAGCAGTCGCGGCAGGCGCGCAAGTCATGCAAAAGAATGTTGTTCGCCTGCGCGGCAATGAGGCGCGGGACGCCGGCGCGCCGAGCCTGAGCCGGGCCGAGCACGAGGCATTTCGGGAAATCTCACGCAAGCTTGGCCGGCGGCTGAACCGCAGAAGCGGCGATCAGAGGTCCACTGCTGCCCCTGCGCAGGACGAGCCGGAGCGCGATGCGGCGCTGGAGAATCCTGCCCCGAGCGCCATTGAGGAAAAACCTGCCGAGCGGGCGAGCGATATTCGAATCCTTCTCGACCGCTTACCGGCGGGCATTCTCGTCTACCGGGTCACCCAGCTTCTTTATGCCAATCCCAGTTTTCTGCGCTGGTCGGGCCACCCAAGCCTGGAGCGCCTGATCGAAGCCGGCGGGCTCGATGAATTGTTTGTCGAGCCGCTTGCCGCAGCGGACGATGCGGACATCGAGCGAGGATTGACGGTGAACTTGACCGGCAGAGACAACCGCTCTCTCGCATGCGAGCTCCTCAGGATCGTCTGGAAGGGGGAAGCGGCCCATGCGCTTCTTGCAAACGTGGTCCAGGACACGAAACAAGCCGATTCTGTGCGCGAGAGCGATCGCGCGGACGATGCCTATTCACCGAAGAGTGCGTTCATCGCGCATGTCAGTCATGAGCTGCGCACTCCGCTCAATTCCATCATCGGGTTTGCCGAGCTGATGATCGAGGAGCGGATCGGGCCTTTGGGCAATGCGCGCTACCGCGAATACCTCAAGGATATTCATGACTCCGGCACGCATCTGCTGTCATTGGTCAATGATTTGCTCGATCTCTCCAGGCTCGAAGCGGGAAAGTTCGCGCTCGCCCCTGCGCCTCTCGATCTCAACGAGATCGTCGGCCACTGTGTGGCTCTGATGCAACCGCAGGCCCAGCGCGCGCGCGTGGTCATGCGCAGCGCGCCGGCCGCGGCACTGCCGCCCGTCGTGGCTGATATGCGCTCCGTGCGACAGGTCCTGTTCAATCTGTTGGCGAATTCGCTCAAATTCACACCCGCCGGCGGGCAGGTGATTGTATCGACGTCGCTGCATGAGCAACGCGAGGCGGTGCTGCGCGTGCGCGACACCGGCAAAGGCATGCGTGCCGATCAAATCCACGCCACGATGGAAGCCGGGCAGCGCTGGGACGGCCTGCCCGGACGCAATGGAGGGCTCGGTCTCCTTTTGACGAAGGCGCTGGCAGAGGCGAATGGGGCAACCTTCCGACTGGCCAGCACACTCGGTTCCGGCACGCTCGTCGAGATCGCCTTCCCCACAGGCGCTCTGCCGGGGTAACCGCCGGCGCAGCTTGGGAGAGTGCAGGGCGGCTTCGATTGCATTATTATGCGCAGGCAACGGCGCGCAGACGTGATGCGTTTCATTCGGCGCACAGGCTTCGTCCTCTTCTGGCTCGCAGCGGCCGCCCTCGGCGTCACCTGTGCGGCGCAGGCCGGCGAGCAGGTCGATCTGCTTCTGGCGCTTGCCTCCGACGTATCGCGCAGCGTCGATCACCCGAAATTCCTGCTCCAGCGCGAAGGTTATGCGGCAGCGATTGCGGACCGCGAGGTACTCGATGCCATAAAATCAGGCCCCCACCAGCGCATCGCACTCTGCTTCCTGGAATGGTCGGGCTTCGGAGCGCAGAAAGTGGTGGTCGATTGGACGCTCCTCGACGGCGCCGTGGCGGCCCGCAAATTCGGCGATCAGCTGCTTGAGCTGCCGCGCTCGTTCGCCGACCGAACCTCCATCAGCGGCGGCATTGATTTCGCAACCGAGCAACTGGAGGCTGCTCCGTTCGTTGCGTCCCGTCGCACGATTGATGTTTCCGGCGACGGCACCAACAACGCCGGCCGGGACGTGAAAGCCGCCCGCGACGAGGCGCTCGCCAAGGGCATTGTCATCAATGGTCTCGTCATCCTCAGCGATCGGCCGGTGCCGTGGAACGCCGAGCACACCAACCCGCCCGGCGGGTTGCAGAAATACTATCAGGACAACGTTGTCGGCGGACCCGGCGCCTTCGTCGTGGTTGCCGAGAACTTCCATTCATTCGGCCGCGCGATTCTCAAGAAGCTCGTCGCCGAGATCGCATTCGCACCGCTTTCGCCCAGGGTGCTGCGCTGAGCGCGCGCAGTGTGGCAGTTCAGAAGTCCGCATCATTCTTGCGGCGAGTTCAATTGCGGACTTCTGAACCAAAGCCACACTAGAATCAAAAGTTTGCTAGTGTCCTTCGATTCCGAAATTCGTACATGAGCTTGCCGCACGCTGAAACGAATTTCGGAATCGGGACACTAGCTCCGCATTGCGACTGCGGCAGCAGCGCGATAAAGAACGGCGCATGAAAAAACTCTATCCGGACGCTCGCAGTGCGCTCGCCGGCCTGCTCAGGGACGGCATGACGATCATGGCCGGCGGCTTCGGGCTGTGCGGCATTCCCTCAAGCCTGATCGAGGCCATCCGCGACTCCGGCGTCAAGGATCTGACCGTCGTTTCCAACAATTGCGGCATCGACGGCGTCGGCCTGGGCGTGCTTCTCGACGGCAAGCAGATCAAGAAAATGATCTCGTCCTATGTCGGAGAGAACAAGACGTTCGCGCAGCAATATCTCGCTGACGAGCTTGAGATCGAGTTCAACCCGCAGGGGACACTGGCCGAGCGCATTCGCGCTGGCGGGGCCGGCATCCCCGCTTTTTTCACCAAGACCGGTGCCGGTACCCTGGTGGCAAAGGGCAAGGAGGAACGTGAGTTCGACGGCGAGCACTACGTCATGGAACGCGGCCTCGTTGCCGATCTTTCCATTGTGCACGCCTGGATGGGAGATACGGAAGGCAATCTCGCGTATCGCAAGACCGCCCGCAACTTCAATCCGATGATGGCGACGGCCGGCAAGGTGACGGTGGCCGAGGTCGAACACCTGGTGCAGCTTGGTGACATCAATCCCGACCATATCGTTACGCCGGGCATCTACGTGCGGCGCATCATCCACGTGCCGAATGCCGTCAAACACATCGAGCAGCGCACGGTGCGCAAGCGCACCGAGGCGGCTGCCGGAACCGGAGAGGAAGTGTGATGCCCTGGACCCGCGAGCAGATGGCCGAGCGCGCCGCCAAGGAGTTGCGCGACGGCTTTTATGTGAATCTTGGAATCGGCATTCCGACCCTGGTGTCGAACTATATTCCGCCGGGAATGAGCGTGCAGCTGCAGAGCGAGAACGGCATGCTCGGCTTTGGCCCGTTCCCTTACGAGGGCGAAGAAGATGCGGACTTGATCAATGCGGGCAAGCAGACGGTTACCGAGATTCCCACCACCAGCTATTTTTCCTCAGCCGACAGCTTCGCGATGATACGCGGCGGGCACATAGATCTGTCGATTCTCGGCGCCATGCAGGTTGCCCAGAACGGCGACCTGGCCAACTGGATGATCCCGGGGAAGATGGTCAAAGGCATGGGCGGCGCCATGGACCTGGTCGCCGGGGTCAAGAAGGTGGTCGTGGTGATGGAGCATTCGGCCAAAAACGACCCAAAGCTGCTCAAGCGCTGCACCCTTCCGCTGACCGGCGCGAGCGTCGTCGACATGGTGATCACCGACCTTGGCGTGTTCACCATCGACAAGAAGGGCCGGAGCGGAATGACCCTGGTCGAGCTTGCGCCCGGCGTGACGCTTGACGAGATTCGCCGAAAGACCGAGGCGGATTACCAGGTTCGGCTCACACGGGAGCCGCAGCAGCTGAGCTCGGTGGCCTAAGCCAGAGCAACAGTTTGTAGGCTGGAAAAATCGCCCGGCCGTCGCCGCGTGGGCACACAGCCAAGTTTACGCAGTCTGCGCAAGCTTGACTGCGTTGCGGATGCGATTTTGCCCCGCGTTCAAGGGCGTGGGCCGCGCCTTTTGCTCACCCTACAGCTCCCTCTTTCTGTCCTCTGTCATCCGTTCTCTGTCCTCCGAATCCCGTCACGAAAGGGTCACAGACCGCCTGCACAACCCCGCACGGGATCGAGGCAACTCGTCCATCTGCAGGGTAAGGCGGCCGGGTCAACCGGCGAGAACAGAAAGACGCGTTGTGACCCCGCCCGTTGGCATCAAAGGCATTGGGTATTTCGCGCTCCTCCTGGCCATTGCCGCCGTCGCGACCCTCTTCATCATTGCCTATCTGATGCCGGCGCAAGCCGTGCGCGCGGCTGTGCAAACCGAGATTCGCGCCGTCACCGGACTTGATCCCGTGCTGCGGGGGGCCGCCTCGGTGTCGCTTTTTCCCACCGGAAGCGTGAGCCTGGAGGATGTGAGCCTCTCCGATAGTACCGGCGCTCCCGCACTCACGGCACAGCGCGTGCTGGCGCGGCTGCGGTTCTTTCCGCTCCTGGTTGGGCGCGTGCAGATTTCCGAGATCACGCTGCTTCAGCCCGTCATCGCCATAACATTGAATTCCGAGCGCCGCTCGAGCTGGGCCGGCCATCTCGATGCCCTCGCGCAGAACCTTGCGTCACCACGGGCTCGCGGCTCGTCCTTTTCCGAGATTCGGATCGAGGACGGCACGGTCGTGTTCCGCGAGGAAAGCGGACGCGCGCTGGATACGCTGTCGAAAGTTGAAATCGCGCTCGCCTGGCCCTCGATCTCGAACAGCTTCGCCGCCACAGGCCGCTTCGTCTGGCGCGGCGAGCGCATGGACGGCAGCCTCAGCCTTGCCGATTTCGCCACTGCACTGCGCGGCGACCGATCGGGCGTGAAACTGCGTCTCGACGGCTCGCCGTTCAAGCTCGCCTTCGACGGGTATCTGAGCTACCGGCCCACGCTGAAAATGGAAGGCACCATGGCGGCGGAGGCCGCATCGTTGCGCGAGGCCCTGCGGTGGGCCGGTCAACATGCGCCGGTCGGAGGCGGCTTCGGCCGTTTTACGGTCAAGGCGCATGCCAACGTGGTCGGAAGCACCATCGGGTTGTCGAGCGCGAATGTCGAGCTGGACGGCAATGTTGGCGAAGGCGTGCTCGCCTTTGACGGCCGCCACACGGTGCAGGGCACGCTTGCGGCCGAGGGGCTCGACGTGACGCCCTACCTCTCCACGCTCCGCCTTTTGGGAGGCGCCAAGGGGCAAGCGGATGCCCCGCACGGGTGGAGCGATCAGGCGATCGTTCTCGACGGGCTTGAAGGAATTGATGTTGATCTCAGGCTGTCGGCGGCGCGCATTACCGTTGCCAACGCGCGGCTCGGCCGCACGGCCGTCGCCGCCAATCTGCGCGGCGGCAATTTCAACATGGCCATTGGCGAGTCACAGGCATTCGGCGGAGTCGTGCGGGGCACGCTGGCGCTGGGCAAAGGGAGCCACGGTGCCGAGTTCAAGGCGCAACTGCAATTTGCCAATGTGGATTTCGAGCAATGCCTGGGCGAAATGTTCGGCATTCGGCGGCTGGAGGGAAAGGGTAATCTCGCCTTTGCGGTAGAAAGCGCCGGGGCGAGCGTTTACGACCTGACCAAGAGCATGAATGGAACGGCCAATCTGTTGGGCCGCAAGGGTGCGATCGCCGGAGTCAATGTCGAGCAACTGCTCAAACGTATCGAGCGCAGGCCGCTTTCCGGCGCCGGCGAGTTTCGCCTCGGCAGAACGCCCTACGAGACGCTTAGCGTCAGCTTGAAGATCGTCGATGGCGTAGCGAACGTCGAGCAAGTGCGCATGGAAGGGCTCGCGGTCGGATTGGGAATGACAGGCACCGCTTCCATTCCGGCCCGCGAGCTCGACCTGAGAGGTACGGCGAGTCTTCTTGCCGGTCCCGGCGAGAATGCCGGGCCTCCTTTGTTCGAGCTGCCCTTCATGGTGCAGGGCTCGTGGGATGATCCGATCATGCTGCCCGATCCGCAAAGCCGCCTGCAGCGCTCCGGGGCTGCGGCGCCGCTTCTCGAGGGAACCCGCGGAACGGGCCATTCGGCCGGCGAAATGAGCGAGCGTGAACGGACTATCCGCTCGACCATAGACCGGCTCACGGGCGCGACCGCGCAAGAGCCCACTGCGCGCTGATCATCGGCTCGTGCCGCAGGCAGGTACCCGCCCCTTGATTGCATTGGCTCGGGCGCCAGAAGTGACGCAACCTCCCCCCTCTGCCTTCAATTGCGTTCGCATGCGTGCCTTGATCAGCTCGACCTGATCGGAGGGCAGCGCCGCCACTGTTGGGCCAAGGCTCGGGCTCAGCATGGCGATGCTCCAGTAGTCCTCGAAACTGGCGAACGTGCGCTGCACGTCGATGTGTCTCGTTTCTACGGCTTCGAGGCCGTTTGTCGTCCAGAGGTCCCGCAGGGCCTCCATGCGCGAGGCGTCTTCGCTCGGAGGGTGCATGAGCTTCGCACCCAAGGCGCGCAGCTCCGCGCGCAGCATCTCCAAAGGAAAGCCTCCCCCGAGCATGTCCCATACATATGCGGCCACCATACCCCCGGGCCGAACGACGCGGACCAGCTCCGCCACGGCTTGCCCGGGATCGGGAACAAAGAAGAGCACGAGCGCCATGACGGCGATATCAAATCTGTCATCGGGAAATGGAAGCGCGCCGGCATCGCCCTGGCGGAAATGGGCGACCCCGGCCTTGTGGCGCTCGCGCGCAAAGGCAAGCTGCGCCTGTGATGGATCGATGCCCTGAATTTCGGCTGGCGCGCAGCGCTCCGCGATCAGCTCGGTGAAAATTCCGCTGCCGCAGCCTACATCGATCCACCGCATGCCGGGCTCCGGCTGCAGCCACTCGACGAAGATCGCGCCGGCAAGCCTGCTCCAGACGCCCATCATTCGCTCGTAGGCGGCGGCGTCTTCGAATCGGATTTTCTCGGGAGTGGGCATTCTTTTTATAGCGCTGTCCGTCGGAACCAGCTTTGCTGAAGGCTGGAGCGTTACCTCGGCATTTTTTGCGGCACCGCAACCAAATAGAATCAAGTCGTTACGCCGGTCTGGGTAAGTGCGAAACGATACCCCTTGGCCAAGCGTTGTTTGCCTGGAGGTAGCCGAAGTGAGCATCTCTCGGCGAAGTTTTGTTGCGGCTGCCGGCGTCGGCTTGCTTACGCCCGCCCGCCCCAGGGCGGCGGTACCCCTCCCTGCGGCGAAAAACAAGAACCAACCGGCCTGGCGTCATGGCGTGTCTCTGTTCGGGGATCTGAAATACCCGCCCGGCTTTTCCCACTTTGACTATGTAAACCCTGATGCAGCAACAGGCGGCAGCGTGCGCCAGAGCGCAGCCGGCACCTACGACAATTTCAATATGGTGACGGAAGGGGTGAAAGGGAATCTGGCGGCGGGAATAGACCTGATCTACGACACCCTGTTGCTGCCATCGCTCGATGAGCCCTCGAGCGCTTACGGGCTTCTCGCCGAGGCACTTTCATATCCAGATGATTTTTCGTGGGTGCGTTATCGGCTGCGCTCGGGCGCAACATGGCACGATGGCACGCCGGTCACGGCGGAGGATGTCATCTTCTCATTCCAGGCGTTCAAACAGCACAGCCCGCGCTTTGCCGGCTACTATCGCCGTGTGGTCAAGGCCGAGATCACGGGCGAGCGTGAAATCACGTTCACCTTTGATGCGCCCGGCGTCCGGGAGCTGCCACAGATCGTCGGTCAGCTCACGGTGCTGCCCGCGCACTGGTGGACAGGCACATCTGCCGGCGGAATGCGGCGCGCTATCGATGCCACCACGCTCGACGCGCCCCTTGGCTCAGGCCCTTACCGCATCAAAAGCTTCGAGGCAGGCCGGAATGTCGTGTACGAGCGAGTGGAGGACTATTGGGGCAGGGATCTGAACGTGCGACGCGGTTGCAACAATTTCGACGAGCTGCGGTTCGTCTATTTCCGGGATTTGACGATTGCGTTCGAGGCCTTCAAGGCGGCCGATCTCGATTGGCACGTGGAATACAGCTCAAAAAACTGGGTGACGGGCTATGGTTTCCCGGCCATCAGGCAAGGACGCGTTGTGCGCGAGGAATTTCCTATCCGCAACATGGGGCTGATGCAGGGCTTCGCGTTCAATATTCGCCGCCGCAAATTCCAGGACGCGAAAGTGCGACGCGCCTTCAATTTTGCGTTCGACTTCCAGGCGGTCAACAGCGAATTCTTTTTCGGACAGTATCAGCGCATCGCCAGTTACTTTCAGGGCACAGAGCTCGCGTCGTCGGGTGTGCCGGAGGGTAAGGAGCTTGAAATTCTCTCCGCCCTGCGCGGCCAGGTCCCCGAAGATGTATTCACGACAGCCTATTGGAATCCTGTCGCGCACGGGGAGCAGGAAGCGAGGAGAAATCTGCTGCATGCAATGGAGCTGCTCCAACAATCCGGCTTTGCCATACGGCATATGCGCCTTGTCGACGGCGCGACCGGCGAGCCGATGCAGATCGAGTTTCTGCTCAACAACCCGGCCTTTGAGCCTTGCGTATTGTTCTATAAGGCAGCCCTGGAGCGCTTGGGCATCGGCGTATCGGTGCGTCTGGTCGACGCCGTTCAATACGCAAACCGGCTGCGGCAGCGCGACTTCGATATCATCGTAGCGGTATGGCCGGAGACGCTTTCGCCCGGCAATGAGCAACGCCAGTTCTGGGGTTCCCGCGCTGCGGATGTGCCTGGCTCGCGCAATTACATCGGCATCAAAAATCCCGCGATCGACGTCCTCATCGATCGCCTTGTGTCGGCGCGCGACCGGACGGAGCTGGTAGCAGCGGCCAAGGCACTCGATCGCGTCTTGCTCTGGAACCATTACGTGGTGCCACAATGGTCGTATCCAAATCTGCGCACGGCGCGTTGGGACAAATACGCGCGGCCGGAAGCCATGCCCGGATACGGCGTCGCTGCATTTCCGACGGTCTGGTGGTCGCACGATCAGCGGCTATACGCCGCGCCAGCCGTTAACCGCGTGGATGAATGCGCAGCATCAGGCGCGGATTGCGCAACGACCGGCAGCGGCCGCTAGCCAGAGCAGGCGACCCTGGCTATAGCGCCCGCGTAACCTCCTGCCGGCGCAGCACTCATGCGAAAAGGGCTTCAGCAGCAGCGCGCGACCGGTGGCATTCTTGCGGCCGCGCTCGTCCTCATCGCATCAGTTTCGCAACCATACGCCGAAACTGCGGAGTCGCACGCGAGCGCGGCGCCGCCGGCACTGGTGGGTACCTGGCGGGGCGACCTCCGCGATCTGCTCGGCACATTTGCCTTCACCTTGCGCCTCGATCAGGACGGTACCTATGCGACGCAGCACGTTCTGCTGGGCGGCTACACCATTCGCATGCGCGGACGCTGGACCGCCGAGTTCCCGCTCGTATTTCATGCGCCGGCGAGCAGCAGCGGCGTGATCAGCTTCGAAGCGATCCAATCCGAACCGGAGGAATTCTGCTCTGCGGGGACCCAGAGCAACCCGGTGACCATTCGCGACCCGAACACCATCGAGTTCGGCGATGGATCGGCGGATTATCCCAGCGGTCTGCTGCGGCGCATTGAATAAAAGAGTGCGTGTGACCTCCCGGTCACAGTTGTTCTTTTTCTGCTGACCGCCCGCGCAGTCCTGCAAAAGCAGCTGCCGTCAGCTTGCCGCGATTGCTGGGCCCGGTATTTTTCCAGTTCAGCGGGCACTCGCATAGCCCGCGCGTGGGGGCGGTAATGTGCGTGCGCCGGATCGTCACGGCGATGCTGCTGGTATTGACCACAGGCGCATCCTTCGCCGCCGACCTCCCGGTCATGGTCCGCAAGACGCCGGCCCATCCGTCCGCCCTACGACTGGTCCGGGCTCTACGCAGGCGCGCATCTCGGCGCCGGCTTTTCCTACCGCAACTGGACCCTGATCGAGGGTGCGACGGTGGACGCCGGCGATGCGGTCATGCTCGGCGGCCAGCTCGGCTACAATGTGCAGTTCGGGCGCTGGGTTGCGGGCATCGAAGCCGACGCGTCGTGGGGCAATCTCAAGGACGAAAGCCTTTGTCCCGACGGCATCAATACCTGCTGGACCCGCCAGAAATGGCTCAGCACCGCGACCGGCCGCATCGGCTACGCGTATGACCCGGCAGTGTTTTATCTGAAAGGCGGCGCCGCGTTCACTCACCTGGATTTCTTCAAGACCGCCCAGCTCCCCTCCCCGCTCGACGAGCACGGGGGTGGAAGCCGTACCGGCTTCATAGTCGGTGCCGGCATGGATTACGCGCTCGCCAACAATTGGATCCTGCGGCTTGAATATAACTATTTGGACTTCGGCTCGCGCTCGGTTGCGATGAACAACGTCGCAACCGGAGCCTTTGCGGAAGACATCGTTGTGCGCAACAAGGCGCACGAGGTGAAGCTCGGAATGAACTATCTGTTCAATCCGGCCAACTGGACGCCCGCGCTCCCGCCGCCGCCGAAGAAATCGAGCGAGCCCGAGCCGAAGCGCACAGGTTTGGCGGCACCACTCGATTCGCCGCCGTTTCCGTCAGCCGATTGGCCGCTCGGCGGCAGCCAGTTGATCGGCGTGCCGGATACCTCGGTCGGCCCGCTTATGAAGGCACTCTACGACGGGGCAAACGGACAGACCTGGAAGGACAGCCACATCAAGATCTACGGCTGGGCGGAAGTGGGAGCCAACGGCAGCAACTCGCACGTCTCGCTGCAGCCCGCAGGTTATCCGATTCGCCCGAACCGGTTCGAGCTCGACCAGCTTGTTTTCCGCATCGAGCGGCTGCCCGACACCGTGCAAAGAGATCACGTTGATTGGGGATTCAACGTCACGAACGTGTACGGTCTCGACTATCGATACACCATCATGAAGGGCATCTTCAGCGATCAGCTCCTCGCCAAGAACCGCACCTATGGCTACGACGTGCCGACCTTCTATGGCGAGCTGTTCTTCCCGCAGATCGCCGAGGGCATGAACGTCCGGGTCGGGCGGTTTCTGTCGGTGCCCGACATCGAGACGCAGATGGGGCCGGGAAATTATCTCTATACGCACTCACTGCTCTACATCTTCGATCCGTTCACCCAGATGGGTGTCATGAGCACCGTGAAGCTCAACGATCAGTGGCTGGTGCAGTTCGGCGCGCATGCAGGCAACGATGTTGCCTTCTGGGAGAAGCAGGACGCGAAGTTCACGCCGGTGGCGTGCGTGCGCTGGACCTCACGCGATAACAATGATTCGATCTATCCATGCGTCAATTCCATCAACAACGGGAAATATGCTTACGATAATATCCAGATGTTCGTCGCCACCTGGAGTCACAGGTTCAGCAGCGTCTGGAACATGCAGACGGAAGGCTACTACACCTACCAGCGCGACGTGCCGAGCGTGTTCGGGCCGCTGCCCATCGAGCCGAATACGAGCGGCGCCGTCTGCCCGTTCGGCCAGGTGAGCTGCTTTGCTCCCGCCTGGGCGATCGTGAACTATCAGAATTTCAAGCTATCGAAGGCGGACTTTTTCGTCATGCGCAATGAATATTTCAGCGACGATCGCGGGCAGCGCACGGGAACCGCCACCCGGTACGCGACCCACAGCATCGGCTGGGGCCATTGGTTCAATGCCTGGGGCGAGAATACCGGGCTCTTTCGCCCGGAGCTGCGCTATGAGCATTCGTACAACGCCCCGGCCTACGATCATGGCACGCGGCGCGATCAGCTTATTGTCGCCGCCGATGTGATTCTGTTTTATTGACCATTAGCGCGCGTAGCCGCCAGCGTATTCCGCCAACTGCGCAAGTCTGACTCACCGGCGCAGTTCGGCGTTGCGGAATCTGGACAGCAAGGAGGCGGCCAGCACGGCGCCGCCGATCACCGCGATCATGATGGTGCAGATCGCGTTGATCTCCGGCTTCACCCCCAACCTGATCTCGGAATAGATGCGGATGGGTAGCGTGGTGGCGCCGGGACCGGTGGTGAAACTCGCAATGACGAGATCGTCGAGCGAGAGAGTAAACGCGAGCATCCAGCCCGCGATCACGGCGGGCAGAATCAGCGGCAGGGTGATGAGGAAAAACGTCTTTATCGGCGGACAGCCAAGATCAAGCGCCGCTTCCTCGAAAGCCGGATCAAGCTCCGAGAGCCGCGATTGCACCACCACGGCGACGAAACAGGTCGTCAGCGTCGCGTGCGCGATGGACACGGTCCAGAAGCCGCGGTCGAAATCCGCCGCCACAAACAGAAGGAGGAGCGACAGCCCGATGATCACTTCGGGCATCACCAGGGGCGCATAGACAAGTCCCGAGAACAACAGACGGCCGCGAAAGCGTCCGAGCCGCACCAGCGCGATCGCTGCGAGCGTGCCGAGCACCGTGGCGACGGTGGCGGAGAGCAATCCAACGCGCAGTGTCACCCATGCCGATTCGAGGATCGCCTCGTCGCGCATGAGCTCCGCATACCACTGCGTCGACCAGCCGGCCCAGACCGTGACAAGGCGCGATGCGTTGAAGGAGTAGACAATCAGAACGACTATGGGCAGATAGAGAAAAGCCAGGCCGAGCGCGACCGAGGCGATGTTGAAACGCGACATGCCGCGCATCCTACGCGCCCGTCGTCCTGCGCATTTGCAGGCGCTCGTAAACCAGAAGCGGCGTGAGCAGCAGCACCAGCAGCAGGAAGGCAAGAGCGGAAGCGACCGGCCAGTCCTTGTTGAGAAAAAATTCGGTCCAAAGCGTCTGCCCGATCATCAGACTTTCCGACCCGCCGAGCAGGTCGGGCACGACGAACTCTCCCACCATGGGAATAAAGCAAAGCAGCGAGCCGGCGACGACGCCGCGCAGCGAGAGCGGAAACGTGACAAGCCAGAATGCCTTCCACCATGGACAGCCCAGATCGGCAGCGGCCTCAATGAGCGTGCGATCCATCTTTTCCAGGTTCGCGTAGAGCGGCAGAACCATGAACGGCAGATAGGAATAGACCATTCCGATGAAGATCGCGGTATCACTCGCCAGCCATGCCGGCGGCTCGCCTACCAGATGCAACGCGAGCAGAACCTGGTTGAGCAGGCCATCGCGCTGGAGGATATTCACCCATGCATAGATGCGGATCAGAAAAGAGGTCCAGAACGGCAGCAGCACCAGCATGAACAGCGCCGGTTGCCAGGCGCGCGCCGCGCGAGCCATGCCGTAGGCAAGCGGGTATCCGATGAGCAGCACCGTCAATGTCGATGCGCCCGCGACGAGCAGGCTTTTTATGTAGGACGCAAGATAAAGTGGGTCGGAAACGATTAGCGCGTAGTTTTCAACCGAGAGCGCGCCCAGATACGCGCGCAAGCCCTGCCATCCCGCGGTCGCATCGAAAACGGGCACGTAAGGCGGCTGCGCAATTGCAGTATGCGAGAGGCTGATCTTGAAGACGATAAGGAATGGAAGCAGGAAAAACAGGACGAGCCAGACATAGGGGACAAGCAGCACCAGCCGCATGACCCAGGGCCGCGGCGCAACCGGAGCTGCAATCATCGCGTCAGCACCACCAAGGCATCATTTGACCAGGTCAGCCATACGCGATCTCCCGACGAAATTGCCCCCTCGCTCCTGCGGCGGATGTTGGCAACGGATGCCTTCATGATGAAGTCTTGATTCACACGCAGCTTGAGCAGCGTTAAATCTCCGAGATAGCCCACCTCTGTCACTTCCCCCGCGGCGGAGTTCTCGTCATGCATTTCGGGTGGTTGCACGGCGATCGCTATCTTCTCGGGTCGAAGCGCCGCCCATACCTTATCGCCGGGCTTGCACTCGGCCGCCGAATTCGCGCCCAGGCGTCCGCAGGCAGCCGTTTCCACAACAACGTTGCCTTTCTCCGCTGCGACCACGCATCCCTCGATCAGATTAATATCGCCGATGAAGTCCGCGACCCAGCGGCAATTGGGCTCTTCGTAGATCTCGGCGGGCGTGCCCACCTGAACGAGTCGTCCGCGATCCATCACGCCCATGCGATCGGCGACCGTCATCGCCTCCTCCTGGTCGTGGGTAACGATAATGAAGGTGAGGCCAAGCTCTCGTTGCAGCTGCATGAGCTCGAACTGAGTTTCGCCGCGTAGTTTGCGGTCGAGCGCCGCAAGCGGCTCATCCAGCAGCAGGAGCCGCGGACGCTTCACCAGCGAGCGGGCGAGCGCCACGCGCTGGCGCTCGCCGCCGGAAAGCTGGTGCGGCTTGCGCGACCCAAATCCCTCGAGGCGAACGAGCATCAGCATCTCGGCAACGCGCCGCGCGATCTCGGCCCGCGCCAGCCCATCCTGCCGCAGGCCGAAGGCTATGTTGTTGTAGACGTTCAGATGAGGAAACAAGGCATAGTTCTGAAACATCATGTTGATCGGCCGGCGATAAGGCGGCGTACCGGCGAGATCATGGGCGTCGAGCAGGATGCGCCCGTCATCCAGCGTCTCCAGCCCGGCGAGCATGCGCAGAAGCGTGGTCTTGCCGCAGCCCGAAGGCCCGAGCAGTGCGAAGAATTCTCCTTCCAAGATGTCCAGCGATACGCCATCGACCGCTGCAGTATTGCCGAAGCGTTTGCGCACTTCCTCGAGCTGCAGCAGGACGCGAGCTGCAGCGCGGGACTTCAACGTGAGCGCGGACATCTCCGTTTTCAATGCGCCGTCTTGCTCAACGTGCGCTCGACGGCCGTGCGCCACCCATGCCATTTGCGCTCGCGGCTCTCCGCATCGAGCTGCGGCAGGAAACGTCGCTCGCGCTTCCAGGTGCGCGCGAACTCCGCCGGATTCGGGCACAGCCCCACCGTTACACCCGCAAGGTAGGCGGCGCCGAGCGCCGTGGTCTCTCTAACGACGGGACGATCGACCGGCGCTCCGAGGATATCGGCCACGAATTGCATGGTGAAATCACTCGCCGCCATGCCGCCATCGACGCGAAGAACGGTGGCGCCGGCCGCCCCCGGCCAGTCGGCACGCATTGCCTCGAGCAGATCGCGGGTCTGATAGCCGACCGCCTCGAGCGCGGCCCGCGCCAGCTCGGCCGCGCCGGCGTTGCGCGTGAGCCCGTAGATTGCGCCGCGCGCATCCGCATCCCACCACGGCGCGCCGAGGCCGACGAATGCCGGCACCAGATACACCTGTTCGGCGGCATGTGCCCGGGCGGCCAGCGCATTCACTTCCGGTGCGGCGCTGATGAGCTTGAGCGCGTCGCGCAGCCATTGCACGGCGGCGCCGGCGATGAAAATGGCGCCTTCCAGCGCGTAGGTCCGCTTGCCGCCGAGCTGATAGGCAATGGTGGTGAGCAGGCGGTTCTTCGAGGCGACCGGCGTCTCGCCGGTGTTGAGCAAGGCAAAGCAGCCGGTGCCGTAGGTCGCCTTGAGCATGCCCGGCGAGAAGCAGCCCTGGCCTACGGTGGCGGCCTGCTGATCGCCGATCAGCGCGCAAATCGGAATCGGTCCACCCAGAATTGTCGTGGTGCCGAAATGGCCGGCGCAGTCGCGAACCTCGGGGAGGAGCGCGGGAGGAATGCGGAACAGGTCGCAAAGGTCCTTGTCCCAGGCGCCACGCCGCACGTCGAGGAGGAGCGTGCGCGCAGCATTCGTCGCGTCCGTGGCGTGCACCTTGCCGCCTGTGAGCCGCCAGAGCAGGAAGCTGTCGATTGTCCCCGCGGCGAGCCGCCCCTGCTCTGCCGCCTCCCGCGCTCCGCTCACATTGTCGAGCAGCCAGGAAATTTTTGTGGCGGAGAAGTATGGGTCCAAAAGAAGTCCGGTTCGGGCGGCGATTGCAGACTCATGACCCTCGCGGCGCAGGCTCGCGCATGCCTCGGCCGTGCGCCGGTCCTGCCACACGATGACGTTGTGCAGTGGGCGGCCGCTCGCGCGATCCCAGAGCACGACGCTCTCGCGCTGGTTGGTGATGCCGACTGCCGCGATTTTGCCGCTCGCATGCGCAAGCTGCTGCAGCACGTTTTTGGCGGTCGCCAGCACGCTCGACCAGATCGCCTCGGGATCATGCTCGACCCATCCGGGCGCCGGATACAATTGTGCGAATTCCTGTTGTGCGATTGCGATTAGCGCAAGCGTCTCGTCGAAAGCGATGGTGCGCGTGGACGTTGTGCCCTGATCGATGGCCAGGAGATATTTCGGCAAGCGCGTGCTCCAAACACGGATGCGCTCCTGTTCGCCGGTGAAGAGCGGGAGCGGCCCTCGGTCTGCGGCCCGAACGGGCCTCGCTTTTCGATGATAGCAGCTGGTGGCCGGCCGCGCGCGGGCTCAGCTTGCGAGCTTGCGTGCCTGCCGGCTTGTTTCCTGCGCGCGCCGCACGCTGAGCGACTTGTCCAATGCGGATGCGAGGCGTTCCTGCAAGGCGGTGAGCGACACCGGCTTGAGGAGAAATTCGTGCACGCCGAGGCGCACAGCCTCAAGCACGTAGGCGCGCTGGTCGTGCCCGGTCATCATGATCACCGGCACATTCGCGATCTGCGCCGGCACGGTCGAGTGCAGACGGCGCAGGAATGCCCAGGTCGCGCAGCTGATGCAGTGTGGCCAGCGTCCCGTCGTTGTGCTGCATGAGCACGGCTTCAGTGATCTCGATCTCGAGACGGCCGGCGGCAAGTCCTGACTCAGCAAAGCGGCAACGTCTTGCTCTTGAACTGAATTGGCGAGACATTGATCGCAACCTTGACGTGCCCGGGCCAGCTCGCCGCCTGCCTGCAGGCGGTCCTCAGCACCCACTCGCCAATCTGGCTGATGAGACCCGTCTCCTCGGCTACCGGGATGAATTCCCCGGGCAGGATCATCCCGCGTTCGGGATGTCGCCAGCCCAGCAGCGCCTCGCAGCCGCTCACTTGGCCACGTGTCAGGTTCATGACTGGTAGTGCAGCTCGAATTTCCCATTGGCGAGCGCCCGCCCGCATCGCCACCTCCAGCGCGCGACGCGCCTTGAGCCGGCCGTCCATCTGCGGCTCGAAAACGCGGTAGGTGGCGCGGCCGTCGCCCTTCGCTGCATACAGCGCAAGGTCGGCGCGTCGCAGCAGCTTGTCGGCATCTTCGCCATCGCTCGGCGCCACCGCGATCCCGATGCTCACATCGATGACGATCTGGTGCTCGTTGAGCTCATACGGCGTCTGGAACGCACCGCGCAGGCGCTGCGCCAGCATGCTTGCGTCGCTGCCCCGCCGCAGCCCGGTCTGCACAATGGCAAATTCGTCGCCGCCCAGGCGCGCGATGATGTCCGGTTCGCGAACGAAAGTTTGCAGCCGTTTGCGCCATCGCTTTGAGCAGCTCGTCTCCGATTGCGTGTCCGAGCGTGTCGTTGACATGCTTGAAAAGGTCGAGATCGAGGTAATGCACGGCAAGGCAGTCGCCGTTGCGCAGTCGTGAGAGGGCCATATCCAGACGCTCGCGCAACAATCCGCGATTGGGCAGGTCGGTCAGTCCATCGTGATGGGCCAGATGCGCGATCCGCTCCTCCGCGCGCTTCTGCTGGGTAATGTCCTGGTGCAAGCACGCCTAGCCGCCGTGTGGCATCGGCTGATGCGTCACCGCGATGTAGCGTCCATCGCGAAGCTTGTTGACGGCCCGGAAGGCCAACGAGCGGCTCACTTCCGCCAGCCGCTCCTCGATGTATTGCTCGGTCTCTTGCGGACTGTTGCCGCTGGCCACCCTGTACTTCAGGATCGTCCGGAGCGGCGTGCCCTCTTTCCTCTTGTCAAGAGAAAGCCCGTACATGCTGGCTGTGTGAGGGCCAGGGTCTCGAACGTGCGTTCGACGTGCTCCGTGAGCACCGCCGCAAGGTTGCCCAGCTCGCGCTCGCTGTCCGCGAGCATGTTGTTGCGCAGGTTGGAGACGGCAAAGCTGCCTGGCGTGGCGATCGCCACCACCAGCAGCAGTCCGACGCCGATGATCAGGCGGACCGGGCGCGCGCGCCACACTGTGCGCAGGCTTAAGGCGCTTGCCTCGCGCGTGCTAATACTCTGCCCCATGCCCCAGATAAGTACGAAAGAACACTTGTTTGCGGCCTAATTCAGGGCGCGGACGCTCTTGTTTTTGGACGATGGTCAATGAATGTTTTTGGCCGATGGTCAACGAAGGTTTAATTGATGCAACCGAGCAAACAGGCAGTGGTGGTGGGGGCGCTCGGGGTCATCGGACGCTACATCGTCGAGCGGCTGCTCGCCGATGCACAATGGTCGGTGATGGGGGTTTCGCGGCGCGCGGTCGCTGATGGAGCGCGCTACCGGCACATTAATGTCGATCTGCTTGATGCTGCGAGTGCGAAGGCAAAGCTCGCGGCCTGCGCTGACGCAACGCACATCTTCTACGCGGCGTTTTCACCGGCAGCAGGGCCCGCCGCAAATTATGCGGCCAATGTCGCGCAGAATCGCGACATGCTGGTCAACGCCGTGCAGGCGATCAATGCGGCGTCGCGCAGCCTGGAACGCGTGGTACTGGTTACCGGCACGAAATATTACGGTTCCCACCTCGGGCCGTTCAAGACGCCGGCGCGGGAGAGCGATCCGCGCCACCTGCCGCCGAACTATTATTTCGACCAGATCGACTGGCTTACGGAATTCCAGCGCGGCAAATCATGGGACTGGGTCGAGCTGCGGCCACAGACTCTTTGCGGTTTCGCTCCGGGCACGCCGATGAGCCTTGCGCCCGCGATCGCCGTGTATGCCGCAATCAGCAAGGAGCTCGGCTTGCCGCTGCGCTTTCCGGGCAAGCCGGGAGCCTATGACTCCATTTATCAGGTCACGGAGTCGGCGCATTTCGCCAGGGCCGCGCTTTGGGCGGCAACGGAGCCCCGCTGCGGCTGCGAAGCGTTCAATATCACGAACGGCGACTATTTTCGCTGGCGAAATATTTGGCCGAAACTCGCCGACGCGTTCGAGACGCCGCTCGGCGATCCGCAGACGATCAATCTGACGGCGCAAATGGCGGACAAGGAGCCGCTGTGGCACGCCATGACGGAGAAATATGGCTTGAAATCCTATGCGTATGGCGAGCTCGTCGCCTGGCCCTTTGCCGACTACGTGTTTGGCTGCGAGTGGGATGTGATGTCGGACGTGAGCAAGTGCCGGCGTTTCGGATTTCACGACGTGGTCGACAGCGAGGAGATGTTCGTGCAGCTCATGCGCCGCTTCCGCGCCGAGCGCATCGTGCCGTAAAGCTACTCGCGCGCGACAAACGCCCTCCCGTTCCCTCTCCCATTGGGAGAGGGTTAGAGTGAGGGGTTACAATCTCTCCGAAATATTTGTGTCCCCCTCACCCCAACCCTCTCCCCGCCGCTGGGGAGAGGGAGCGCACCGAGTTCGGGACACTACGGCGCTAATCCCAAAACGCGAATGTGCGCGTCTCGATGCTCTCGCGCGGCCACGCATCTGCGGGCGTAGCGGGATCCTCGAAGGCAGTGTGGGCGGTGAAGCGCGCCGGCTTGCTGGAATCGGAATCGAATACCTTGAATACCAGCGCTTCGTTACGCTCCATACGCGGAAAGTAATACCAGACGTGCGCGGGATTATACGAGATGTGATAGACCTCGCCGGTTCGGTACGGATACCGGCGCTGCACGAGAATAAAGCCCTGCGGCGGTATGCTCCGCGCATCGCAGATCGCGAGCGGATCCATGACCACTTCGCGCCGGATCGGCCGCCACACCTGGATGATGGCGTAGCGGCGCTTGAGCCGCGCCTCCGCCTCGGCGTCGCCGACAATTTCCCGTAGCCGCTTGGGCGCCGAGTTCTCGGTGTAATCGTTGTGCACCGCCTTGACCGGCGGCCGCGCGCCCTCGGCCTTCCGTGCGGCCTCATCGCCGGTACGGATGGTGTGGTCGAAGACCACGACCGATGAAGCGCCCGAGCAGCGCTTGATCAGTTCCTGCACTTCGGAATCATAGACTCGCTTGCGTTCGTCCTCGTCGGTGAAATCCTTCATCCGGGTCGGATGAGCGACGAAGACGAAGCCGTGCGTGTCAAGCCTGAACGTGTCCCGCAGCGGGCGGCCGTCATGGATAGTGACTTCGTGCTGCCGGTACTGCGCCGGGATGGCCTTGTGCTCCATCTCCGGCCAGTCCACGTAATGGATCGGAGGGGTGCCGGTATCGATTACGTAGTTCAGCTTGGCCCTGATCGTGGTGTCGGCCAACGCGTCGGTTGCGAGCTGCATGCGTGTGCTCTCTGCCCCGCCATATATAGGCGTGCAGGCACGTGCGTCATACCCTCGGCCCGGGATTACCCGCCCGCGCGCAGGCGGCCCAAAAGCTCCGCCGTAGGCCAGCCGTCCGCGGGCAGGCCAAACTTGATCTGCATGTCGCGTATGGCCACACGGCTTTTGAGCCCGAGCACGCCATCGATGCGACCAACATCATAGCCGCGCCTTTGCAGAATCTCCTGCAGCTCGCGCGTCTCCTCGAACGAGATTTTGGGGATGCTGCCGTTGCCCTTGTACATGGGCGGCGCGCCGTCGAGCCGGGTGGCGTAGTAGGCGGCCGTCAGCGAGTAGTTGAGCGACTGATTCCATTTCAGATAGGCTTGGAAATTGTCGTAGGCGAGGAACGCGGGGCCAAACCGCCCGACCGGAAGCACGACCGAGGCCGGCACGCTGTCGGCGGACAGCGGCTTGCCGTCGGCGCGCGTGATCCCCCAGCTCGCCCATTTCGAGCGCGGATGCTGCACCGAAAGGTCCGCTTCCTTCCACGACAGGTTGGACGGCACCCGCACTTCCTGCAACCACGGCTCGCCGCGCTTCCAGCCGAGATGGACCAGATATTTTCCGGTCGAGCCGATCACGTCGGACACGCTCTTGATCAGGTTGCGCCTGCCGTCGCCGTCGTAATCCACCGCGTGCGCCATGTACTCGGAAGGCATCATCTGCGTCTGGCCAAGCTCGCCCGCCCAGGAGCCGATCATCTCCTCTGCATGCAAGTCGCCGCGCTCGATCAGGCGCAGCGCGTCAAAGAGATGGCCGCGAAACATATCCGAGCGGCGGCAGTCGTAAGCCAATGTGGCAAGCGACTTGATGGCGTGGTCCTTGCCCTGGCCGCTGCCGAAATCGCTCTCCAGGCCCCAGAAGGCGGTGATGACAGAAGCCGGCACGCCGAATTCCTTCTCTTCACGGGCAAATATGGCCTGATGCTTTTTCATCTGTGCGGCGCCGTTGGGCAGCCGCCCGCCGGCGAGCATTTTGTCGGAGATTTCCAGAAAGTTCTGCGCAAAAAACCGCTGTCCGCGATCGATGTTGATGATGCGCTGATCGAGTACCAGATACGGAGAAGCTGCGGCCAATGCTGACGGCGAGATGCCTTGCGCAAGCGCCTCCTTCTTGAAACCGGCAAGCCAGGCCTCAAAGCTGCCCGTGTTGCGGCAGTTGGGCTGTGCCGATGCCGAAAAGGGCAGCGCCAGCGCTATCAGCAGGAAAAACCAACAAGATCGCGTGATCTGCATCATTGATCGTGCTCGCATGAATTGCATCTGTGCCTCAGAATTCTCGTTTCGTGACGCTCGACTCGACCGTTCTGGCCGTTTGCAAGCTTTGAGATGACTTGCCCGCACGCGGGCTGCTCGCTTATTCTGCGCCGCTCGCCCAGAGCGCCTGAAAACTGCACCAGTCGTGCAGGTCTGGCCTGCCCTTCCATGCGTCGCAAAGACGATCAATTTTCGACAACATCATGACGCTGCGGTTGCAAACAACGGGAACCGAAACATGCGAATTCGCTTATTGATTGCGGTCGCTGTCTGGTGGAGCGCGAGCGCGGCTCTGGCTCAGCAACCGGCTCAGCCGCCTGCCCCATCGGCTGCGACCGAATACGGCTTGCCGATCACCATCGAGCAGGCGAAAGCGGTTGCGGCTGCCGCCGTGGCGGAGGCCAGAAAGAACAATTGGCACATGGCATTTGCGGTTGTCGGACCAGCGGGCGAGCTCATCTATTTCGAGCGCATGGACGGCACGCAGCTCGCTTCCGCCGAAATTTCGCACGCGAAGGCACGCACAGCTGCCATGTTCCGCCGCCCGAGCAAGGCCTTCGCCGATCAATATGCCGCCGGCAATACCGCATTCCTCACGTTTCCTGAAAAGCCGGTTGCGTCCGAGGGCGGCGTGCCGATTGTGGTGGGCGGCAAAATTATCGGCGCCATCGGCGCGAGCGGAGGCACTGGCCAACAGGATGGGACCGCCGCAACGGCGGGCGCAAATGCTGCAAAATGAGCGTAGCGACCGTGGCTGCTAGACCCGCCCCACGCTCGGCCGAGGAAGCCCGCGCCTGCGCGGCGGATGCGCGTGGCACCGCGCTTGCCGCCTATCGCGCCGTGCGCGCGGAAACCGAGCGGCGCGCCGCGCCTCTCGCGCCTGAAGATCAGACCGTGCAGTCGATGCCCGACGCGAGTCCGACAAAGTGGCATCGCGCGCATACCAGCTGGTTCTTCGAGCAATTCCTTCTCGTTGCGCATCTCCCCGACTACCAGGTCTTCGACGAGCAGTTCGGCTACCTGTTCAACTCGTATTACGTCGCAGCTGGGCCGCGCCACGCGCGCCCCGAGCGCGGACTCATCACGCGTCCCACGGCGGACGAGGTGACTGCCTTTCGACAGCACGTTGACGAGGCCATGGAGCGGCTCCTTGCGACCGCGCCGGCTGCGGCGTTGCCGCAGGTCTTGCGCATCCTTGAAATCGGCATGCACCACGAGCAGCAGCACCAGGAGCTTTTGCTCACGGATCTCCTGCACGCCTTTGCATCGAACCCGCTCACCCCGGCCTACGATAGAGTCTGGCAGCCCCCGCAACCCGCCTCGCCAACAACAGCATCTGCCGAGCTTCCCGCCGGCATCCACATCATCGGTTTCACCGGTGACGGATACTGCTTCGACAACGAGCTGCCCGCACATCGGGTGTTCATTCAGCCGGCGCGGATCGGCCGATCTCTGGTCAGCAATGCGCAGTGGCTCGAATTCATGAAAGACGGCGGCTATCGCACGCCCTCGCTGTGGCTGTCGGACGGATGGGCGGCGCTCCAGGCGGAGCAATGGGAAGCGCCGGGCTACTGGCGCAAAATCGACGGGCATTGGCAAACGGTCACGCTCGCAGGACTGACAGCGCTCGATGCGCACGCCCCCGTGACCCACGTGAGCTATTACGAAGCTGACGCGTTTGCGCGCTGGGCCGGCAAGCATCTGCCGAGCGAGGCGGAATGGGAGATTGCCGCGCGTGCCGATCTTCTCGACGATGCCTTCGGAATAGCGTGGCAATGGACCCGCAGCGCCTATTCGCCGTACCCGGGCTATCGTGCAGCGCCAGGCGCGCTGGGCGAATATAATGGGAAGTTCATGGTCAATCAGATTGTACTTCGCGGCAGCTCCCATGCCACGCCGTTTGGTCACGCCCGCGCGAGCTACCGCAATTTCTTTTACCCCTCGGCGCGCTGGCAGTTCAGTGGTTTGCGTCTCCTGGATTATCTGGAATGACCGATTTTCCGGCCGAGGCGAGCCGCTTCGGAGCATAGCATGCCAGGCACCCGACGAGCGGCTTTGCGCAAGGAGCGCGTCGAGGCCGATCCGTCTTTTGCACGCGACGTCATTGCAGGATTGAGCGCCCGCCCAAAGCGCATTTTTGCAAAATATTTCTACGACGCGCGCGGCGCGCAGCTTTTCGAGGCCATCACCAGAACGCCCGAATATTACCTTACGCGCTGCGAGCTCGCGATCCTGCGCGAGCATGCAGGCGAAATCGCAGGTTTGTTTCCGCAAAACTCTGCGCTCGTCGAGCTTGGCAGCGGGTCGAGCGAGAAGGCACGAATTCTGCTTTCCGCCGCGCTGGGCGTCTTCGTCTACGCGCCTGTCGATGTTTCGGGCGAAATGCTGAAGCAGGAAGCGGAAAGGCTGCAGCGGGACTATCCCCGCCTCTCGATTATTCCGGTGCAGGCCGATTTCGCCATCCCCTTTGCGCTGCCCGCGCAAGTGATGCGGCTGCCGCGCAGCGGTTTTTTTCCCGGCTCCACGATCGGCAATTTCGAGCCTGCCGCGGCCGCCGCCTTCCTGAGCGAGACCGGCCGTCTGCTCGGATCCGGTGCAGTCATGATCATCGGGGTCGACCTGGTGAAAGACGCGCAGCTGCTCGATGCGGCCTACAATGATGCCGCCGGCATCACCCGCGAGTTCAACCTGAACCTGCTCGCGCGCATGAACCGCGAGCTCGATGCGAATTTCGATCTGACGCGGTTCGAGCATCGCGCATTCTTCAACGCCGCGCAGCATCGCATCGAGATGCATCTTGTCAGCACGAGAAGCCAGCAGGTCCGTGTCGCGGGCCGACTGATCGATTTCGAGCGCGGCGAGACCATTCACACCGAAAACAGCTACAAATACACGCTGCAGTCCTTCTCCGACCTGGCGCGCCGCGGCGGCTGGCAACCGCTGCGCTCGTGGACCGACAGTAAGTCGATGTTCTCGGTGCATGCATTGAGAAACACCGCATGAGAATTGTCGGCTTCGAGGCTGACGGCGAGTTGCGCCTCGGCGTGATCGACGGTGAGGAGGTCGTCCACGTGCAGGCGGGCGATGCAGCCATTCCGTCCGACCTGGGCGAGGTATTGCGCTCGACGAATGGCGATTTGTCGTCGCTGAGCGAGGCCGCGCGCCGCGCACCCGCGCGCGCCCGCCACGCCCTTGCGGGCCTCAAGTTCGGGCTGCCTATCGCAAGACCGGGGAAAATCGTTTGCCTCGGCCTCAATTACCTCGATCATGTCAAGGAGGGGCCGCAGCGCGACAACATCCCGAAATTCCCGACCATCTTCATGCGGTGCCTGACATCGCTGGTACCGCACGGCGCGCCCATCATCCGGCCTCGCGTTTCGGAGACGCTCGACTACGAGGCCGAGCTGATCGCCATTGTCGGCAGGCGCGCACGACATCTGAACGTCGCGAACGCCTGTTCGTGCATCGCCGGCTATTCCTGCGGCAACGAGGGCTCGGTGCGTGAATTCCAGCGCCACACTACGCAATGGACCATGGGCAAGAATTTCGACGCGACCGGCAGCTTCGGACCCTGGATGGTCACCGCCGATGAGCTGCCGGTCGGCGGCAAGGGTCTTGCCATTCAAAGCCGGCTCAACAGTCAGGTGATGCAGTCCGAAGATGCAGCCGGGCGACGTTTGCGAGGTGGAGATCGAAGGAATTGGCGTGCTGCGGAATCCGATCGCGGCGGAGAAACGGTGAGAAGATCGAGATGGCCGACCTGAACGTGCTTACCGTCTGCGGCTCTCTGCGCAAGGGCTCCTATAATGCCATGGTGCAGCGCGCGCTCCCTTCGCTCGCGCCGGAGGGCATGAGGCTCACGCCTGCGCCCTTGTTTGCGGAATTTCCGCTCTACAATTTCGATACCCAGAGCTCGACCGGCTTTCCCGCTCCGGTGCAGGCGCTTGCCGAGGCGATCCGCTCGGCGGACGGCGTGATCTTCTGCACGCCCGAATACAATTTCAGCATCCCCGGCGGTCTCAAGAATGCGATCGACTGGCTCTCCCGCCTGCCGAACCAGCCGTTTGCAGGCAAGCCCATCGCGCTGCAATCGGCTTCCCCGGGGCCGGTGGGGGGCGCGCGCATGCAGTACGAGTTTCGCAAATCCATGGTTTTTCTCGACGCGCTCACGCTCAACAAGCCCGAGATCTTCATCGCAAATTGCGCTGCCAAATTCGACGAGAAGACCGGCGAACTCACCGACGAGACAACGCGTGCCTTCATCAAGCAGCAGCTCGCAGCCTTTGCGACATTCATCGCGCGCGTGGCGCCGAGATCGTAGAGATCGTAGACCGGATTGAGCGCAGCGAAATCCGGGAATGCGTCCGGGTGTCTCCACGCCGTCGGGCTACCTGCAGGACCGAGTTTCATTATATACATATATATACTGACGAACAATTTTGTCCGCCCGTTCAGGGAGAGCGTCATGCCAAGCGCCGCTGCCAGCAAGCGGGGCGAGAAAGCCCCCGGCCCGAAGCACAATATCGAGGCGATCCGGCAGGAATACTACGACCGCATCACGAAGCACGATCTGGCGCCGCTGTGGAAGGTGCTCAAGAATGTCGTGACCAGGGAGCCGGTCACGCGCTGCGCGCCCGCGATCTGGCACTATCGCGACATCAAAAAGCTGGTCATGGAATCAGGCCCGCTGATCACGGCCGAAGAGGCGGAACGGCGCGTGCTGGTCCTGGAGAATCCTGGCATGCGCGGCGAGTCGCGCATCACCAACACGCTGTTTGCCGGCGTACAGATGATCCTGCCGGGAGAAGTCGCGCACGCGCACCAGCACGTGTCCTCCGCAATCCGCTTCGTGCTCGACGGAGAGTGCGCCTACACTGCGGTCGAGGGCGAGAAGGCTTACATGGCTCCCGGCGACTTCGTCATTACCGCAAACTGGGCTCCGCATGATCACGGCAATACCGGGCAAGATCCGGTGCTCTGGCTCGACGTGCTGGATTTTCCGCAAGTCAATTTTTTTGAAACGTCGTTTGCGCAGGAAATGGACGCCCCCATCCAGGCGACCAGGCGCACGGACGGCGATTCGCTTGCCTTCTACGCCTCGGGCGTGCTGCCCGATGGAGCGCCGGCGCATCTCAACCGCAGCCCTGTGATCAACTACACCTATGCGCGCACGCGCCCGATCATCGAACGCATGCTCAAGGCCGGCGATATCGACCCGCGGCACGGCGCGCGCGTGCGCTACGCCAATCCGATCAATGGCGGCCCGGTTCTGCCCACCATGGGCGCTCACCTCGCCCTCTTTCCGCAGGGCTTCAGAGGGGGGAAATATCGCGCCACGGACGGCACCATCTTTGTCTGCGCCGAAGGACAAGGCACGACGACGGTGGATGGCAAGGCGCTGGAATGGAGACAGAACGACGTCTTCGTCGTGCCGCCCTGGAAGGTCTACGCGCACAACGCACAGAAGGAATCGGTGCTGTTCTCGATTTCGGACAGGCCCGCTCAGCAAATTTTGGGCATCTGGCGCGAGGACACGAGCCTGTAATTCGATGGAGTGGCCGGCGCCTTCGTTGTCCCCACCGAAAAGCTTCCACGAAATTTTCCGGATTCAGTCCGCACGCAAGCGCCTCGCCGTCGAGCAGGCAAAACGGGTGCCGTTCTTCGCCGGCAAGCTCGATCGCGTGAAACTCGATCGTCTGGATCATGCCGAGGAGTGGAGCAGGATTCCCATCCTCGACAAGGACATGTTGCGAAGCATGTCGGACGCGGAATTTTACAAACACTTCTGCCTTCCTGCCGCCCCCGATGATGGCATCTCGGAATACTGGCGCTCCGGTGGGACCACCGGCCGGCCGCTGTTCTATCCGCGCAGCCATCGCGATCTCATGGCCGCCATGGTGGGTTTCTGCCGCGTGTTCCAGTGTGCGAGCATGCGCGCGGGCGAGCGCGTGCACTGCTCGTTTCCGCTCGGCATTCATCCCGCCGGTCAGATGATGGCGCGCGCCGGGGAAAAATGCGGCATGGGAGTGCTGATGGCGGGCGCCGGAACGACCACTCCGTCCTCGCTCCAGATCGAGCTGATCGAGAAGCTCAGACCGGATGTCTGGATGGGCATGCCGAGCTACGCGCTGCACCTCGCGAGTCTCGCCGAGGAGCGCGGCCATCCCCTCGCGCAGGACTCGGTGCATCTCCTGATCACGTCGGCAGAGCCTATTTCGCAAGCCAAGCGCGAGAAGATCGAGCTGATGTGGGGCGCCAAGCTGCGCGACTCGTTCGGCATGACGGAAGCCGGCATGATGGGCGCCGAGGACGGCGAAGTGCCCGGCTTTCGCATCTGGAGCGATCTGTTCTTTGTCGAAGTGGTCGACCCGGACACACACGAGCAGGTGCCAAGTGGCCAGATCGGTGCGCTCGTCGTCACGCCGCTCTTCACCAATAACGTGACCCCATTCCTGCGCTGGATGTCGGGAGACCTGGTCGCCTGCGAGACGCAGGTGCCCGGCACTTCACCCTATGCGGTGTTTCCCGTCGTGCGTCATGCCGAGCGCACCACCGGGTTTTTCAAGATCAAGGGCATCAATATAGGCCATGGCGAGTTCGAGGACCTCCTCTTTCGCCAGCGCGCAATCAACGACTTCAAATGCGAGGCGGTTACCGTCCAGTCGGAAGACGTCCTGCGCGTTTTCGTGGAGCTCAAGCACGGATGCGACGTCGGTGATGCCATGACCGACCTGACGCATGCGATCAAGGGCGCGTTCGAGCTCACGCCCGAAATCGTGCCGATTGCGCTCGGCACGCTGGCGAAGGAATTTGAGGCGAGCATTAAGGCGCCGCGCATTGTCGACCGCCGCGCGTAATCGGCGAGCGGCGCTCAGAACTGAACGTTCAAATCATGCGGGCCTTCGCCGGCGTGCAGGCGCCCGGCGCGTTTTGCCGGCCATGTCCGACCATTGTGCCGCAACGCGCCAATACGCACGCTTGACGCCCCGGTCCGCAGCGGCTTGCGCGCGCCGCTGGCATTCGCGCGCTTTCGCCTTACAGCATTCCACCTTCGAGGGCATGTTTGGTCTCCGCCATGGTTCTTTGCACGCCTAAGCCGCTTTGGACGCAAATGGTTCCTGAAGCGGAAGCGCGCAACTTTTCGGCGGCTGCCGTCGAATGAGCGCACCTGCATGCTTTGGCCGCGGGGCCGGGAACTATGTACCGCGCGCGCCGTTATGTTCTGATCGCGGTGACGAACACATTTCATGACAATCAAGCGACCGGAACTTCTCGACGATGCGACGCGGCTTTTCATTGCCGCGCTTGCGCGTCCGAAGCGCGGACGCTTCGACAAAGCTCCGGCTCCGCAGCTGCAATCCCGCAAACCGCGGGTGCGCAGGACCTCTACCGCCGCAGTTTCTGCGCGCCGCGCGCACGCGCTTTCTCGACGGCGCGGGTGATCACCTCGGCTGCGCGCTTCGCATATTTTTGAACATCGACGGGTGCCACATCGCCGCTTTCTTCCAGAAGGCGGCGAATCTCGTTCTTTTTAGTCTTCAAATCGGCGGCAGATGGCGTTGAATGCTTGAGACGCATCAAAAAGAACCCCGGATCCCGCATGCGTAAAGCAACGTTTGAACCCGACCAGAGTTCCTGCGCGCCTAATCCGCCTCGGCAAGCCATCCCTCATTGCTCAACGCCTGTCGCAGCTGCCGCGCGGCGCAGATCACGTCCCGTTTCTTTCGCGATCGCTCGGCATGCACGAGAAGCGCCCGGGCGAACGTCCAGCGCGGCAGCGATCGCAGTTCGACAGGCAGCTCCCGGTCAATGAGGCGGATGCCCTCGCCAACTGTTCGCACCAGCGGGCGCAGCCCCTTTGCGCGCGTGCGGATGTTCTCAGGCAGCGCCAGCGCCTGGGACGAAGGGGTGCGTTCCAACATCAGAATGAGTCTCCGGGCAGACGGCAAGCGGATGGTCGACTGTGCGCCAACGCGAGCCCGCTCCGCTGGTTCCGCGCCGCGAGCAAGTTGTCCGCGCGCATGAGATGAAAACGACGGCTCCTTATGACACTGCTGGTCCGGCGCCGCGGGCGCAATATGCTGCAATCAATTCAGCCTCGGCGACTTATTTCTTCCGGGAGCCCGTAGGCAGGCTTTTGCGCTTGGCGCTCGCCATTCGCTCAAGCTCCGGTTCGCTCATCGATTTCACCATCTGCCGCGAGGCTCCCTTGAGCTGCGATCTCGGCCTCTCGCCTCGTTTGGCGGCCAATGCCGCGCCTGCCGCCATTTGCTGCTTCTTTGATTTCGCCGGCATGAGATTACCCTCCTTTCCTGGGTGGCCACATACCAGGTTCCGCCAGAACAAACGCCGGTTTCGCGCGTTGGCTCCTCATCGGCAAACTGCAGTTGGAAGAACTAAAGAACAAAGGAGTGAGCGCATGCGAAAACTCATCTTTGCTCTGACCGCGCTGTCCGCGCTTTCGTTTGCGGTTCCAGCGAGTGCGCAAACGTTTTACACAGGCTACGGCTGGGGCCCTTATGTCGGCGTTGGTTGGGGGCCATCTTACAGCTACGACTACGGGTACTCGGGCTGGGGGCCGTCCTATGCTTATGGCTGGGGGACCCCTGGTGTCGGCGTTTATGCGGCGCCTCCGGTTGCAAGCACCGTGATTGTCCAACGGCCGGCGCGCCGCGTCGTCCGCGAGCGCGTTGTGCGCTATGGGGACCGTGACCGTGCGTACGGCGCCTACGCCTACGCACCTGGCTACCGCGCCTATTCCTCCCCGTACATGGGGGTCGGCATCGGGCCTCGGTACGGCTGGTACTACGAATAGGGCCATCTGACAGGCCCTCGAGAGCAACCCCGCCTTGCGCGGGGTTGTTCTTTTTGAGTTGGGCGCGGTTGTGATCGAACTCCCCGATTGAGGTATTCAACAGACATTGTGCGCACGACGGTCGATATTGACGACGGACTACTCGCAGAAGCGCAGAAGCTGTCGGGGGCTGCCAACAAAGAAGAAAGTTATTGAAGAGGCGTTACGATCGATGGTCAAGCTGCGCGGGCAACAGCAGACCGATCAGGCATTTGGAAAATATTCGTGGCGCGGCACTCTTGCGCGCAGTCGTCAAGGCCGAACCGTGAAACCGTAGCCCGCATGAGCGAAGCGATATGCGGGATCCCGGATGTCGCTGCGCTCATCCGGGCTACCCCGTACCTAAGCGCTGGCGCGCTCGCCGCGCACGGCGCTCAGCTCTACCGCGCGATCCGGAATAGTGAGACGGAACGTGGCCCCGATCGTGCCCTCGACGAGGCGAATCTCGCCGCCGTGCGCGCGTACCAACTCGGCTGCAATCGTCAGGCCCAGGCCCGCGCTGCCCGTGCGCGTGGAGCCCTGGAAGGCCTCGAACAAATGCGCGCGCGCCTGCGCGGTCAGACCGGGGCCAGTATCCGAGACTTCGATCACCACCACCGCGCCCTCGCGCCGGCCGGTGACCCGGATCTGGTCGCGCCCGGGATCCTTCGGACCCTGTTCCTTGGGGTCCCGGCTTTCGAGCGCCTGCAGCGCGTTGCGCGTAAGATTGAGCAGGATGCGGAAGAGCTGCTCGGGGTCGGCATCGACCATCAGTCCGCGCTCAATCGCGGCGATCCAGCGCACCGACGAAGCGCTATCAAGCCCCAGGGTTTCGCGCACCGTCTCGACCTGCGGCTCCAGCGCGAGGAGCCGCCGGTCGGGCGCTTGCTCCTGCACCCGTCCATAGGACAAGGTCGACTGGCAGAAGGCGATCGCCCGCTCGAGCGCGCGCATGAGCTGGGGCGCAAACCGCTGCACATGCGGATCGGCGAGCTTGGCGAGGCGTTCCGAAAACAGCTGCGCCGAGGTGAGAAGATTGCGCAGGTCGTGATTGATCTTCGAGACGGCGAGACCAAGCGCGGCGAGGTGATTCTTTTCCTGCAGCAGCGTGCGCAGATCGCGCTGCATGGCGGCAAGCTCCCGCTCTGCCCTGCCGATCTCGTCGCGCCGGTTCGAGGCGGCAATGATGCGGGCGGGATTTTCCGGCTCGCTGTGAAACGCCACCATATTCGCGGTCATGCGGCGCATTGGCCGCACCAGAAGCTGGTGCAGTGAGATATACACCAGCACCGCCGAAATCCCCGAGATGACGAGCGAGAGGATGAGAATGCGGACGGAAAACTCGAGCATCGCCTTGCGCAGCGGCGCCGCATCCATGACGATCTCGACAAACTCGCCGCCCATGGGCGCGGCGCCGACCACGCGCATGACGTCGCGACCCGATGAGAACAAGGTGGCAAATGCCTCGATGATGGCCCGGTGCCAGGTCATGGTGCGCATGTCGATGTCGTGATCGATCGCAGCCGGTATGGCGCCCGCTGCGAGGAGCCGCCGCTGCTGGCCCATTTTGACCGCCACCGCGCGCGCGCCGATGCTCTTGAGAATCTCGCGCGCGACCTTTTCTGGCACTACCGCATCGGGCGGCACCGTCTCGAAGACGAGCGCCGCGGTATACGCGGCCGAGAGCCGATCGTTGAGCCAGTTCAGGCGGAAATTGGCGACCGAGGGCACATAGATCAGCACCTCGGCCATCATCACGAACAGCAGCGTGAGGAGAAGGAGCTTGCCCGAAAGCCCCAGCCGGAACTCGCGCGACCGAGCGGCGTCGGGTGGACTGGAGACCATCGAGATTCTTCCTGCCGTCTCGTTCATCCGAGACGGCGCATGAGCGCGATGCTGCGCTGCAACCATTTATTGCGCAAACCCGGCATGAAATAGGCGATCGCCGCGCGTTTCCCAACCTCCGCCAGCGTCGGGTAAGGCAGGACAACCCCGGCGAGCGCGCGGATGTTGAGCTTTTGGCTGACCGCAAGACACCATGGCGCAATCAGCTCGCCGGCGGCTGGGCCTACGATCGTGGCGCCCAGGATTCTGCCGCCTGCCGTCGTGATCACCTTGATGTGCCCGCGCGTTTCGCGAGCGGTCTGGGCGCGGTCGTTCTCGCAAAACGGCGAACGCAGGACGCGAAACCGAAGTCGCCGCTCGCGAGCCTCCGTTTCCGTGAGGCCGACATGGGCAAGCTCAGGATCCGTGAAGGTCACGCGCGGCACGATCCTGTTGTCCACGCGCGCCGGCCAGCGAAACAGCGCATTCCGGATCACAAGGCCGGCGTGATAATTGGCCAGATGTGTGAACTGCGCGCCTCCGGCGACATCGCCGATGGCATAAACGCGTTTGTTTGCAGTTTTGAGACGCCTGTCCACGACAATGCCGCGGCCGTCACAGCGGATGCCGGCCTGCTCGAGACCGAGCCCTTCTGTGTTGGCGTGCCGACCTGTTGCCACCAGAAGATGGCTCCCGGCTATCGTCTCCTCGCCCTCCTTGCCGCGCACGATGACGTTCACCTTCGCGCCGGAGCGCTCGGCGCGCACAACCTCGCAGTTCTCACGCAATGCGATATCCTCTCGCGCCAGCTGATCGAGGAGCACGGCGGCGCATTCGGCGTCCTCACGCGCGAGCGCCTGCGCCATATCAAGGACCGTCACCGCAGCGCCGAGCCGGCGGTACGCCTGCGCAAGCTCGAGCCCGATCGCGCCCGCTCCGATCACGACAAGATGCTCGGGTCGCCTGCGGAGATCGAAAATGGTCTCGTTGGTGTAGTGCGGGGTTGAGGCGAGGCCGGCAATCGGCGGAAGCGATGGGGATGATCCTGTGGCGATGACGAACCGGCGTGCCTTGATTCTGACAGCGTCTCCGACGGTGACCGTCTCCGCGTCGTGGAAACGGCCCGCTCCCTCGATGACCTGAACGCCCAGCCCGCGATAACGCTCCTTCGAATCGTTCGGCGCAATCGCCGCGATCATATCATTCACGTGCGCGCTCACCTTGGCGAAATCGACGTCGGCACCACGCACGAAAATGCCGAAGCCGCGCGCCCGCGCAATCGCATGCGCGGCTCGTGCCGCCTCGATGAGCGATTTTGAGGGAACGCAGCCGGCATTGAGGCACTCACCTCCCATTTTCCCCTTCTCGATGAGCACCGCCGAGACCCCGAATGCCGCGGCGGCGGCCGCAACGGAGAGCCCGCCCGAGCCTGCCCCGATGACGCAAATGTCGGGTGTGAGGAGATTGCTCATCTCAACGCGCCGGCGATGACATGCGCGCACGCCAATGTTTGAGCAGCACCGGCAGGAGCGCAAGAAAAGCGAGAATCGCGAGCGCCGCGATAAGCTGGGGCGTGAGCAGTTCATGCGTGCGCAGCGAGAACGCGCAGTGGCGCTCGCCTGCCGCGACACAGCGCTGGTATGCTGCTTCCTCCGCCCCGATCATGCTGCCGAGACTGTTGCCCACAAAGGCATACGCAAAGGTCAGCGGAATGATCCCGAGCGCCGTTGCCGCGGCAAAATGCAACAGGCGCACACCGGCCGCCGCGGCGACGAGATTGACGAGCCAGAACGGAAATATCGGGGTGAGCCGCAGGAACAGCATGTAGCTGAATGCATCGGCGCGGAAGTTTTGCGCAAGCGTTTGTGCCCGCGTGCCGGCCCTGCGGAAGAGATGCTCACCAAGCGCGCTTCGCGCAATCAGAAAAATGCAGATCGCACCCAGCGTCGCCCCCGTTGCGGCAGCGGCGCCCCCGAGGAGCGTACCAAAGAGAATGCCGCCGACCAGTGTGAGGAAGGTACCCAAGGGAAGCGAGAGCGCCACCAGCGCGGCGTAGAGCGCCACATATGCGAGCAACGCGACGGGCAGATGCCCGGCGATGAACGCGCGCAAGGCTTCGTCGTGGCGCGCCAGCGTCTCGAACGAGAGCTGCCGATGCCATCCCGTGGCGAATAAAAGAAGAGAAATGAGCGCAACCGCGCCGAGCGGTGCCAGCCGCCACAGCCTGACCTGCGGACCGATCTTCAAATCCTATCGACCATCTCGGCCGTCATCCGCCTGCCTTCGCATTGACGGCCATTGGGCCCGCCCCTATAAGCGCGCGAGATTTTGTTTCCGGCGCCCTCTGATGCGGAACCAGGCAGCGGCGTCGTGTTTTCCAGCTCATACACTTCTGATCCGGCGGAGAAAGTCCGGTGAAACGCACCTATCAACCAAGCAAGATCGTGCGCAAGCGCCGGCACGGTTTTCGCGCGCGCATGTCGACCAAGGGGGGCCGCAAGGTCATTGCCGCACGACGCCGGCAAGGCCGCAAACGCCTGAGCGCCTGATGCCCTTGGCGAGCCGCTGTCACCGCCATGGAACGGCTGAGAAAGCGCGCCGATTTCCGGATGGTCGCCACGGGTAGCAAGATCCCGACCGCGGCCTTCGTGCTGCAGGCGCTCGATCGCGGGGATGGCGGGCCAATCCGGGTGGGCTTCACCATTTCGCGAAAGGTCGGCAGCGCCGTTGAACGCAACCGCGTGCGGCGGCGGCTGAAAGAGGCCGTCCGCCTTGCCGGCCGGGCTGGCCTTCCGCGCGGGCATGATTATGTGCTGATTGGGCGGCGCGCCGCCCTGTCGCTGCCGTTCGAGCAACTGAGCACCGATTTCCGCCGTGCCGTCGCGCGGCTCCGAGCCGCACCGTGATTGGCTGAGCATGACCGACCAAAAAAATACCATTCTGGCGATCGTGCTTTCTGCGGTCGTGCTGATCGCCTGGCAGATTTTCTTCGGCCTGCCGCAGATGGAAAAGCAGAAACAGCAGGCGCAGCAGGAAAAGCCGGCGCCGACACAAACGCAGCCGTCCCCGGCAACGCCGCAAGTTCAGCCGCAGGCGACAACTACCACCACCCGCGAGGCCGCGCTCGCCGCCTCCCCGCGCGTGCCGATCACCACGCCCAGCGTTTCCGGGTCGATCGCGCTCAAGGGTGGGCGTCTCGATGACGTGTTGCTGATCAAATATCACGACACGGTCGATCCACATTCCCCGCCCATCGTGCTGCTTTCGCCATCCGGCAGTCCCGCTCCGTTTTACTCCGAGCTCGGCTGGACGGCGGCGGCCGGCAGCGAGGTCAAGGTACCGGGACCCGAGACGATGTGGCGCCAGGAGGGCGCGGGCGCGCTTTCGGTGGGCCACCCCGTGACGCTCGTCTACGATAACGGCGAGGGCCTCGAATTTCGCCGCACGATTGCGGTCGACGACAAGTACATGTTCTCGATCAAGGACGAAGTGGTGAACCGCGGCGGCGCGCCGGTCACGCTTTATCCCTTTGCCCTGGTATCGCGTCACGGCACGCCGCCCACGCAGGGCTATTACCTCCTGCACGAGGGGTTGATCGGCGTCTTCAGCGACAAGGTGCAGGAAGAAACCTACGCCGACATCGAGAAGAAGAAGACAATCGCCTACACGTCGACGAACGCCTGGCTGGGCTTCACCGACAAATACTGGGGCGCGGTGTTGATCCCGCCTGCGGCCGACAAGGTTCAGGCGCAGTTCGCCGCCTTCGTGAACGGCACCAAACGTTATCAGACCTCGTACACGCTCGAGCCGCAGACGGTAGCGCCCGGCGCGACCGGAACCGCGCAGACACGACTCTTCGCCGGCGCCAAGGAAGTATCGATTGTCGACGGCTACAAGGAGCGGCTCGGCATCAACAAGTTCGACCTGCTGATCGACTGGGGGATGTTTTATTTCATCACCAAACCGATGTTCCTGACGCTCGACTGGATCTATCACCGCGTCGGAAATTTCGGCATCGCCATCCTGATCATCACCGTCATCATCAAGCTCATCTTCTTCCCGCTCGCCAACAAATCCTACGCCTCGATGGCGAAGATGAAGGCGGTGCAGCCGGAGATGATGGCGATCCGCGAGCGCTTCGCGGACGACAAGATGAAGCAGCAGCAGGCGATGATGGAGCTGTACAAGAAGGAGAAGATCAATCCGATCGCCGGCTGCCTGCCCATCGTCATTCAGATTCCGGTGTTCTTCGCCCTCTACAAGGTGCTGTTCGTCACCATCGATCTGCGGCACGCGCCGTTCTTCGGCTGGATCAAGGACCTCTCGGCGCCGGACCCGCTCACCATATTCAACCTGTTCGGCCTCATTCCATGGGATCCGACCGTGGTGCCGATCATCGGGCCGTTCCTGCATCTCGGACCGTGGCCGCTGATCATGGGCGTGACCATGTGGATGCAGATGAAGCTCAATCCGCCGCCGCCCGATCCGACGCAGAAGATGATCTTCGACTGGATGCCGATCATCTTCACCTTCATGCTGGCCAGTTTCTCGGCCGGCCTGGTGATCTACTGGGCGTGGAACAATACGCTCTCCGTTCTCCAGCAGAGCGTCATCATGAACAAGCACGGCGCCAAGGTCGAGCTCTTCGACAACATCAAGGCGCTGTTCGTGCGCAGGAACGCGCCGCAGCCGCAAGCCGCTGCCGCCGCGCCCGAGAAGGCGAAGCCCGAAGCGGTTCAGGCACCCGCTCCCGTTGCGAGCGAGCGTCCGCGCGAGCGCAAGCGAAAGCGCTCGTGATCGTCATTCTCGGCCCCGTCATTCCGGCCGAGGCCGCAGGCCGAGAGCCGGAATCCATAAACCCAGGCCTGTGGTTATGGATTCCGGGTTCGGTGCTTCGCAGCGCCCCGGAATGACCGGCGAGTTCGGGGCCGCGGTAGCAGCTCTGCACGCAACCTTCACCCCGGGCGAACTCGAGGCGGGGCGCAAATTGTTTGCCGGAGAGTGGCATTTCGCAACTGCTGCGGCCGGCATCGAATCTTTGCCCAAGCCGGGCCGCATCGAGATTGCGTTTGCCGGCCGCTCGAACGTGGGCAAATCGAGCCTCATCAATGCGCTTACCGGGCGCCGCGCGCTCGCGCGCACCTCGCATACGCCGGGACGCACCCGGGAGCTGATTTTCTTTGAGGGCCCGGCATCGCTGACCATGGTGGACATGCCAGGCTACGGCTACGCGGCAGCGCCGAAGCACAAGGCCGCGGCATGGGGCGCGCTCATTCACGCCTATCTGAAAGGACGCGCCAACCTCGCTCGCCTCTATCTGCTTGTCGATGCGCGGCACGGTCTCAAGCCCATCGATGATGATCTCATTTCGACGCTGGACAAGGCTGCCGTGAACTATCAGGTCGTGCTGACGAAGAGCGATGACACGCAACTGCTCGCGCTCGCCGAGCTGATCCGGAACACGAGCGCAGCGCTTACCGCCCATCCGGCCGCATACCCGGAGGTCCTGGTAACGTCGGCGCGTACCGGGACGGGAGTGCCGGAGTTGCGCGCCGCCATTGCGCGCCTGGTGCAGGAGCGCAGGCGCTCATGAAGGAAGGTCTCGAGGCCGTTATCGCGGCGCGGACCGTCATCAGTCATGCCGAGGCCGAGAGCGGCAGATCTACGTCGGTGAGTTTAGACCCGCGATAGTACCGCCTTTCGCCCATTGAATGAGCCGGTTAAACAAACCGTCATTCCGGGGCGCCGCGAAAGCGGCGAGCCCGGAACCCATAACCACAGGCCGGGGGTTATGGATTCCGGCTCTCGGCCCGTTTGGGCCTCGGCCGGAATGACGGCCGAGCATGATTAAACATATGACTCCGCACGACATCGCCCGCGTCCTTTCCGAAGCGCTGCCCCATATGCAGCGCTACGACGACGAGATCGTCGTGGTCAAATACGGCGGGCATGCCATGGGCGAGGACGATCTCGCGCGCAGCTTTGCGCGCGACATCGTGCTGCTCGAGCAGACTGCGATCAATCCCGTGGTGGTGCACGGCGGTGGGCCGCAAATCGGCGATATGCTCAAGCGGCTCGGCATCAAATCGGAATTTGCCGGCGGCCTGCGCATCACCGATGCGGCGACGATCGAGATCGTCGAGATGGTGCTTGCCGGCTCGATCAACAAGCAGATCGTCGGCTTCATTAACGAGGCCGGCGGCAAGGCGGTCGGCCTGTGCGGCAAGGACGGCAACATGGTCACCGCGCGCAAGCTGAGCCGCACCGTGGTGGATCCCAAATCGCACATCGAGCGCTTCGTCGATCTCGGCTTTGTGGGCGAGCCGGAGAGCGTCGACAGCACCGTGCTCACGCAGATCCTCGGCCGCGATTTGATCCCGGTGCTGGCGCCGCTGGCGACGTCGAAAGACGGGACCACGTATAACGTGAATGCCGACACGTTCGCCGGCGCGATTGCCGGCGCGCTCAAGGCCAAGCGCCTGTTGCTGCTCACGGACGTGGCGGGCGTGCTGGATAAATCGAAGGCGCTGATCAAGCAGCTCTCGGTTGACGATGCGCGCGCCCTGATTGCCGACGGCACCATCTCCGAAGGCATGATTCCGAAGATTGAGACCTGCATCTATGCGCTGGAACAGGGGGTCGAGGGGGTCGTCATTCTCGACGGCAAGGTGCCGCATGCGGTGCTGCTCGAGCTGCTCACTGATCACGGTGCCGGCACCCTGGTGACGCGCTGACGCCTATCTCCGTGGCGATCCCTATGCCGACGACGGCTTCTGGCCTTACCCTTATCCGGATCTCTACCAGGGCATTTTTGGCGGCCCGGCTGTGAGCGCCTATGCGGCGGCCCGTGCGCCAGGAGAGCGCGCCATGGACCCGCCATGTGGCACCGTTGCCGCATGGCCCGTCGAGCAAATCGCGCAAACGTTGCATCTCGACGATGCGCAGCGCGTGGCGCTCGAAGCATTGAACGATACGGCCGGCGCGGCGCTGGAGACGCTCAGGGCATCATGCAGCCAGGCGCTGCCAGGCACCCCCATCGCGCGCATGCAGGCGCTGCAGGCGCGCCTTTCGGACATGCTGCAGGAGATCGACCGCATGCGCCCCGCGCTTGCGCGTTTTTACGCTGCGCTCAACGACACGCAGCGGGAACAGCTGACGGCGTCCGCATCGTCCCGGGCGCAGTGTCCTGTGAGTTCGCCTGCGCTTTTTTCCTTGCTGCCAGTCGAAGCCATGGCGCGCGAGCTGCGCGTCGATTCCGCGCAACGCGCAGCGCTGCACGATCTTCAGCATGCGCTGGTACAGGCCGGCGATACTTTGCAGCGGCAGTGCGCGCCCACACCGCCGACTGCCGTGTTGGAGCGCTTCGAGCAGATCGAGGCACAACTGCGTGCAGCGCTGCGCGCGGCCCAACTGATCGAGCCTGCGCTCGCGCCTTCTATAACCTGCTTGGCGAAGAGCAGAGACAGCGATTCAGCCGCATCGCCGGCCTATCGGGCTGAACACAACAGGACTCCTGCGCCCCGGCAGGAGGAACTCGCGCCGTTTTCCTTGATCAGTCTGGACCTTCCGTGGTCGGGTCGATCATCTTGCGCACCTCGGTTATCTTTGTTGCCGGAAAGCCGCTCATCTCAGCGTGCCTGCGAATGATGTGCTCGTCTTTGGCGAGATAGACGCAGAACGTCTTGTCATCGGCGACGTAGGATTCAACCCACTGGATGTCGGGACCAAGCTGGCGTAGTACCCCGTTCGATTTCGCTGCCGCGCCGCGAAGCTGTTCGCGCTCGAAGGTGCCAACCTTCGGAATATCTCTCTCGATGATAAATTTACCCAGCGCCATAGCTTTCCTCGCTGATTGATCCACCCGGGCATAGCTCGCCCCGCGCAAGTCTAAAACCAACGCCCGTGCTGCAGCAAACTTCGGGTTGGCAGCGCCCTATTCTACGATTTGATCGGCCGTGGCGAGCAGGGTCGGTGGGATGTCGAGCCCCAGCGATTTCGCAGTCTTGCCGTTGATCACCAGCTGAAATTTCGTGGGTTGCTCCATGGGGAGTTCGCCCGGTCTTGCGCCGTGCAGGATCTTGTCCACGTACGCTGCCGCACGCCGCATGCTTGCGTCAAGATCGGGCCCGTAGCTCAGGAGCGCACCTTCCCTTGCCCAAGGTCCAAAGCCTGATGCAAGCAACAGTTGGTGTTGTCTCGAAAACCCGAGAATGCGGTCACGATTGATGAGCATCAGTCGAGATGAAATGGGAATGAGCGCCTCGATCTGTGCACGCGCTGCAATCTGGAATGCCGGCTCAAAATCTTCTGCGCTTCGGACTTCCAGCGACTGAATCTGTATGCCTAATGCCTTTGCAGCAGCCTGCGTTTCCCGATATTCCGGGTCCACGTGATCTGGATTCCACACGACGGCTACGCGCACCAGCTTCGGAGCAATCTCACGCAGGAGCTGTAGACGCTTGGCCGCGAGATCGGAGGAAACGAAGGTCACGCCGGTAATATTCCCTCCCGGATGGGCAAGGCTTGCGACCAGGCCGGCTTGAACCGGATCGTTACTGACGGCGACTACGACCGGTATCGTATTCGTCGCAACCCTTGCGGATGGTGCCACATCGCCACCCAGCGCAAAGATGACATCAGGCTTCGCCGCGACCAGCTCTCCCGCAAGGCTGCGCAGCTGTTCTGGTTTGCCCTCCGCATAGCGATACTCAATGGCAATGTTCTGTCCTTCAATGTAGCCCAGCTCCCGCAGTCCTCGGAGGAATGCCCCGAGGTTAGGGTCATTATCCGGAGTTCCAAACAGCAAGACGCCCACGCGCTGAATCCGCTTTCCCTGCTCAGCGCGCAACGAGGCTGGCCACGCGGCCGCCGCGGTGCCGACGAGCGTGATGAAATCGCGACGCCTCATCTCGCCTTCCGCGGCCTCCTTTGCAAACAATTCAAAAGCATAGCACAGTTGCCGTGGTAGGGCTGCCACGGTTATTCAACCACCTCGTCGGCAAGCGCAAGCAATTTGTACCGCCCCTGAGCCCAAGCTTTTCTCCGTATTCACCTTGAATAGACATGCGGCAAACGAGCGCCGGAGCGGAAATGCTCCCCTTCGAATAACCTGGCGCTCGAGTTAAGATTGCTCCTGCGCCTTGCGCCGGAAATCCGATCATCTTGGGGGCACACCACGAGACTTTCCCGCCGCCGATTGCTGCATCTCGCACTGGGCGCTGCCGCGCTTTCGCCTGTCTCGCGCTTCGCTCGCGCAAACGCCTATCCGTCGCGACCGGTCACGGTGATCGTGCCGTTCGCTCCCGGCGGGGCGACCGACGTTATTGGCCGCATCATTGCTGACTATGTCTCGCGAGCGCTCGGACAACAGTTCGTCATTGAGAACGTGACGGGCGCCGGCGGAACCACCGGCACGACGCGAACGATGCGCGCCAGCCCCGATGGCTATACTCTCCAGGTTGGTCAGATGGGCACGCATGCCGCCGCGGTGGCTCTCTATCCGAACCTCGCCTACAACCCGCAGGTCGATTTCGAGCCGATCGGCATGATTGCCGGTCTGCCGATCGTGATCACCGCGCGGAAAGATTTTCCTGCCGACGACCTCCAGCAATTCATCCGCTATGTGAAGACGAATGTCGCGAAAGTGAACGTGGCGCATGCGGGGGTCGGCTCGATCACGCACGCGACATGCCTGCTCCTTCATTCGCTGATCGGCGTGCAACCGACCTTTGTGCCGTTCAACGGCGCCGGCCCGGCCATGAATGCATTGCTCGGCGGACAGGTCGATTACATCTGCAACGTCATTCCGGACGCCGTTCACCACGTTAACGGCGGCACGGCGAAGGGTTACGCCATCACCACAGCCGAGCGCAGTCCGGCGCTTCCGAATGTTCCGACCTCGAAGGAGGCCGGCTTGGCCGGGTTCGATGCGTCGGCGTGGAACGCCTTGTTTGCCCCCAGGGGCACGCCGACGCCGGTACTGCACAAGCTGACCGATGCGCTCGATCAGGCACTCGATGACGAGGGCGTGCGCAGGCGCTTGCTCGATCTGGGCTGTGACATTCCAGCCAGGTCAGCGCGCGGTCCACAAGCGCTGGTGGCGCTGGTCAAGAGTGAAATCGCGCGCTGGACGCCGATCATCAAGGCAGCCAGCGTCAAAGCCGAATGATTCGCCGGCACAGAAAACTATTTGTATGTTGCCATCAGCTGGGCGATGTAAGCTTCTTATTTGGAGGCGATGCCCGCGTCCCGAAGCAGAAGCACGTTTTCTGCATTGCCCATCGCATGATTTGAGAGATTGAAGCTCCCGGTCACGACGACGTGATCGGCAATCACCAGCTTGTTGTGCATGAAATTATGCGGCTGGTGCGGCTTGCCGCGATCATATGCGACCGAATTCTTGCGCACGAGGCGCTTGGCGACTTTCTGCCAGGTGTTGACTTTGTCGGCGCCGACATGGGCGTCTTGCCATTGCCGTTCCACCTGATCCATTTGCGGACCGTCATAGAGACCGCCCAGCGGCATGCCGCGGTCAATCGCCTCCGACAATGCTGCCAGAATGGGACCCGATGAAAGGACCACGGACGCCACGTAAAGACGTCTGCGCGCAGCGGCAATCGCTCCGACAATCTCCTTGATGATTGCCGGGCTCTGTCCCGGCGCGAAGGCAACGGTTACCGGCACGCCGGCAACGCGAACCGTAGCGGGGGCGTGATCGTCGGGACTTTCCACGATGGTCGCACTTGCGATGAGCGCCGCAAAATTTTTCGAGAAACAGGAAGCAAGGGACTCCGAACGCAGGGACAAAAGATTGTTCTCCTGCAATCCCCAGGAATCGTTCGTATAGTTCGATGAGCCGGCGAATACTGCGGCTTCGGGGGAGCCGCCGTCGCGAACCATGTACTTGCTATGCATCAATACCCGAAATCCGGTTATGCCTTTGATCTCTGCAATGTCGGCGAATGAGCGCACGAAGCTCTCGGTGCCGGCCGGCTTCTTGTCTGCCTCGAGGTGGACGGGTGAAACGGCGGGCATGTTTTCAGGCCCGCTATCCGTCGTCGCGTCATACGCGATGCGAATTGCGACGCTGTTGCGCGCGCGTGCCCGCAACGCATTCGCGACGATTGTCGCCGCCTGGTCATGGAGGCGAAAATCGTAGATGGCAATGTCCAGTGTCCTTGCCGCCTCGTTGATGAAATGCGCGATCCTGCCGGCGACCTCTGCGATCTGCGCAGCGCGGGCGGGGCTATGGATGAACGGATCGGCTCCCTCCTGCCGCAGAAATGTTAGCTCTATCTGATCGTCGGCCGCCGAAACCGTGTCCACTGCCAAGTGTGTCACCTCGATCTGAGCTGGGTATGTCTATTAGTCGACCGATGGATAACCAGGCGGGCGCGGGCCGGCTTTCAATCCGCGCTTGACGAGCTCCTGCCACGCGCTTTCAGCATCGCTCGCATAACCGAACAGGTCGAGGTCGGCTTCAGAGATCATGCTCTCGTCGGCGAGCGTTGCAAAGTTGATGACGCGGCTCCAGTACGCTTTGTCGACGAGCACCACGGGTATCGGCGGCATCTTGTGTGTCTGCGCCAGGGTGAGCAACTCGAATAGCTCATCGAGCGTGCCGAAGCCCCCGGGGAAGACGACCAGCGCGTTGGCGCGCATCGCGAAATGCAGTTTACGCACCGCGAAATAATGAAACTGGAACGTAAGATCAGGCGTGGAATAGGCGTTGGGCTGCTGCTCGAGCGGAAGTCCGATATTGAAGCCAATGGACGGCGCACCGGCTTCCGCCGCGCCGCGGTTCGCGGCCTCCATGATGCCGGGGCCGCCGCCAGTGGCGATTACATTGTCGCGGATGCCGCCGTGGGAAATGAGCGCTCCTCCCCGTTCCGACGCGAGCCGCCCGAAGCGCCGCGCCTCCTCATACCACCGCGCTGATCGATCTCCGGGACGCGGCGCCGCTCCAGGGGGCAATGTTGCGGTGGAGATGCCCGGATCTTCACTCCCGTGCGGTAACACGCGCGCGCTGCCAAAGACCACGATGGTGGAGCGAACGACCCAGGCGCGCAGCCTCTCTTCCGCTTTTGCATATTCGAGCTGGAGGCGGACGCCGCGCATGGAATCGCCCAGCAGAAAATCGGTATCCAGGGCCGGGAGGCGGAATGCCGCCGAATTTTTTTGCGCGGTATTGTCGTTCATGGAGATCCGTTCCTGAAAAGGCAGCCGAGCTGCAGGCTGCGCAAATCCGCGGCGCACCGCAGCGCCTCCGCCGAAGCGGGGAGCGCCCGAGGGGTAGTAGCATTTTGATTGATATTGGGATTGGCCGCTTCAAGGCCTCGTCGGTTCGATCGCGAAGCCGAAGAAGACCGAAGCGGGCAATGGCTTGCCGGGCAAGCTGCCCCTGAGGGCAAATCAGGCTGCCGTACCCATGCCCAAGCCGTTTGAGCCGCGGCGCCGCTTTCGCAGGCTCAGCAATGCTTCATACACGGTCGAAACCGCGTCCGACATCCGCTTACGGCGGATCTTCACCAACCCGATCTGCCGACGCATCGGCGGATCGATCGGTCTCACGGCAACATTTGTCCCTGCAATCCTGTCCGCGCCCAGCGCCACGGCGGGCACAATGGAGCTGCCAAGCCCCGCGCCAACGACGCGCTTGATCGCCTCCACGTTGTCCAGCTCCATCACCGGCTTGGGCACCGGACCGGCCTGCGCCAGCCATTGCGTAACGCTGCGCCGCAACGCCGACTCCGTGTTTCCCAAAATGAGCGGCACACAGCAAAGGAAACCCGGCTTCACGGTCTCGGGGGTGTGCGGAAGCATGGCGGGGAGAATCGCAAGCAGGTCATCGCTCAAAAGCGGAACGACCTCGAATGCGGGATCCTGCACGGGCAGCGCGCACAGCCCGAGATCCAGCTCGTTTTCCGTGAGCAGGCGGAGCGTGCTGCTGGTCAGTCCCGTCTTGAGATTGATCTCCAGGGCGGGTTGATCGGCTTTGAGCTGGCGCAGCACAGGCGGCAACAGATACATCAATGTGGTCATGCTCGAGCCGATCCTCACGTGCTTGAGCACGCCCTCGACAAATCCATGCATGGCCGAGCGGGTGCGCGCATCCTGCTCAAGCAGGGGCACGGCATACTCGATCAATTTCCTGGCGGCGCTCGTTGGATAAACGCGGTTACCCGCGCGCTCGAAGAGGGCGACCTGGAAGCGGTTCTCCAGTTCACGAACCTGGTGCGTAATTGCCGGTTGTGTCAGGTTCATCACCTTGGCGGCAGCGGTGAAGCTTCCGTGCCTGGCCACCTCCACAAAAGCCTTGAGTTGATCAAGCTTCAGGGGACGCACGGCATAAAGCTCCCTTATGGGCTCATCGAAAAATTCATTTTTTCAGACGTTTCGTTCTGAGACATAATCGTCCAGAGCCAATACCAACGGGTACAGTCGACATGATCACAAAATACCGGGTCTTTTTGGGCATCCTGACGGCGGCACTCGCTGTCGCGTGCATTGGTTTTTGGCCAAGCTCGAACGACGGGCTTGCGACCGGCACGGTTGCCCCGGCTGCCGTTTCGGCACATCGCGCGGCTCCGGCAATATCCATTTTGGAGGTGCATAATCTCGCTCATCTGGAATTTCTTCCGGTGCAGGAAGTTGAAGACCAGACCTTCGTCTTCGCGCAGGCCCGACGCTGACGGAATGTACGCGCGCCTTGGCCAACCGCGTGTGAGCTGCCTCACATTCGAATAGGGCAACGGCGCCCGCAAGGCGCTGCGTAAAAGGCGCGAAGAAGAAATATGCGCGCGTGTGTGGCGCAGCTCACATTTAGTTCGGCGTCCGCGCGCGTAGAAGCCCGTGTGTGTTGTTAACCTTTTATAGGACCTGAACCATGGACGCAGTGATACCGCTATACGACACTCCGGCAACCGCGACCCTCGAGCCTGCAAGCGGGAGCCGATCCGCGCCGTTCTGGCCTTTTATTCTTTTTTTGATGGTGGTCGGGGCAGTTGCAGCCCTCGCGCTGATGCCTGACGCCTCATCGGGCGCCGATCAGCAGATGCGCCTGTTTCAGGAGGCGTGGCTTTATTCCTGATGCGTAGACACCAGCACAAATTCCGCAGGAGCGGCGGAAGTTTGCACCTTGCAAAGTCGGTCCGGCAACATGCTTGAACGTACACACCTCGTGGAGAGAAGGATGGGCAAAGGCTACATTCTTCATTGGCGCAAAAGCATGTCTTCGCAGGATCGGCGCACTTTCGACCGATGGGTCAAGGGAAATGCAGTCGCCGGCGCCGTTCTTGTCGCGGGCCTGCTCGCGATCTCTGTTCTGGGGACCCATCGGGGAGCCTCGCCGGATGGTGCAATTGCCGCTGCGCGCAGCACTGACATGGTTGCAAGCGTCGCGCCCAAATAGGATGCCCGACACGGACCGACCAATCTGATGTGGTCTCCTCCATGGGCCACACGCCTCGGAGCCCGCTCCCCTGAGCGGGCTCTTTTTTTGTGTGCACGCGCAGCCCAGGGCCGTGGGCTCCCGACTTCGTGATCGCAGCTTTGCCAGATCTATAATATTTAGGTCGTAGGTGCCGTCAGCAGAAGATTATTTCTGAGGGAGACATCTCTCATGCGTTCAGAGAAAAATGGGAGGGCCGCGCGCCTTTCTATCGCATTCATCCGCACAGTTGGGATGGCTGCGCTATTCCTTGGTGGAATGAATCCGGGCCGCGCGAGCGAGAATGCTGTTGCGATCCCTCCCCCCAAGATCGACATGTCCACGCAACAGGGCGAGCAGGTCGCCGTCCTCGCAGGCGGATGCTTCTGGGGCGTTCAACTGGTTTACCAGCATACCAAAGGTGTCATTCAGGCGGTGTCGGGTTATTCCGGCGGCGCAGAAAATACAGCTGTTTACGAGGCCGTCAGCTCCGGTCGCACGGGTCACGCCGAATCAGTGCAAATCAGATTCGATCCGACAGAGATCTCGTATGGAAAAATTCTGCAGATTTTCTTTTTAGTCGCCCATGATCCGACGCAACTAGATCGCCAGGGGCCGGACGTCGGTCCACAATACCGGACGAATATTTTCCATGCGAATGATGAGCAAAGGCGGGTGGCCGAAGCCTATATCAAACAGCTTGATGAGCTCAAAATTTTCAAACGTCCGATTGTGACGCGCATCGATCCGCTTCAGACATTCTATCCTGCGGAGGCTTATCATCAGGATTACGCGACGCTGCATCCACAGCAGCCTTACATCGCCTATAATGACCTGCCGAAGCTTGAGAATCTCAAGCAGCTGATGCCCGAGCTATATCGGCAGAAGCCAGTGCTTGTCCGCGCAGCAGCAGCGAACAATTAGTGCTCAACTTCGGTGAGACAGAGTCACAGCTGCGAGGCGGACGCGCCCGGCTCCCTCTCCCGACGGGAGAGGGATGGGGTGAGGGGTTTCGATCTCTCGATTACAATTGCCAGCAGTAACCCCCTCACCCCTACCTCTCCCGTCTTAGTTGCCCATGACCAGGCCGCCGTCGATATTGACGGCCTGCCCGGTCATGTAGTCGGCGTCACGACTGGCGAGAAAACTCACCACGCCGGCCACGTCCTCGGCGGTTTCGGGCCGACCCAGTGGAATAAGAGAAGTCCTACGCTTCCAGGCTTCACCGATTTGCCAGCCTTCGAGCTTGCTCCACTCGGCGTCGATCTTCTTCCACATCGGAGTGTCGACCGCGCCCGGGCAGACGCAATTCGAAGTGATCCGGCAGGGCGCAAGCACCTGCGCGGCAGTGCGCGTGATGCTGACCACGCCGGCTTTGCTGGCGGCGTAGTGAGCCATATTCGCCATACCTCCGCGGTAGGCGGCGATGGAGGCGGTCTGGATCAGCTTTCCGCGCAGCTCCGAACCGGCGATCGGGGCCTGATGCCGCATGCGTTTCGCGGCGCCTTGCAAAACGAAAAACACGGCACGCAGATTGACTGCAAGCATGCGATCCCATTCCGCCTCGGTCAGATCGAGCAGCGGCCGGATCTCGGCAATGCCTGCATTGTTGAAAAGCACATCCAGCCGCCCCCAGCGGTCGTAGGCGAGATCGAGCATGGCGTCGACGTCTGCCGTGCGGGTTACGTCCGCCGCAACTGCAATCTGCCCAAGCTCCCGGGCGAGGGACTTTGCGCCCTCGCCATTCACGTCGGCCAACAGTAACTCGGCACCTTCGCTTGCCATGCGTCGGGCGCACGCGGCTCCTATCCCGCTGGCAGCGCCTGTGATGAGAACATGAATGCTGTCCAGTCGATCAGCCATGTGAGAATGCACCCTCTGTGACTCACGGTTCCTTCGTGCGCCTTTTAAATTCAGCAAACGCGCGGCCGGCGAAGCGGCCGAGTTTAGTGGCGGTTGAATCGAGCTCCTCGGCGTGGTTGACCCGACCCGCGTCGAATGCGGCGAACCAGTGCCGGAAGCGAGCGAGTTCATCCGGGGGCAGCTTGGCAACAGCTTCAGCAATTTCCTCGACTTTCATGGGCGCAGTCCTGGCACGTGAGCAGTTTTGATACGCTCATTTGTGAAGAAGCGACAAGGCGCGCTGTCCTCCCCTGGGAAGCGCGTAGCGCCCGATCTCGGGTCTACCCGAGATCGGCACTTTAACTGCGCAAGTCCGGCAAGCCGGACTTGCGTTGCGAGGGAGGATAGCGCGTCCTGCTTGCCTGCCGAGACCAACCGGATGCCGCGCGAATCGGTCTAATATCATCGCGCATTAGCACTGTTGAGACCTGGTTCAACGGGCAGGCCGCGTCCGCCTCGCAGCCGCCTGTGCTGCGCTTACTCGGGATTTCGTACGCGCTCCCATTGACCACCCGTTTTTACCAGGCGCTCGCCTTTTACCCAGCGCTCGCCTATGGGCTCGATATTGATGGAATCGACGGGGCCAATGTCAGGATTATCTGCATCGGCAATCGCAGCCTTTCTGGCGTCGTCTACGGTGCCAAAGTCGGCGGTGGGCGCAGCAAGCAAAACCGGCATAACCCCTGGGGCGGATGGTTTGGCAAAATAGCTGATCCTGAATTTCATGCGGGGAGGATAAAGCGGCAACCGCGGATCAGCAACGGCAAGTCAGGCGCGTATGTCTGATTTCGGGAAGGAGCCGGGGCGGCGCTATTGAATCGTTTTTGGCGCTTCAATGATGGTGCCCGCGCTATCGATCATCTGCTTGATGAGAGCAATGGCGGCTTCTGCCGTTGGGTGACCAAAGGGGGTGGCAATGTACTCAGGATTAGCGTCAAACGGCTTCTTGGCCTCGGCCAACCATAGCCCCGACCAGTCCTCATAGGCGCGGATTCGAAAGTCCTTATAGAGCGCGAATCGTTCCATTTCTGTTTCCCAATATTTTTTCACCCATCCGGCGACGCGCGCCTATAATGACGCAATGTCCAGCAAAAATGCACCCGCTAACGCCAAGCGACTTCTAAAGGCTCTGCTCGATAGAGCAACTCCCGTCGCACCTGAGGGCAAGATCACTCAGGTAGCGGCGGCCATGGGATTGAACGAGGACGAACTGCGCCCCGCGATCAAGTACGCCAAGGCGCAGGGCTGGCTCGAAAACTCCAAATTCGGCCATACCAGGGGATGGCTTGCAATCACGCCTGACGGTAAAGCCGCTGCGGAATCGTAGTGATCAGGCCCCCATCTCACCTTGGCACTCGCGCCACGGCATCGCGAACAAAAATAAGAGGGCCGTCGGTCAGCAATCAATGAGTCCGGTGCTGATACTGTTAGCTGGCCTGATGGGAGCGAGCGGAGTTATGCTTGCCGCTGCGGCGGCACACGGCAAATCCGGCATGGGGCTTGATGGCGCCGGTTATTTGCTGCTGTTTCATGCCGTCGCAGTGCTCAGCGGGGTCGCGCTGTTACAGCAGGATCTGCTGTCGAGGCCGCTCGCCGTCCTCGTGCTCAGCGGGTGGGTGCTTGGCAGCGCGCTGTTTGCCGGCGACCTCGCCCTTCGCGCTTTCGTCGGTCACCGGCTGTTTCCCATGGCCGCGCCGACCGGCGGCCTCATACTCATACTCGCCTGGATCGCGCTCGCCGGCGTTGCCATTTTGGCTCTGGTGCGCAGCTAGAGCGCCTTTAGGTGAAATCGACGCACGATAGTGCAACAGGCGCGGCGCGACTCCCTCTCCCCTTGGGGAGAGGGTTGGGGTGAGGGGGTTACCGCCGCTGTTTCTATCGGAAGGTCAACACCCCTCACCCCATCCCTCTCCCTATGGGAGAGGGAGCCTGCCGAGTCCGTTGCGCCGATGCAATTCAATCTCGCCGAAACACGAGCTAGACCAAATTCCACTTATTCCGGCTCTCGGCTCTTTGGGCCTCGACCGGAATGACAGCGCGATGGCCGAGCGGACATCGCAGAAGCTGTTCGACACGGCACCTCGTTAGCTCGGAAAAATGAGACAGGTGGTGGTGCCGTGCGCAAGCAATCGGCCGTTGGCGTCTGTCACCTGGCCTTCCGCCGTGCCAACACGACGGCCGCAGTTGAGAACTTTTCCCTCCGCCCTGATCTCGCCGGTCTCTACTGTGATGGCGCGGACAAGCGAAATCTTGAACTCGAGCGTGGTACTGCCGACGCCTTTGCCGAGCATCGATCGAATGGCTAGGCCCATACAGGTATCGAGAAGAGTGGCGGTGAGCCCGCCGTGCACCGTGCCCCATGGATTGAGGTGAGCGCCTGTTGGAGTGAGCGTGACAGCGACACGGCCGCTTTCGGCCTCGACCACGTCGTAACCCAGGGTCTGCGCCATTGTATTGAGCGGCAGTGCTCCGCTGGCAAGGCCCTTGACGAACTCCAGCCCGCTCATCGCCGTGTGTTGCTCGGGACTGATCGTGCCGTAGCTCTTGCTCGCCATGTTGACCTTCGCTTGTCAGCGTTGCGGCTGACAAGGCCTAACGCATGGTTGCCGGGAAAGCCATCCGAGACCTGCGCGGACGGACGTCAGACGACTTGGACGTTTTGGCCAGGTGACAAAAACACCTCCGCCAGAATTTGCAGGCCCTGCGCCAGCTCTTCCCGCCTGCGCGGGGCACCAAGGCACACACGAAGCGCGGGATACGGCGCCGCGTCGACTGCGAAGCCCGTGCCGGGACATGTTTATTCGAGAGGAAGTAGCTGTATCCCGATTGGCCCGACCTTGTCAGTGCATGGCAGCATCGTAGTATTTCAAATCGACGTACCTGGTCGGATCTGAAAGCATCTTTTTCGGCTCGCCGTAGCGGCTGCGCAGCCGAAGCACCGTGTTCAGCCCTTCCATGTCGATCCTGGCCTTGGCGGTGAAGCCCTGCGGGGGCGCCAGCATCGTGTAGGTCTTCGCCGCAAGCTCGGCAGGCATCTGTTGCAGATGCGCGCGCAGGATACCAATCGCTTCGTCCTTGTTTGCCGGATGGCCGAGCCAATCCACAGCCTGCACGTAGGCGCGGATGAAGTCCTCCAGGGCTTTTGCATTGCTGCTTGCCCAGTCGCGGCGCGTTGCGCCGACAAGCCCCTGATAGCGTCCATAGACGTCGATTGCGCGCTGCAGCACATTGAAGCCTGCCGCCTGCGCCATGATGTCGAACGGCGTGATCAGCATGGTGCCGGCTTGCTTTCGGTGCTTGAGCTCGTCCCAGCGCTGCAGAACACCGCCGGCCTGCACCACCTGGAAATCACCCGGCTTGAGCCCGGCGCGGTCAAGCAGATCAAGCAGCACGAATGCATAGCCTGTCGTGAGAGCATCGACGGATACGGTGCGGCCCTTTAGATCCGCGTATGTCTTCACCTCCGGAACGGTCACCAGGCTGAGAAATCCGTTATCGCCTCCCATGAAGGCGAATATGTCGGCTTGCCGGTTCGGCCTGGCTTCGCCCTGCCCTTCCATGTAGGCGACGAGGTTGTCGATCGCGGTCATGGCGATGTCGAACCGGCCTTCGATCAATCCGGTCAGCTGATAGACCGAGTTCGGGGTGTTCGTCAGATTTACGTCAATGCCGTTCTGCGAAAAATAGCCTTTCTGCTGCGCGACCCAGATCGGCCAATTGAAGCCGCCTGGAAACACGATGATGGAGATCGATTTCGTCTGCGCGTGCAGCGCCGGTGGCTGTGCAAGCAATACAGGAAGAACCGCAACTGCAAGCAGACGCGCGATCAGGCGAACGCTAGCCCGCGCCAGCATATCTCTGCCTCTCAGCGTAGGCTGTTAGATGCGCAGCTTCAGTGAGCTGTAGCACGGATTGAGCGCAGCGAAATCCGGGGAGCTAACTACTGCACTGCACCGTATGTCGAGCCAGTCGGCAGCGCAGTCGAAGAAGGCGGCTCCTCTGCCGGAACGGCTGCACGGGGATCTGCCGTCGCGACCGGCGCTTCGTGTTTCTGCTGTCGCCTGGCAGCGGTCCCGGCGGGCTTAAGCTCCGCGTGCACGGGGTTGGGCGCAAACTGGGAAGCTCCCAGCCAGCGTGATCCCTCGGTGTGGACGGCAACCGTTTGCGGCTGATAGCCCTTGAGCGCGAAGGTGGCCGAGAGCTCGGCCACTTCGAGCTTGAGCTCGCACGGCGTGCGACAGGTCTGTCCTGAGACCTTCACCTCGGCGCCAGGCGGCACCGATTCAAACCGCAACGCCGTCGTCGCTGGCGATGATTTGAGGAAATCAAATGTCGATCCGGAACATGCGGCGAGCCCGAATCCACACAAAACGAATGCGATAACTTTTCTCATCACGCCCCCTGCTTTGCACGCACACGCCAGCTTGGCGCAGGCAATCTTCGTGCCCCTCCTGGCTGATAGCAGACACTTTTTCTGCTCGAACTATGGCGGCCCCGTGGTGGAAACGGCGCACTTGCAGGGCCTTTTTCCCGGGCAGCAAGCACCGCAGTGTGCAAATTCGGCTGCAAGGTATTGATATCCTGCATGGCCGCACGGGGATTTGCGCATCTGCGGTGTGGTTACCTGTACCCCGGATTGACCGCAGCGAGATCCGGGACACATCTGTCCGGACCTCATATCGATTCGCGCGTTGCTGTGACATACAAACGCCCGGCGGGCTACAAGGCCCGGGATGGATGGCTCAACGAACGCCACCGCACTGTTTTGGTCCGTTACCCATTAAATCATCATAATTCAGCCGACCGACGTCGGCTCTACTGGCGAAGATCTCGCTCCCCAACCAGGACGCAGAGCGTGCCTCCGTCAGCTTTGATGATTGCCTTGGAGAAATCGCATAGCTTGGCAATTACAAATGCGTCTCGTATGTCGAGCATTGACATGATGTCGATTATATCGCCCGGGCGGCATTTTTGGCGCACGGTGGCAAAATCGCTTTCGTTCCAAGTGCGCGATTGAGTCTTCCACACCGGATAGCAGATGGCCGAGGGCTGCGGCTGCTCTGTTTGTTGTTGCGCCTGAGCGGTTACGGTCGCAAACGTTAGAGTTGCGATTGCTAGTGAAAAGCGTTTCATGAATACTCCTCCTCGTTCCAGCGCTATCCGATTTCCCTTGCTCGACGTGTACAAGTCAATATTTTAGCAAGTCAACAGCTGTCCTGACAGGACGGTGGAACAGCAATACGTAACCCCGACGTTGGCCTTCGAACCACAAGGAGCGACGTATGACTTCTCAATCTCCCCAGACACCGCCGCGAACCTCCAGGGATCCAGGTTTGTTGGGATGGGCCATCGGCAGTCTCGTCATCGCTGTGACTATCGTGGCGATAATCGCGTTGTTTAATGCGCTGAACCGAGGCCCCATACCAAGGACAGGCACCGGCCCCGGCACCACGCAATCAGCGTCTGGCTCAACCGGTCACGGCGGCGCGGCAAACACCGGGACAGCACAATAAGAAAACGAGCCGAAGGAAAGCAGCAGTTGGGCGATCGCTGACGCCTGGGAGCTTCATTCTTCGCGCGGCGGCAGTGAAGCTGCCATGCTTTGCTACTTCACAAAACACTTTAAAGCTGCGCGTCAGCATAAGCCGGCCTTATGCGCCTATAGAAAAGTTTTGTCTGGGCAAATTTTTGATTTTGAGAGAACATCGGGAAAAGGCAAGAGGTGGGCTCATGAAAAACTGCAGAATGGTCCTGTTAATTGCAGGAATTGGCCTGGCGCTTGCCTTCGTTGCATGGCCACGGGCCGACGATACGCTCACAACCGGAGCGGTTGCCGGCTCGGCCTCTCTCTCTCCTGCGGCAATTTCCATTTGGGAGACGCATAACTTGGCGCACTTGGAGTTTCTTCCTGTCGAACACGTCGAGGACCAGAGCGTGGTTTTTCACCAGCCACGGCGCTGAGAATCGGTCAAGCGTCTTTAGCCCGACAACCAATCTGATAGTGGTCTCCTCATGGGCCACACTCCTCGGAGCCCGCTCGCCTGAGCGGGCTCTTTTTGTGAGTGCGACATCTGTCGGAATTGAGTGACTGCTCATTAGGGCATGATCCCGAAAAGCATGCCCTCGGGCTTGACCCGGGGTGGGAACCGGTGTTCGGAAAAGATCACCAGGAGCGAGCCGGCCCACTTCTTAACGAGGGCGGCAAAAGCGGCCCCAACTCGCGTGTCGGTGGAGGAGCCGTCGACAGCATCAAGAGCACAGCGCGTGCTGCCGCGTCCTTGTCCTTCCTGCGGGCCGTCGGAGCCCCTGCACCAGGCGCCGAGCGCTTTTGCCGAAGCCGTAAGGGAATTGATAGTTCAACCCGACGCGCATTAGCGGTCGCCGGCGCCAATGACGCGGCACGTGGTCTTCTTCTGGTGCTGCAGCTCACCAGGGCCGCTCGGAACCGAAGCGCTATTACTGCCCGACGGCCAAACCGAAAGCCTCGACCAACCAAACTCTGTTGAAGCCCCGCGTGAGGATGCGGGGCTTTTTATTTGAATGTTGAACCCCGCCACAGCGAACCTGGGGTCTCTCCGCGCGCTGCGTGTCGGTTCGACCGCCCGGTCAACGCGAACTACGCAGGCATCAAGTTCTACGTTTTGCTCGCTTGCTTTGTTTTTGGGAGTTGAAACGTGCAAGCAGCCCTATTAGCAATGGGGCGAGCTTCTCAATTTCGTTGCGATGGGCCAAAGTCAGTTTGGCCAGGATCTGGTCCGCTCGATCGGTGAGATCGATCAGGACCTCGCGCCGGTCTGTCGGATTGTACCGACGTTCAACCAAACCATTCTTGATGAGCCGGTCGATCAGCTCCACAGCACTATTGTGCCGGATGCCGAGGCGTTCGGCCAAGATGCCAACGGTAACGTGTCCTCCCGGTGTACCTTTAATGGCCAGCAGTGCCTGATGCTGCTGGGGACTCAACCCCATTTCCGACGCTGCGCTTTCGCTGAACCTCAAAAAGCCGCGTAGATGATAACGAAACTCGGCCAGGCGCTGATAGTCCGATTGATCGAGCAATTGATTCGCCGACATTTGAAGTCGCAGCTCTCACGAATGGAACTTGCCAAACGATAAGAGTTCCAATTGTGGTGCGCAACCAAGCTGCGGCGCAGGCGACCACTCCCCATCGCTCACGCGTTCCCTTACGTCGCCCTGCTGGACGCCGCGCCGCAGATAACGATGGCGTTCGCGGACAACACGATCCATGTTGCATAACGCTGTTTTGCGACACCCGCCTGACGATGGCTGCTCGTTCCTCCCCCCAAAAGTGCGTGACCCGGAAAGCACAGGCCGCTTGAAACCGATCATGAGCCGCCTATCAGCATGCGCTGGCCGGGTGATGCCAGACGACGCGCATTGCGCCATTACTTCCCGCCGAAAAGCGTACCACGGAGGCAACATTGCCGTACCCGTTTCGCGAGTGGCTTACAAAAATAGGCGTCTGGACGGCCAGTCCCGTCGCATTTGCCGTCGTCGGATTGTACGCGCTCGCGTGGATCGTGTTTGATCCGGCATCTCTGAACTGGCATGGCATTGCGACCCTTTGCACATGGGTCATGACGCTGTTCATACAGCGTGCCGAACACCGCGATACACAGGCGATGCACGCCAAGTTGGACGAGCTCTTGCGTGCGGAGAGCCGCGCCCGCAGCGGCTTCACCAAACTCGACGAGCAGGAGCCCGAAGAGATCGAGCAGCACCGCCGCAAGCTGCGGGATTAGATTTTCTTTGTTCGATCATCTCGCTGCATAACGCCGAAAGCGGCGACAGGCGAGCCTGCAAAGATTGCCAGCAGGATGAAGATCCGATCTCGGATGAATGTGAATCCGAGATCGGTGGATGCCGGCCCGGTATGTGGCCGCCGTCCACCAATATCGGGTTTACCCGAGATTGGATCTTTATGTGCGTATGTCGGGCGGGTACGACATACGTGGCTCGGCGCGTTGCGCCGAGCACCCTCAGCATGACGGTTCAAAGTTGGTGCTTGTGACGCAGCAGGCGCTAATTGGCCGCGAAGCAATAGAACAATCCGGCGCCCCCGGTGGATTTCAGCTGCTCCTGGCTGCAACCGCGGGTGCCGTGAGAGGAATTCCAGGATTTCATGTGGCGGGTGTCTTTGAGGCCCTGGCGGTCATGATGGCCAACAATGGCAGACCCCTCGCCGCTCTTCGTCCAGTTGCCGCACGTTGTATCGCCACCTGCGGTCGAGAACATTCCTTGCGGGTCCGAGCCGGTCAGTATGTCATGTATATTCACCGCATCGCCACGACCGCTGATGACCTCACCTTTTTCAGTGAGCGCGGTCTCCTTGTTGATGTTGTTGGAGGCCGAGTGGAGTTCGTCTACATTCCTGGCCACAACGATGCCTTTGGCATTGTGCCATGGTCCGCTGCCAATGCGATCACGCGCATTGACGCCGGCATCGCCGCCCGGCAGCGTGGTGCTCAGGTAGGCTTTCCAATTGGTCGCATTGGCTCCTGCAGCCTTGGCCAGTGCGGCGCAGTGCGCGTCCGCACCTTCAAGTCCGCCCAGATCCGCTCCCTTGCCCATTCCCACGCTGGTCACGAAAAAACTCATGTTGGCCTGCTGGGCTTGTGCGGCGCCCATCACGCCGGCGATCGCCAATCCGGCCAGCAACGAAAATGCAAAATTTCTGCTCATGAAACCCTCGCTTTCCTGCGGTTTGGCGGATCTGAACGCCAGATGTTTCGCGATTGACGGCGCCCCGGCAGGCACGCCTGACCTATCGAACCGGTTAGGATGCGCCTTCTTGGCGTTCGTGTCATTACTGCTCACGGGCCTGCTCCGACACTCGCCCGCGCTCAACGTATTCGCGCCTCACACGCGGAGCAAGCTGCGGACCGTTAGATCCGGGGGAAGTATGCACCCGGATTTCGCTGCGCTCAATCCGGGCTACGCATGCGCGATTACTCCGCCGCAATGCGCACTTCCAGGCGAGCTGGTCAACGCTTCGCCATCGACCGAGATGCGGCCACCTGGAGCTGAACAGCCACGAGCCGGCGAGCCATCTGGCACTTGGCTGTGTGCTGATGTGGCGGCGCGATCACGATGCTGCGCTCGTTCCGGCATCTGCTCGAGCGCATCGGCCGCATGCCGGGCACCGATGCAAGTCGCATGCTCCTGGCGTCCTGCTACGGCCATATCGGGCGTGCGGAAGACGCGCGCAAGGCTTGGGCGGAGCTTAAGAGCGTTTCCCGGGCGCAGGGCAGCGTGAAGCATAGGTCCACCGTGCGCTGCAGACCCGGGATCGTTTCAAACTGGGAGTCTGGAACGGCCCCGCGCAGCGGTGCATCGCTCCGCAAGCGCTTCGCGCTGCACCGCAGCCGCGACACACACGGCTTAAAGCGCGTCCGCTGAAATTGCCGCGAGCCGTAGGAGTGGATCGCGGTCGCATTAAGCGGCGACTGCAAAGCGATACTGGCGACCGCGCTTCTTGCCAAAGCGCGCGATCCCTTCATCGTAGCTGACAAGGGGACAAGAGAGCTCGATCGCCGTCGCAATCAGGAGCCGGTCCGCCGGATCCCGGTGTTCGAAATGATGCAGCTGGTAGCTGCGAGAAGCGAACCGATGGCCGAGCGGCACCGCCTCGATGCCGGGACGTTCGAGGAAACGGTCGACCCAGGCCGGCACAGGAATGTCCAAATCGATGCATCCCGTGTCCACGAGCAGAACAATCTCCCAGGCCGTCACGGCGCTCAGAAAAATCGTACCGCCGTTCTGCCAGCAGCTGTCGATCAGGGCCCTCATGCACCCGCACGCAGTCACGATGCGCGCCGAAGAGAGAGCCGGCGCGAGCGTTCTGGTCCAGTAAACGGCGCAACGCCAGAGCGACTGCTTCGGTCTTGTTGCCGCCCGTCAGCTTCTTGGCCGCTTCTTCGATGGCGCCACGACTTCAGGGCGATTGATGGTCAAACATTCGCCACGCCATAATGCGCCCTTCTAATTACAGTACGTATATAATGGAAAGAGGAAAATCAGCAATCCAATCGACGCCTGACGCTCAGCATGCGAAGCGCGCCCCGCACGCTTTGCGCGACTTGCAATGCCCAGCCCGGGGCGACGGTTTGGAGATTTCACTCCGCGGCGATGCGCACTTCGGGCGCGGCCGAGCGCACCTCGGCGTGCACTTGTTGCTCATATTGGTGAAGTTCTGCTGGAACATGCCGACGAGCTTGCGCGCGGTCTGGTCGAAGCCGGCATTGTCGCAGTTGGGTGACGCGCGCCCCCGCTCGGGATGCGGTGCGTGTTTGCTGTGCCACTCGTTTATACATACGATGCGCCCTGCTAGTTAACTTGAGCGGGTCCCGCTACGCTGATTGCGCTATATGTTAAGAGCTCTCATTATGATTTCGATTGCTCTTGTATCGGTAGCGGCAGACGATTTTCCTTTGGATCGGCAGCAGCCCATACTCCCTCGAACGCGCGCGTGAGTATCACGGCGGCTGAAATCAATTCGCCCATGGGATATTGCAAGATTCTAAATTTTAGGCGTGAACAAAATACGTTCACCGTCAACGTCGAGTGCAGCGGTCCGGATCGAAACCAGCTGGTTGCGAAGGTGAGATTTACGCTGCGCGCAGATGAGACCATCGATTTTGCGGATGAGGACGAGAACTACAGGGCGGTGCTCCATCGCTGCCCATGATCTATCTCATGCGGCGAGAACTGAAGGGAAGTGATTCAGTGGGATCAGCTTCAAGTTTGAAAACTGCCGGCCGTTGGGGGCGCCGTCTCGGCATGTTAAGCAGGGCACTCTCGAGCGTATTCTATTGCGGCCGCTCCTCCCAAGTAGGTAGCTAGCTCATTAACGCGAATACGAAGTAGGAGGGCAGGTAGCAAGAAAGTCAACGCAAGTAAGCCGGTTGCGAGCACAACCGACATGCAAAGCATTGGCTTGCGCAGCAGAGTTGTCACATAGCTCGTCCAACGTGAGCCCAAGAAAATGGACTTACCGGCTGCCAGCGCTGGTATCGTTCACCCGCTGAGGAACTTGCGGCAAAATCCCGGGCTTATAAGTACCCGATCAATGAGGCCCAATGGTAACTCCTGTCGAGCAAATCACTCCGACTATTCCCCGGCCCTATGTTCCACCTGCGCCACAGCCGCACCCAAAGCCGCTAAGCCTCCTTCGCCTGATTTCGAGGGTGCGCCATAATCCCCTGGAATGTTGGTCCAGGGATCATTTCGAGCAGCCGATTGTCTCGACACGGCTGCCGTTCGCACATTTTTTGGTCATCAACGACACGCGAGCCATTCAGCGCGTGCTCGTCGACAACGCTGCGAATTACCGGAAGGATCCTGTCCAGCGTCGGGTGCTTTCGTCCGGATTGGGCGACGGTCTGCTCAGTGCTGAAGGCGAGCGCTGGCAGACCCAGCGGCGCACAATCGCGCCGGTCTTCACCCGCAAGCAAATTACTGATTTTGCGCCAGCAATGCTCGCCGCAAGCGACGCTCTGGTCAAACGCTGGAAGCGTCAGGAGGGCATGAGAATTGATGTAGCGGCGGAGATGTCCTGGCTCGCACTGCATGTGCTCGAGCGCACGATTTTTTCGTCCGGTCTGGGGCGGCAACCTGAAGAGTTCCGGCGGGCCATGAGCACCTACTTCAAGGCCATTGGCCGGCTAGGGCTGCTGGATCTGCTTGGTCTCCCTGCATCTGTGCCTCGCCTGGCGCAGCTGCGCGCTCGTTCGGCGCTTCGCTTCTTCGAAGCGGCGATTGACGAGATGATTAACACCCGCCGCGAGCGGCTGAAAAATCAAGCCTCTCTTCCGAATGACATTCTCACGCATCTGCTTGCGGCCCTCGACCCCGAGACCGGCGAGGGTCTGACCGAGGCGGAGGTTCGCTCGAACATTCTCACTTTTATTCACGCAGGGCACGAAACCACAGCTAATTTGATCACCTGGTCGTTGTTCTTGCTGTCGCAATCGCCGAGCTGGTGCGAGCGCGTTCGAGCCGAGGCAATCCGCGAGATCACGTGCCCAGCCGCAGAACTCGTGGACCGTCTGGTTGAAACTCGCGCAGTCATCGATGAGGCTGCCCGTCTTTATCCGCCGATTGCGGCGATCAGTCGCGTAGCAGTCGGCGAGGACGAACTGGCTGGAGAAAACGTCAAACGCGGCACGCTCGTGGTAATTGCGCCCTACGTTGTACATCGGCATCGTGCATATTGGCGCGCTCCGAATGCGTTTGATCCTGATCGGTTCCTCGGAACGGAACGCACTAGGAGAGAGCGACATACATATATTCCATTCGCACTAGGACCGCGGGCCTGCATCGCGTCGGCATTTGCCTTGCAAGAAGCGACAATCGTGCTTAGTCGAACGGTGGGGAATTTCGATCTGCCTCTGGCCTGCCCGCCTGAAGATGTCTGGCCCTTGTTGCGAGTAACCTTGCGACCAGCTGGCGGCCTGCCGATGACAGTGAGCTGCAGGCGGGATTAGCCGCCTCTCCGCTCACTACGGCTCAGAACCAGCCTGTTGCCTCCTGGAGTTGTCGGCGCGAACAACAGGCGATGGTGCGCCGAGAGTATCCTCGATTGATGTTGTGCGCTTCTGCTGCTGGCGCAAGAACATGCTGATGAGCGGCCGCAATGAATGCCGAAAACGCCCTCCGCGCCGTAGTATGGCCGGCTGGCCGCCGGCCGGTTTGCGCAGAAAGCCACAAAGCCAGGTAGCCCGGCCGGTCACGGGGTGAAAATCGGTCCACACCTTTAACGCCTCGTCGGCGAGAACGCCGAGAACGAGCTCCGGCACCGGCCCAAACAGCATCGTGCACGCAGCGTCTTCCAGAATATTCCAGCGTGAGAAACCTCCAAGGCGAGGCGACGCAAGTGCAAAAACGACCCGGCGGACCCCTGCCGCCCGGATGCAAAATGAGCACATCGGACACGGCTCGAGCGTGCAATACACCGTGCAGTTGCGCAGCTCATCATCACCGATTAGTTTGCGCGCACGGGCGATCGCAATGATCTCGGCATGACGCGATTCGTCCAGCTCGCGTATCACCTCGTTGGTGGCTTCCGAGACGATTTTCCCGTCACGAGCAACCAGACTCCCTATCGGAACCTCGCCCGCTGTTGCGCCGATTGCCGACAATTCAATGCAGCGGGCCATCATGGCTTCATCGATCTCTTTTACTGCCGTTTCGCTCGTGCCTCGCTGCGCCCGCCTTTCCACAAGGACTCCTCTCTTCGACTCAGTTTGATGAATACTCTCTTGCCGGTGTGGTGCGCCGGTCGCTGCCAGGCGCGGCTCTGCGCCGTAGCGATTGGGACCGGCGCTGCCGGGCCGAAAGCCAAGCTCGATCAGAAACCAGAGGCTCACCACGGCGGTGATCAGCACCATGATGGTTTCCGCAATGCCCATATGCGCGAGATCGCCGCTCACGCCCAGGACGTTCGTGATCATCAGCACAACATGCGGCGCGATCAGGCAGCCGATGAGATAACCCGAGAGATTGCGGTCGTGCAGGCGCTTCACCAAGAGCACCGCGCCGGGATAGATCAGAGCCGCATCGATGAGGAAGCTCCACAGCCGCACTGAAAATGCCTCTGCCGGCGTGGTGAGCATGGGCAGCCCGAGGGCCGAGCGCACCGCAAGTTTTGCGGCCAGCAGAACGAGCAAACCGACCCAGAAACTTGCGCGACTGATGCGGCCTTCCGGCCTCGCAAAAAGCGTTACGAGACCGGGTCGCATTTCAAAGTCGGCCTGCAATTCTCTGCCGGCTTGACGCGCGCCGGCGCTTCGACCGCTTCCGGCGCCGCGACCACGCCGGTGCCGCTGGGGTGCACGCCGGCCGCGCCGTTGCGGCTCGCGAGCTGCGCGATCGAACGCCTGGCGGCGCGCGGGCGATCTTCTTTGCGCAGTGTGCTTATCAGTTCGGAAAGCTGCAGCGCGGGCCTGTAGGTCAGGGGCAGGATATGCGACCAGAGGGTGCGTGGAATTTTGAGATCGTCGCAGATGTGTTTGCCGAGCAGCCATCGGGTCGTGCCGCACAGGATCGGGAACTGGATGCGGCGGCCCAGCCCGCCGCTGCCGATGATCTCCGCGAGCGCTTTGAGGCTCGCATGCGCGAGCTCGGAGCTGCCCGCGTCAGGTCCCGCATTGGTCAGGAGCCAGAGCTCCCAAACGCGCGCGCAGTCGGCTTCGTTGATGAGCGCCAGCAGCTCCCGCTCGACGCCCATGAGCGCCGCAAGGTAGCGCCAGAACGCGTAATAGGCCGCCTTTTCATCGTCGCTGATGCGATATCCCATGCGCGCGAGCGAGCGCAGGAATAGCCAGGTGAAGCCGACCACCTGGAACAGCAGGTCGCCCTGGCTGATAGGCGTCCCCCAGGCAGCCGTATCCCAGGCGCCGGAAAGGAGTGCCATCCGCCGCACGCTCGCATGAATGAGCCGGACGTGCAGCGTGGTGTTGAAGCCGTCGCGGCCGCGGCGCAGCCCGCCGGCCTCGTGCACCTGGATCCACCAGGCGCCGGTCCGCAGCAGCCGTTGTCGTGTGCGCTGCCGTAGCTCGCCCGTCATTTCGAGCGGCTTGGAAAAGGCCGACGACCAGTAGTCGACCATCAACGAGGCGCATTGCAGCGCGCGGCCGGCGCGAAACCCGGTTCGCGCCACCGCCGCGCTGCCTTTTTCGATGAGCTCCCCGTCCTGTGCGCTCGGCTCCGGCGGCAGTGCAGCAATGAAAGCGCGGAGCTCCGCGCATGCCGTGCCGGGCGGCTCGATCCCATCATTTAGAGCTCTCAGGACAGCCGGCCACCAGGCGCGCCCGTTCGTGCGGTAGAGTGCTTCGAGCAGGCTATCGGCCACTGAATCGCTGCGCATGAGGGAGGCCGCATAGATCTGCGCGAGCGTGCCGAAGCGGGCGGAGGCTTCCTGCGCGCGCAAATATCGGCTCGGGATCATCGCGGGCTTTCCTGCGCGGCCGGCGCCCGGCGCGAAGCGCGGGCGAGACGCGTTGGTTTGTGCCTGTCTATTTGCCGGGCTCTCGCCGAGCGCTCAAGCAGCGAGAAGGCTTGTCCTCCCCTGCGAAGCGGGGCGTGACCCGGGGGAGGGGAGCTACCCGAGCGAGCGCAGCGAGCGAGTGGTGGTGGAGGGTGCACAGCGATTTTGCACCCGCCTTATGCAGTCACTTCTGCGCGCTCACCATCGCGAAGGCGGCGCCTTGCGGATCGCGGGCCTGCACGATCCATGCGCCGCCGGGGACTTCCATGGGGCCGTTCAGGATCTGAGCGCCGTGTTTCTGCGCACGATCGGCGGCTTTCGTCGCGCTGTCGACGGCGATGTAGTAGTTCCACATCGGCGTGGGCATTTGTCCGCAGCCCTTCATCATGCCGCCGCACGGCTCGTCTCCGGTGGCGAAGGTCTGATACGTGCCCATCGGGCCCATGTCGATCGCCCGATCCTTGCTCCAGCCGAACAGCCGTGAGTAAAACGCGAACTCGCGCTCGAGATCGCCGGCGTAGAGCTCATGCCAGCCGATGTGCCCCGGGGTCATGGGTGCGGCCGGCTTCTGCTCTTCCGTGCCGTTCGGCTTGAACAAGAGGAACACGGCGCCACCGGGATCCGCGGCGACGGCGAAACGGCCCACATTGGGGATGTCCTGGGGCGGACGCTTGATCGCGCCGCCCGCGGTGACGACGCGCGCGGCGTCAGCATCCACGTCATCGCTTGCGACATAGCCCGACCAGCACGGCCTGGCGCCCGCGGCAGACAATTCATCGGGGATGGCCATCAGCCCCGCGACTGTCGCGGGTCCTTTGCTGAAGACCGTATAGGTGCGGTTGTCCGCCATGGGATATTCCTGCGCCGTCCAGCCGATCACGTCTTTGTAGAAAGCCGTCGCTGCCTTTATCGTTCGTCATCACGTCATACCAGATGAACTTTCCCCGTGGCGCGGCCATCTTCGTCACTCCTCGTTGTTGGCAGACCGATCGAACAGTTGCAGCAGGACCGTAGCCCATGTGGTCGGAATGGACCGCTAATTGCTGGCGCGCCCGAAGAGATTCGAACTCCTGACCCCCAGATTCGTAGTCTGGTGCTCTATCCAGCTGAGCTACGGGCGCGTAGCGCTTGGCACGGGAAATTCGGCGGCCGCCAGGGGCCGCGCGTGCCACAGTAGGTATAGATTCGGCTGCTCATTGACAAGCTGACCGCGCCGTTTCGGCGGAGACCAAAGGATGGATGCCGTCAACCCGCCATCTTGGCGCGCTCGATGCCGGCGCGGATCAGGTCGGCGGTCTCGGCCGGCTCCGCCCAGCGCAGGAGCTTCACCCATTTGCCTTTTTCAAGGTCCTTGTAGTGCTCGAAGAAGTGGGCGATCTGCTCCAAGAGAATTGCCGGCAGATCACGGCAGCTTGCAACGCGCGCGTAATAGGGATGCAGCTTGTCGATGGGCACCCCGATTATCTTTTCGTCGATGCCCTTCTCGTCCTGCATGAGGAGCGCGCCGATCGGACGCGTCCGCACCACCGCGCCGGAGGCGACCGGCGTCGGCGAGACCACCATGCAGTCGATCGGGTCTCCATCTTCGGACAGCGTGTGCGGAATGAAGCCATAGTTGGCCGGGTAGAACATCGCAGTGTGCAGAAAGCGGTCGACGAACATCGCACCCGATTCTTTCTCCATTTCATACTTGATGGGTGCGCCTCCCTGCGCGATCTCGACGATGACATTGATCTCATGGGGCGGATTGGCGCCGATGGGAATGCGCGAAATATCCATCAGAGAGCGTTGTAGCCCGGATCGAGCGGCAGCGAAATCCCGGTTTGTTTGTCCCGGATGTCGGTTGACCCATCTTCCGGGTTACGGATTGCTTACGAGCACGCAGTCCCTGCGCCCACAAGCCGCGCTGCGCGTTGTCAGCAATCGCACGCACGCGCCCTCGTCGAGCGCGCTGTGCAATTTCACGGGATAAGGAAAACGCTGCGTCGGCGCTTTCGCGCCCGTCGCCGCGACGAGCGGGTCAATCGATCTCAAACATCCTCCCAGAGCTCTTGCGCTTCGACCATACAAGGTCAGGCGCCGCCGATGCCCTCGACGATGCGCCCAGTCCCTCCGCAGCGCGGGCAGGCGGAAGCACCGATACGCCCCTTGCCATGGCATTGCGGGCAGATGTCCTCGCCCGTGCCGGGAGTTCCAGGTGCAGCCTGGTCGCCCGGATTAAGCCGCTGAGCGGGACTGGATGCAGGCTTATTGGTCTTGCGCGTCATGGTGTGCCTCCTTCTCCTCCATGACCAACGCGCCGCCCCGCGACTTCGTTGCCGTGGTCAGCCGCGCCGCGCCGATCCTATGATCCTGTCGTGTTGAACGCGGCAGGGCGTATGAACCATAACAGGCACGATCATGGACCTCGGTAGCGCCTTTGCGGCATCGGTCCGGCGCCAGCCCGCAGCAATCGCTGTCGTCGAAGGCGACAGGCGGCTGACCTATGCGGCCTGGTACCGCGAGATCAAAGCCGTCGCCGGCGCGCTCCGCCAGATGGGCCTGGCCGCAGGCGACCACCTCGCCGTCATCATGCGCAACCGGTATGAGATGGCGACGCTCTACTGGGCGTCGCATCTCCTCGGCCTCATCTTCACGCCGGTGAGCTGGCGCGGCAGCGCCGACGAGATCCGCTATTGCCTCGAGGATGCGGAAGCGAAAGCCGTGGCCTTCGATGGCGCATCCGCTTCCGCCGCACTGGCCGCCGCCGCGGCGGTCAATATTGATCCGCAGCGCGTGATTCTCGTGGCCGACGCGAAGGGGCATGGCCGGTCTTTTTCGCGGCTGCTCGAGGTGCCGCCTGTTGCGGGTCCGGCGCAAGTGAACGAGTTCTCCACCTGCCTGATGCTCTACACATCGGGTACCACCGGACGTCCCAAGGGCGTTCCGCGCAGTCATCGCAACGAGCTCACCGCTTCCATTTCGCACATCGCGCAGAATCAGTACCGCCAGGGCGATTCGTGCCTCGGCGTCATGCCTTTTTTCCATACGATGGGCATCCGTATCCTGCTCGGCAGCGCGCTGCTCAACGGCCGCATCGTCTGCGTGCCCGAATACACGCCCGAAGAGGTGTTGCGCCTCGTCGCCGCCGAGCGCCTCACCACGCTCTATCTCGTGCCCACCATGTTTCATGACGTGCTGCGCGATCCGCAATTCGGCCGCTACGACCTGCGCTCCCTCTCGCGCGTGGGCTATGCCGGCATGGCGATGACGCCTGCGCTCATCGAGCGCTGCCTCGAGCAGCTCAGGCCTGATCTGTTCGTTAACTATTACGGCTCGAGCGAGATCTACACCTTCACCTACTGCGATCATCTCGACCGCAAGCCCGGATGCGCGGGCCGGGCGGGAATGAATCAGATCATCCGCGTCGTATCGCCATCGCGCGAGGACGACATCGAGATCGACCTGCCCGCCGGCACCTCGGGCGAGATTGTCGCCAGCATGCAGAGCCCGGAAGCGTTCGCGGGTTATTGGAAGCGGCCGGACGCGGATGCGCGGGCGATAGAGAGCCGCTGGTACCGTACCGGCGATCTGGGCAGGTTCGACGAGGAGGGCGAACTCTATGTCGTCGGCCGCGTCGACGACATGATCATCAGCGGCGGTGAGAATATTTTTCCCGAAGAGGTCGAGGATGCCCTTGCGCGCAGCAGGCTGGTCGCCGGCTGCGCGGTGGTGGGCATGCCGGACGAACGCCTCGGCGCCAAGGTCGTCGCCTTCGTCGAGCCCGCGTGTGTCGAGATCTCGGCCGAGCAGCTGGACGACGAATGCCTCAAGGGCGGGCTCGCCCGGTTCAAGCGCCCGAAAGAATACGTGTTTGTCAAAGCCATCCCGCGCTCCGCCTCCGGCAAGCTGTTGCGCCGCAAGCTGCGCGCCGGCGACTACGAACCGTATAAAGAGCCTTCGAGGTGAAGCCATACATCAAGCCGCGAACTCCGGCGCGCTCCCTCTCCCCGCCGGGGAGAGGGCTGGGGTGAGGGGGGCAACATCTGTTGAAACGATTTAACCCCTCACCCCACCCCTCTCCCAATGGGAGAGGGAGCAGGCCCGTGTGTGCCGACAAAGGAAAACCGATGACCACAGACTATGCCAAAGAACGTGCCGCGGTACTGAAAGATCTCGACGGGTTGCACTACGAGGTCGACGAGAAGCGCAAGGCTGGATTCCTTTGGCTCGACCGGCCGCCTCTCAACATCGTCTCCTATGCGGGGCGCAAGCAGATCAACGCCATCATGGAAGGATTCGGACAGGATCCGGACGTGCGCGTCGTCATCATCCGCGGCAAGAATGGCGTCTACAGTTCGGGCGGAGACGTGAAGGCATTTCCGGCCATTCCGCTTGACCAAATGTCCGATCTCGCGTGGAACATCGCATCTCCGCAGCGTTGCCCCAAGCCGGTGATCTGCGTGATGGAAAAATACGCGATGGGCGTGGGTTTCGAGCTGGCCATGGCCTGCGATATCCGCATTGCCAGCAAGGACACGGTGCTCGCCTTGCCGGAAGTGACGTTGGGCCAAATCCCGGGCAGCGGCGGCAGCCAGCGCGTCGCGCGCATTGCCGGGCTCACCCGTGCCGCCGACATGATGATGCTCGGCCGACGCATTACGGCTTCCGAAGGCGTCAATTGGGGGCTCATCACGCGCGTAGCCGATGACACGGCAGGGCTGGACAAGATACTCGACGAGATGATCGCGACGCTTACCGCCATGTCGGCGCTCGCGCTCAAGACCGCCAAGCGCGTTCTCGCGACCGCCTACGATGCAAGCCTGGGCGCGGGGTTCGAGATTGAGGGCCATGCCTACGAGAAGCTGCGACCCACCGCCGACTACAAGGAAGGCATTGCGGCTTTCAGCGAGAAACGCAAACCCAGGTTCGCCGGTACCTGAACCGGACATATAAGGAGAACAGGATGGAGAAAACGCTCATTTTCGCGCGCGGTCTGACGAGCGCCGCAGCGCTTGTGCTTGCCGGCACTGCATACGCCGCCGAGCCGATCAAGGTCGGCGTGGTGACGCCGCTATCGGGCACCTACGCCCCGATCGGAAAGCAGGTGCGCTGGGGCGCCGAGCTTGCAGTCAAGGAGATCAATGCCGCAGGCGGGGTGAACGGACGTCCGTTCGAGCTCCTGTTCGAGGACGAAGAGGCCAATCCCCCGGTTGCGGTACGCAAGGCAGAAAAATTGCTGCAACAGGATAAGGTCGATCTGCTCACCGGCACCGTGAACAGCGGCTCAACGCTCGCGGTCGGGCAGGTAGCGGAACGCAACGACCGCATTCTGGTGACCACGGTCTCGTACGCCACCTCAATCACCGGCGCGCAATGCAGCCCCAACGTTTTCCGCGTCAACGCCAACGCCTACATGCAATCGACTGCGCTCACCAGCTGGCTGATCAAGAACGTCGCCGGCAAACGCTATTTCTTCATCGGACCCGACTACGAGATGGGACGCAACACCATCGGCGCATTCGAAGAGGACATCCAACGCCTGGGCGGCACCGACGTGGGCAGCGCCTATCCGCCGCTCGGCGCCAAGGACTACACGCCCTATATGGGGCAAATCCGCGCGGCGCGCCCGGACGTGATCATGACCGCGACTGCCGGCAACGATACGGTGCGCCTGCTCACGCAGCTCAAGGAGTACGGCCTGCTCTCCGGGAAACTGACGCTCGCGGGGGCTGCGGGCGCGGTCACGCAGGAGAACATCGGCGCCATGAGCGGCGCGGGCGAGGGCTTCCTGAGCGCGGCAGGTTATTCGACGGACATCGATACGCCAGCCAACAAGCAATTCGTCGCCACCTTCAGGAAAGACTATCAGATCGATCCCGATCTGTTCGGGGCCGACACTTACGGACTGTTCTTTCTGTTCAAGCAGGCGATCGACAAAGCGGGAAGCACCGAGACGGCCAAGCTGCGCGCAGCCCTGGAGGACGCTTCCTGGCAGACGCCGCAAGGCGCCAAGAAGATGCGCAAGGGCGATCACCAGGCGATCGTCGAGATGGTCGTGGTGCAGGTGAAGGGCAACGACTTCCACACCGTCGGCCGCGTGTCGGGTGAGGAAGCGGTCGGCCCCGACAAATGCGACCGGTTTTAGCATCGAGGTGGCCGTCATGGCCGGGCTTGTCCCGGCCATCCACCTCTTGCGTACGGCTCCAAAGACGTGGATGCCCGGCACAAGGCCGAGCATGACGACGTGTATGCGCTTCTAATAGAGTAGGCGCAACACCATGGAAGATCTGCTGAGCTATCTGCATTTCGTGCTGCTGCCGCAGATGATCGATGCGGTGATCATCGGCGCGGCGCTGGCGCTCGTGGCGCTTGGCCTGACGATAATCTTCGGGCTCCTCGACGTGATCAATCTCGCGCACGGCGATCTCTATATGCTGGGAGGCTACGCGGCATTCACCTTGATCGGCTGGGGCCTTGGCTACTGGAGCGCGCTCCTGCTCGCACCCATCCTGATTGGACTTCTCGGGTGGGTGCTTGAGGAAACCGGCATCCGCCCGCTGCTCCCGCGCGCGGACCGCGCCATCGTCACCCTGCTGCTCACCTTCGGTGTGAGTCTCATGCTGCGCGATGTCGCCCAGGTCATCTGGGGTACCGATACCCATGCCATCGCAGCGCCGCTTACGGGCATTGCCTCTCTCGCTGAGATATTTGTACCGAAATATCGCCTCTTTGTCCTTGCGGTCAGCCTTGCGGCGATCCTCGCCACCTGGTGGCTCGTCTACCGCACGCGCATTGGTGCCGTGCTGCGCGCAACCGCCGCCGATCCGTCCATGGTCGCCTCGTTCGGCATTCCGATCCGCTGGGTCTACGGCTTCACCTTCGTATATGGCTGCGGACTGGCCGGACTTGCCGGCGTGCTGCTGAGCCCGATCTATGCGGTATTCCCAACCATGGGACACGACTTTCTGCTGCTCGCCTTCGCGGTCGTGATCGTGGGCGGCATGGGCAGCATCATCGGCGCGGTGATCGCGGCCCTCGTGCTCGCCGAGGTGCAAGGGGTCGCCAGCCTCTACATCCCCCCGGTCTGGGCCGAGACCCTGGTCTATTGCGTGATGCTGCTCGTCCTCGTCTTGCGGCCCGCCGGCCTCTTCCACCGGCTCGGCGAGGCTTGATGGCGCAACTGCGCTGGTTCGCTTTCGCGATGCTCGCCATCGCGCTCATCTTCCCTTTGCTTGGCGGCGCGTTCTTCACGCGGCTGGCCATCGAGGCCCTGCTGCTCGGCACCGTGGCGCTCAGCGTCGATATTCTCCTTGGGTATGCGGGGCTCCTTTCCCTCGGACAGGCGGCCTATTTCGGGCTCGCGGCCTACGTATCCGCCTTGCTCTACCTGCACGTGACGCAGTCGTTTTGGCTGGTGTGGCTCGTCGTGCTCGCCGCGGTCGGACTGTTCTCGATCATGCTCGGTGCCGTGGCGATCCGCGCCAAGGGAGTTTACTTCGCGCTGATCACCTTCGGGGCTGCGGAAATCCTTTCCAAGATCGCGCACAACACGCGCGCGATCGGCGGCTCCGACGGACTGATCGGCATCCCGGTTCCGCGCATTCCGCTGTTGCCCGGCGTCGCGCTCGATCTGAGCAGCAACTTCGTCTTCTATTATTTCGTGCTCGCGATGCTGGTGCTGATCTATGTCGGCACGCGCCGCGTTCTCGCCACCCCGTTCGGCAGCGTGCTGCGCGCCATTCGCGACAACGCGGAGCGCGTTCCTTATCTCGGCTACAACCCGTTCTGGTACAAGCTTCTCGCCTATGTGCTGGCGGCGCAGATCGCCGCTTTCGGCGGCCTGATTTACCCTCTGCTCCGTGGCTTCGTGGCGCCGCATCTTTTCGGCTTCGAGGTTTCCACCAAGGCCGTGGTGGTGTCGCTGGTCGGCGGCATCGGCACGCTGCTGGGTCCGCTCGTTGGCAGCGCGATCATCACGTTTCTGGAATCGGTGATTGGCAGCTACACCGAGCGACACCTGTTCGTGCTCGGCGCCATCTTCGTCCTGTTCGTGATGTTTCTCCCCGACGGACTCTTGGGGCTGGCGCGCCGGCTGTCAGCGCGCCGGCAAGCAGCCGCATGATCAAGGTGCGCGGCTTGAGCAAAGCTTTTGGCGGCCTGCGCGCAGTGGCCGATTTCAGCTTTGAGGCTGCGCCCAATCGCATAACCTCCATCATCGGCCCGAACGGGGCAGGCAAGAGCACCGTCTTCAACGTCGTCTCGGGCGGCCTGAAGCCCGACTCGGGCACGGTCGAGCTCGATGGTCACGATATCACTGGCAAGCCGCCCTATGCGTTGGCGCGCATCGGCCTCGCGCGCTCGTTCCAGATCACCAATCTGTTCTTCGGCCTGAGCACGCTCGAGAACGTGCGTCTCGCCTGCCAGGCGCTCCATCCTCGCAACAGTTATCTCACGCATTTGCATCCGACCTCGCGTGCGCGCGTTCGCGCGCAGGAAATCATCGAGGAGTTCGGGTTAACGGATCGCGCCGATGAGCTCGTGCGCAACCTCTCGCACGGGGATCAGCGCCGCATCGAGATCGCAGTTTGCATGGCGCTCGCACCAAGCCTCCTGATGCTCGATGAGCCGACGCAGGGCATGTCACCTGCCGAGACGGCGGAATTCGACGCGCTGATCAAGTCGCTTGCGGGCCGCGTCACCATCCTGCTGATCGAGCATGACATCGACCTCGTGATGAGCCTTTCCAACCACGTGATCGTGATGCATCAGGGCGAAAAACTATTCGAAGGCGGACCCGAGGCGGTGCGCGCGAGCGCGCGAGTGCGCGAGGCCTATCTGGGAGTGCAGCATGGCGCTCCTTGAGGTGCGCAACCTGCACGCACGCTACGCATACGCGCCTGTCCTGCAGGGTGTCTCGTTGCGGGTCGATGCAGGCGAGATCGTGAGCATCTACGGGCGCAACGGCGCGGGAAAGACCACGGCGTTGCGCACCATCATGGGATGGCTGCGCCCGCTCGAAGGGGAGATCCTCTTCGCCGATGAGCCGGTCGGCGGGCTTTCGCCGGATCGGGTTTTTCGCAAGGGCATCGGTTTCGTCCCGGAGGACCGCCGCATCTTCGCAACGCTTTCCGTCGAGGAGAATCTCACCCTTGCGCTGTTCACCCGCTGGCACTCGACCGCGCAGCAGCGGCGTGAGCTTGACCGCGCCTATGACCTGTTTCCCCGGCTGCGCGAGCGACGATCGCAGTCGGGCCGCACGTTGTCGGGCGGGGAGCAGCAGATGCTGGCGATTGGCCGGGCCGTTGTGGCGTCGCCGAAACTACTCCTCGTCGACGAGCCTTCCGAAGGCCTCGCCCCGATGGTCGTGACCGAGATATTCGAGGCGCTTGCCCGCATGCGCGATGCCGGCATCGCGCTTCTCCTCGTCGAGCAGAATGTGCGCCGCTCGGCCGCGATCAGCAACGCCTGCTACGTAATGGAAAAGGGGCGCGTCATTGCCCGTGGGTCGCCCGCCGAGGTGCTTTCAGACGAAGCAATCCGCCAGCGGCTGTCCGTATAGGTCGTCTCCAGTGAGAAAGCTGTAAAAACGAAGCCACCGTGGTGCAACACAAGCGTAAACCGCAACCAGCGGGGATGCCACACCGAGGGACTGGGCGCATTGTTAACCATTGTATTTGGCACTGCCGCGGCGCCTGGAGCGGGATGACTTTTCTTCGAATCGTCATCCCGCTCTAATCATTTGGTGGAGCATGATCTTTTCCGAAAACCGGTTCCCACTTTTCGGGATCATGCTCTACGAGCTGAGCGCACGCAGGTGCCGGATGGGGCGTCCCGGGGTGAGGGTGGCTGCGGCCGCAACGATCGCATTCGCGTCGATGCCGTAGTGCGCGTAAAGGTCCGGAATGGAGCCGGTCTGGCCAAAATGCTCGACGCCGAGCGAACGGGCGCGATTTCCGTGCACCGCGCCGAGCCACGCGAGCGTCGCAGGATGGCCGTCCAGCACCGACACAATGCCGCAATGTGAGGGAACATCGGCGAGCAGACGCTCGATATGCGAGCGCGCATGCACGAGGCCGCGCTCGCGCGCGCGCTGTGCGGCGGTCCAGCCGGCGTTGAGTCGATCCGCGGACGTGACAGCAAGCAGACCGACATCGCGGCGGTCCTCGGCCATCAGTCCCACCGCCTGGATCGCCTCCGGCGCAACGGCGCCGGTGTATGCAACGACTACCTGGCAATTCGGCCCCGGCTTGCGCAGCCAGTATCCCCCGTCGACGATGGCGTGGGACAATTCTTTGCTCATGTCACGGTTCATCTGTTCGATCGGCCGCGTGGAAAGCCGCAGATAGACCGAGCCTCCGATTTCATCGCGCAGCCAGTTGCGTTCGGAAGCATCGCCGTCGCCCTCCCGCTGGATGTAATCGAAGGAGAAGCGCAGAATGACCGCGAGCTCGTCGGCGAAAGCGGGCTCGAATGCTGCGAGCCCATCCTGGCCAATTCCGATGAGCGGAGTAGCGACCGACTGATGCGCGCCGCCCTCGGGCGCGAGCGTGATACCGGACGGTGTCGCCACCAAAATGAAACGCGCCTCCTGATAACACGCGTAGTTGAGCGCATCGAGGCCGCGCTCGATGAACGGATCGTACAGCGTTCCAATGGGAATAAGGCGCTCGCCATTGATCGCATGGGACAATCCGAGCGCCGAGAGCAGGATAAAGAGGTTCATCTCGGCAATCCCGAGCTCGATGTGCTGCCCTTGCGGGGAAAAATCCCAGGTGAAGGTCGACGGGATGCGCTCGCTTTTGAAAATGTCCACCATCTTCTCGCGTGCAAACAATCCGCGCCGATTGACCCAGGGGCCAAGATTGGTCGAAACCGTCACGTCGGGAGAGGTGGTAACAATGCGGTCCGCGAGCTCGCTCTTGCTGCGGCCGAGCTCGTTCAGCAGCATGCCGAAAGCCGCCTGCGTCGAGAGCACGTGCGGCGTCGGAGCCGGGAGTTCAGCCGGAACCGCAATCGGCGGTGAGCTCAGTCGGCGCGGTACTGCAGCAAACGGCACATTTTTCAGAAAGCGCTCGATTTCCGTGAGCGCGATGCTCAGCCCCTCAAAGCGGTCCCATTCGTGCCCGGGACGAATCTGCATGCGCGCCCGGAAGGCTTCCATCTGTGCGGGCGTCATCAGCCCGGCGTGATTGTCCTTGTGGCCGGCGAATGGCAGTCCATAGCCCTTGATCGTGTAGCAGATGAAACAGATCGGGCGTTCGTGATCGACTTTTTCGAACGCCTCGAGCAGGGAGGGCAGATCATGCCCGGCGAGATTGGTCATGAGCTGCGCGAGCTCGTCATCCGAGCGCTTCTCGATCAATCTGCTCACCGGCCCCTGATCGCCGATCTCGTCGAGGAGCCGCTTGCGCCAGGCGGCGCCGCCCTGAAAGACGAGGGCCGAGTAGAGCTGGTTCGGACAGTTATCGATCCACGTGCGCAGACGTTCGCCGCCTTTCTCACGAAACGCATCCTGCAGCAACGTGCCGTATTTGAGGATCACCACGTCCCAGCCGAACGCGGCAAAGAGCGCCTCGAAGCGAGCCCATAAGCCTTCACGCACTACGGCATCAAGGCTCTGACGGTTGTAGTCGATGATCCACCAGCAATTGCGCAGGCCCTGCTTCCAGCCTTCGAGCATGGCCTCGAACACATTGCCTTCGTCGAGCTCGGCGTCGCCGACGAGCGCAATCATGCGGCCTTCCGGCCGCTCGATCCCCCAGCCGTGGTTCCGCACGTAGTCCTGCACCAGGCTTGCAAAAAGCGTCTGCGCCACGCCAAGGCCGACGGAGCCGGTCGAGAAGTCGACATCATCGCCGTCCTTGGTGCGCGAGGGATAGCTCTGCGCTCCCTTGTAGGCGCGAAACGCTTCGAGCTTCTCGCGTGACTGGCGGCCGAGCAGATATTCGATCGCGTGATAGATTGGACTTGCATGCGGCTTGACCGCCACGCGGTCCTGCGGCCGCAGTACGCTGAAATACAGCGCGGTCATGATGCTGGCGAGGGAAGCGGAGGACGCCTGATGCCCGCCGACCTTCAGGCCATCCCCGCTGGCGCGCAGGTGATTTGCGTTGTGGATGGTCCAGCTTGCGAGCCACAGCACCTTGCGCTCGAGCTCGCGCAGAATGGCGAGTTCAGATGCATCTGCTGTGTGCGTGCGGGATCGCGCCATGCGCGTCTTGTAGCACACCGGAGCCGTAGGGTGGGCAAAGGCGCGCGATACTCGCCCTTGCACGTGCGCAAAATGGAGATTCTGCTGCGCGCCGTGCCCACGCGGACGGAAATCATGCGCGTGCGCACGGCGTGCAAAAGCACGCCTTTGCGCACCCTACAGCGCTAAGGCGCGAGCAGAACCTGACGGCAGGCGGCGGGGAGGTCGGCCATCTTGAGCGGCGGTTTTGGTTTGGGCGGGATCGGCGCCGGCTTCGGATGGAGGATCTCCTCGGTGAACCACTCGTCGAGTTCCTTGCCGCAGCCTTCACTGGCCTCAGGGGGTGCTTGCGCCGTGCATTGAGGACTATCGGCGGGACAGCGTATCCGGACATGGAAATGATAGTCGTGTCCCCACCATGGCCGCACCTTGTGCAGCCATGTGCGGTCGCTACCCGCATCGCGACACAGCGCCTTCTTGATCGCGGCGTTGACGAAAATGCGCTCGACTTCCGGGTCTTTGGCCGCAGCCCTGATCACTCCAACATGGCCCGGCGTCCACACCTTGGGATCGACATCGAGCCGGTCCTCCGCAACCACCATGGTCGCCGACATGTCCTCGCGCTCCTGACGCGAGAGCTCGCGTGTCGGCATGGGCGTGAGCCAGAGGTCGGCATCCAATCCGACTTGATGGCTCGCATGGCCCGTGCGCATCGGACCGCCGCGCGGCTGCGACATGTCGCCGACAAGAAGTCCGCGCCAGCCCGCCTTAGGCGCCTGCTTCGCAAGCCGCTCCAGGAACGCCACAAGGTTGGGGTGGCCCCAATTGCGATTGCGCGAGAGCCGCATCACCTGCCAGGTCTTGCCGTTGATCGGCAGCGCCTTGGCTCCCGCGAGACATCCTTTGGAATAGCCGCCGATGGTGCGCGCGGCCATGGCGGCAGGCGCAGTTTTGCGTCCGAACAATTCCTTCGCCGGGGTGCCGGGGTCGCTCGGATTGGCGAGCGCCGGAAGCGGCTCGGGATTGAGCGTGCCGCGATCCTGCGCATGCACCTCATGCACGAGCAGAAGCGCAAAGGACATCCCGATGATGAGTCGAAAATCCCGCGCACGCGCAGGCAATGTCATGTGAGAGGCCCCATCCGCGCTCGCACCACCCATCGTCATGCGGAAAGGCATAATTGTGGCGAGCCGAACCCGAGTTCCGGCGGTAGTTAAGGAACTGCGGATGCCTCCGATCGTTGGCGTGCAAGGAATGCTACTCCTCAGGCATTCAGCAGGAGCACCTCATGGCAACAGCAAATACGAGGCAAGGCAGCACACTCGAGCGGCGTGAGACCGCAAGCCTGATCGGCAGCGACAAGGTCGAAGGAACTCCGGTCTACCGGTCGACCGGCGAACGTGCAGGCCAGATTGAACGCGTCATGATCGACAAGATCAGCGGGAAGGTTGCTTATGCCGTGATGAGCTTCGGCGGCTTCATGGGCATCGGCGAGGATTACTACCCGCTGCCCTGGTCGCTGCTTACCTACAACACCAAGCTCGGCGGCTACGAGGTGAATGTGAGCGAGCAGCAGCTCAAGGGCGCGCCGAAGTACAGCAAGCACGAGAGCTGGGACTGGTCCGACCGCAGCCGCGACAAGGTGATTTCCGATTACTACGGCGTCGGTCCCTACTGGGGCTCATAAACGGGATGTCGTCATGGCCGGGCTTGTCCGGCCATCTACGTCTTTATAACAAGCGAACAGAAGACGTCGATGCGCAGAACAAGTCCGCGCACGACGTACGTCCTTAAGCTCTAGACATCGACCTTTAGCGCGGCGATGAAGGCTTCCTGGGGGATCTCTACTTTGCCGAACTGGCGCATGCGCTTCTTGCCTTCTTTCTGCTTCTCGAGGAGCTTGCGCTTTCGCGTGACATCGCCGCCATAGCATTTTGCAGTCACGTCCTTGCGGAAGGCGCGCACCGTTTCACGCGCAATGATCTTGCCGCCGATGGCGGCCTGGATCGGCACCTGGAACATGTGCGGCGGGATCAGCTCCTTGAGCTTCTCGACCATGGCGCGGCCACGACTTTCCGCCCGCGTGCGATGGACCAGCATCGCGAGTGCATCCACCGGTTCGCTGTTGACCAGGATCTGCATTTTCACGAGATCGGCAGGGCGAAAATCGGTGAGCTGATAATCGAATGAAGCATAGCCCTTCGACACTGACTTCAGCCGATCGTAAAAGTCGAACACCACCTCATTGAGCGGCAGATCGTATTTTACCATGGCGCGGCTGCCCACGTAGGTCAGCTCGACCTGCACGCCGCGACGGTCCTGGCATAATTTGAGAACGCTGCCGAGATAATCGTCGGGGGTGAGAATCGTAGCACGGATCCATGGCTCGTTTATCTCTGCGATTTGCATCGGATCCGGCATGTCTACGGGATTGTGGATTTCGAGCTGCCGCCCGTTCCTGAGTGCGAGCTTGTAGATGACCGATGGAGCAGTCGCTATCAGGTTTAGATTGAACTCGCGCTGCAGTCGCTCCTGGACGATTTCGAGATGCAGGAGGCCAAGAAAGCCGCAGCGGAAGCCGAAGCCAAGTGCCGCCGACGTTTCCAGCTCGTAGGTGAAGCTCGCATCGTTGAGGCGCAGCTTGCCCATGGCGGCGCGCAAGTCCTCGAACTGTGCAGCGTCGACCGGGAAAAGGCCGCAGAACACAACTGGGATTGCGGGCCGAAATCCGGGGAGCGGCTTGTGGACGGGCTTGCGATCGTCGGTGATCGTGTCGCCGACACGCGTATCCGCCACTTCCTTGATTGAGGCTGTGAGAAAGCCGATTTCGCCGGGACCCAGGTCCTCGACATGCACCATCTTGGGCGTGAAAACGCCGACGCGGTCAACGTCGTAGGCGGCGCCTGTGCCCATCATGCGGATGCGTTGCCCCTTTTTGAGCACGCCATCGACGATGCGCAACAGCACGACGACGCCCAGATAGGAGTCGTACCAGCTGTCGACCAGCAGGGCCTTGAGCGTGGCGTCGCGATTGCCCTTTGGCGGGGGCAGCCGCGTGACAATCGCTTCCAACACTTCCGGCACGTTCTCGCCGGTCTTTGCCGAAATGAGAATGGCATTCGTAGCATCGAGTCCGATGACGTCCTCGATCTGCCGCTTCACCTTCTCGGGCTCCGCCGCGGGGAGATCGACCTTATTGAGGATCGGCACGACTTCGTGGTTATTCTCTATCGCCTGGTAGACATTGGCGAGGGTCTGCGCCTCGACTCCTTGCGACGCATCAACGACAAGAAGCGAGCCCTCGCAGGCGGCGAGGCTGCGGTTCACCTCGTAGGCGAAATCCACATGGCCAGGCGTGTCGATGAGATTGAGAACGTAAGGCTTGCCGTCGCGCGCGCGATATTCGAGCCGCACGGTCTGTGCCTTGATGGTGATGCCGCGCTCGCGCTCGATGTCCATCGAATCGAGCACCTGCTCGACCATTTCGCGCTCGGCAAGCGCCCCGGTTGCCTGGATCAGCCGGTCGGCCAGCGTCGACTTGCCATGATCGATATGGGCAATGATCGAGAAATTGCGGATGTTCTGCAAATGCGCACGCATGGCGCGAACGCTGGGCTCAAAGTTCGTGGCTGCTATTCGGCGGCAATGCGCTGTGCGGCCGGGAGCGGCTCAAGCTCAATCGCCCGGTTTGCACGCGCAATCACCACATGTCCGGCCGGCACCGGCTTCCAATGGGTGCGATTGCTGTCAAGCGGCTCGGAGACGACGACCACATTGCCGGCGGACTCGCGATAATAGAGGGAATTCGCGTTGTCATTGGCGGAATAGCGGAAGGCATAAAGATCATGCCCATTCGCAAGCGCCGCGGTGAAGCGCAACGGCTCGGTATAATTTTTCTCCGAAACCATATCGGTCAGCGTGGAGAGCACGCGCGCCGTGGCGCCGAGCGGATCGCGGTCGCCGCCTGCACCCAAAATGGCGAGAAAGACGGCCTCCGAATCGGTCGTGCCAATGCGCGAGCCGTAGATAGCGTCCGGGATCAAAGCCTCGACGCGCCGGCGCAAGCGCGACCAGTTGCCGATCACGCCGTTGTGCATGAATAGCCAGCGGCCGCACGCAAATGGATGGCAGTTCGGGCGCATGGTGGGCGTACCGGTGGAGGCGCGCACATGAGCGAAATAAAGATGCGAGCGGATGTGCCGGCAGAGATAGCGCAGATTCTCGTCCGACCAGGCCGGGCGTACCTCGCGATAAAGTCCCGGCTCGGGGTGCTCGCTGTACCAGCCCATTCCGAAGCCGTCGCCATTCGTTGCCGCCGTCGATTCGAGGGCGCGCTGGCTCTGCACGATCAGGGAATGCGCAGGCGCAGTGACGTATTCCTCCAATGGGATGGTCTCGCCGCGATAGGCAATCCAGCGGCACATCGAAGCGCTCCGAGTCTCACCCAGCATTGCCGGTCGATGCGGCAAAGCAATGGCAGCTCGTTATATGGACCGGATTTTCTAATAGCGGTAGTGGTCGGGCTTATACGGCCCGCCTGCCGGCACGCCGATGTAAGCCGCCTGTCGGTCGGACATTCTGGTGAGCTTCACGCCGATCTTTGCCAGGTGCAGCCGGGCTACCTTCTCGTCGAGTTGTTTGGGCAGCGTGTACACCTTCTTCTCGTATTTGCGCCAATTCGTCCAAAGCTCGATCTGCGCGAGCGTCTGGTTGGTAAAAGAGGACGACATCACGAAGCTCGGATGGCCCATGGCATTGCCGAGATTCACCAGCCGGCCTTCTGACAACAGAATGATGCGCTTGCCATCCGGGAACTCGACCTCGTCGACCTGCGGCTTCACGTTGTGCCATTTCAGATTGCGCAGCGCGGAAACCTGGATCTCGCTGTCGAAATGGCCGATGTTGGCAACAATCGCGCGGTCCTTCATCTTCCGCATGTGCTCGATGGTGATGACGTCGATATTGCCGGTGGCGGTGACGAAGATGTCGGCGCGGGACGCGGCATCCTCCATGGTGGCCACTTCGTAGCCTTCCATGGCGGCCTGCAGCGCACAGATCGGGTCGACCTCCGAAATCATGACGCGGCATCCGGCCTGACGCAGCGAGGCCGCCGAGCCTTTGCCGACGTCGCCGAAGCCCGCCACCATCGCAACCTTGCCGGCCATCATCACATCCGTGCCGCGGCGGATGCCGTCGACCAGAGATTCGCGGCAGCCGTAGAGATTGTCGAATTTCGATTTGGTTACGCTGTCATTGACGTTGATCGCGGGCCATAACAGGGTGCCTTTCTTCTGCATCTCGTAAAGGCGGTGGACGCCGGTTGTGGTTTCCTCGGTGACGCCGTGGATGGCCTCGGCATTCTTCTTGTACCAGCCGGGATTCTCCTCGAGCCGCCGCTGGATCGAGGCAAAGAGAACTTCTTCCTCCTCGTTGGTGGGCTTGGAAATCACGCCGGTTTCGCCTTGCTCGGCACGCAAGCCGAGATGGATCAAAAGCGTGGCGTCGCCGCCGTCATCGAGGATCATGTTGGGCGAGCCGCCGTCGCCCCATTCGAAGATGCGGTGCTGATATTCCCAGTAGTCCTTGAGCGTCTCGCCCTTGACCGCGAAGACGGACGTGCCGCTCGCGGCCACGGCCGCCGCCGCGTGGTCCTGGGTCGAATAGATGTTGCACGACGCCCAGCGCACGTCGGCGCCCAAGGCCTTGAGCGTCTCGATGAGCACAGCGGTCTGGATGGTCATGTGCAGCGAGCCGCAGATGCGGGCGCCGCGCAGGGGCTGCTCGGGCCCATATTCCTCCCGCGTGGCCATGAGCCCGGGCATCTCGGTCTCGGCAATGGCGATTTCCTTGCGCCCCCATTCCGCAAGGCCGATGTCCTTCACCACGTAATCGGCCTCAGGCGCCTTGCTCGCATGGGGGCTTCTGGCGGCTTTCGAGGCAGCGGTCATGGCGTTCCCTGGGGGCTTGGGGTGGGAGGAAGAGCCTCATAGCAGGGCCGGGATCAGGCAGCAACGAGGATATAAAGAATTGTTTATATCTTCATGTGCCACGGGGGCTGAACCGGCGCAGCGGCGCGGCGTTCTCGGTTGAGAGCTGCCATGGCTTTAGCGAAACTCCCCCTCGATCCCGAAACGCCCCCCGCCATCACCTCGTTGCGGGAGCTCGCGCGCGCCGAGCATGAATGCCGCCGCTGTCCGCTCTACCAGAATGCGACCCAGGCGGTGCCGGGGGAGGGAAGGCGCCATGCCCATCTCATGCTCGTCGGCGAGCAACCGGGCGACAAGGAAGACCTCGCCGGCAAGCCCTTCGTCGGCCCCGCCGGGCGGGTGCTCGACGAGGCGCTCGAGGAGGCCGGCATTCCGCGCGAAGAGGTGTTCGTCACCAATGCGGTCAAGCATTTCAAGCACGAGATGCGCGGCAAGCGCCGCCTGCACAAGCGCCCGAACAGCTACGAGATCGAGCGCTGCCGCATCTGGCTCGAGACCGAGCGGGCGATCGTTCGGCCCTCGGGCATTGTCGCGCTAGGAGCCACGGCCGCGCGCAGCCTCTTTGGCCGGCCGCTCACCATCGGCAAGGTGCGCGGCGCCCCGTTGGAGCTTACCGACGGCACCGCTGCCCTGGTCACCATCCATCCCTCCATGCTGTTGCGCATCGAGGATCGCGCCGACAAGGCACGCGAATATCGCGCCTTCGTCGCCGACCTGCGCCAGGCGGCAAAATTTCTGCAAAAGCGCGCGGCCTAGCGGCGGCTCATTCGCCTTCGGTAAAGCGGCCGCTGATCAGGCTGGTGAGCGCTTCCATCACTTCCTGCGCCTGCGGTCCGCTTGCCTCGATCGTTATTGTCGTGCCCGGACCGGCCGCGAGCATCAAGAGCCCCATGATCGAGGTGCCGCCCACGCTTTCGTGGCCGCACCTCACCCTCACGTCGGCATCGAATTTCTCGACCGTCTGCACGAATTTTGCCGAAGCGCGCGCGTGCAGGCCCAACTTGTTGCAGATTTCAAGCTCGCGCGTGACCGTGGTCGGTTTGGAATCGTCAGTCGCTGCCACGGATTGGTTCAGACCTGCCGCCGTCATTTGCCGGTGAGAACGCGACTGGCGATGGTGATGTATTTGCGCCCGGAATCCTGCGCCGCGGCGACCGCATCGGAAAGCGGGCACTCGCCGCGCACCTTGGCGAGCTTGACGAGCATGGGCAGGTTGATGCCCGCGAGCACCTCGACCTTTGGACGGCTCATGACGGAGATGGCGAGATTGGACGGGGTGCCGCCGAACATGTCGGTGAGAATAGCGACGCCTTGTCCGCTGTCCACGCGCTTGACCGCCTCGATGATGTCCTTGCGGCGCTGCTCGACATCGTCCTCGGGGTCGATGGTCACCGCCTCGATCTGCGGCTGGGGGCCCATGACGTGCTCGAGGGCCGAGCGGAACTCGAGAGCAAGCCGCCCGTGGGTGACCAGAACGAGACCGATCATACAGCTCCCCGCGGGCACCCCGACCCCTGCACCGCACCTACGCAACATCGCCCTCAGCACAGCATATCGGCAGAGCCGCGTTTTTTAGCAATCGGCGGAGGATATTGCATTGCAGAAAAAGACGCGGCGTGACCGAATCGCCACCCAGGCGGCCAGCCACCATGGGCCGCACGGCTTAGCAAAGTCTAACCACCTGAGATGATTGCAGAATTTCCTCTAACGCTGGTCAGCGCGCCGATCACCGAAGGCAGCGGGTCTTCTCCCGCCGGAAAGGCAAGGTAGGGCAGGCGCACGTCGCATACGACGGTGGTGCTTTCCTCGGGTAGCCGCTCGGCGCCGGGAACGCCCAGGTCGACAACCAGACCCACCACGGCCACGGGCTCTTGCGGGACTTTTCGAATGCCAACCCCGCGCATTTCCAAAAGTCCGGTGAGCGCAGCCGCCGAGCGCACGAGGAGCCGGCCGTTACAGTTTTCGAGCGTCACGCGATCGTCGCCGATCAGGCGCGCGAAGGGCAGGAGGCCCGCTTGCCCTGCCTGAATGAGCCCGAGCGCCAGGCGCGATTTTCCGGAACCGGCGGGACCGCGAATGAGCACCGCACGCGCGCCTGCCAATACCGCGCAGGCGTGCACGCTCGGAGCTTGCGCCATTACATCGCCGGCAGGCGAACCGTGAAGCGGGCGCCGACCACCTTGGCGGGCTCGCTCGGATTCAATGAAGCGCTTTTGCGGTTCTCCGCCCAGATGCGCCCGTCATGGGCGTCGACGATCTGTTTGGAGATGGAGAGACCGAGCCCGGAATTCTGTCCAAAATCCTGATCCGGCCGGTGGGTGTAGAAGCGGTCGAAGATTCTTTCCATGGCCTCGGGCGGGATGCCGGGGCCGTCATCCTCGACGACGATTTCGATCTCGTTGCGCACGCGTCGGCAAGTGACCCGCACCTCGCCTCCGGGCGGCGAGAAGGAACGCGCGTTGTCGACGAGATTGTCGACGACTTGGCCCAGCCGCGAATCGTGACCTATGACCAGGAAGGAGCCCGGCCGTCCCTCGAAGCTCAGGCTCACGCGAACGGCGTCGTTCTGACGCTCGTTGGCGACGCCGATCACCGTGGTCAGGAGCTTCGCCATATCGACGGGCTGCGCCTCCTGGCGCTGCATTTCCGCATCGAGCCGGCTCGCGTCGGAAATATCGGAAATGAGCCTGTCGAGTCTTCGAACATCGTGCTTGATTACATCGAGGAGCCGGTTGCGGCTCTCTTCGCTCTTCGCGAGCGGCAGGGTCTCGACCGCTGAGCGCAGCGAGGTGAGCGGGTTTTTCAACTCGTGCGCCACGTCGGCGGCAAAGCGCTCGATCGCCTCGATGCGCGTGTAGAGCGCGTCGGTCATATCTCTCAGAGAACCTGACAAATGGCCGATCTCGTCGCGGCGGTGGCTCAGATCCGGGATTTCCACGCGCGTGCGGATGCGCCGGCGCACCATCTGGGCGCTTTCCGCGAGGCGCCGCACCGGGCCCGCGATGGTGCCCGCGAGCAGGAAAGAGAGAAGCACCATGACTCCCGCAGCGATCAGGAACAGCTTGAAAATCGCGAGGCGCTCGGCGCCGACCATGTTGTCGATGTCGGCCCCCTGCGTCGACAGCATGAGCGAGCCGCGCACGGCGCGGAACCGCTGCACCGGCACCGCGACCGAGACGATCACCTCGGCGCGGTCATTAATGCGCACCATGCTGGATTTGAAGCCCTTGAGGGCATTCGCCACTTCCTCGTAGCTCTTGCCGTCCGCGAGCTCGCGATAGCGCGGCAGCTTGCCGCGACTGAGCCAGGTGCGCATTGCCACATAGGCCTGGTCGAGCCAGCGCGGCCTTTTCGTCGGCGGCGGCAGGTCGAAGCGCAGCACGTCGTAGAGATTGCTGCTGTCGAGAACGAGCGTGCCGTCGCGATCGTAGATGCGCGCGCGCGTGTTCGTCGGCGACACGAGCCGCCGCAACACCGGCCCGACGCGCTCGGGATTGATCGGAAATTCGAGGCCGGACAGGGCCTCCTCGGACGGCCCGTAGCTTTCGCCCGCCTGCAGATCGAGGAGCTTTTCCGGATCAATCCTGATGGTGTCGGTTTCGACCGTCGCGGACGCGGCAACCGCGCCGGCGATGATCTCGCCCTGCACGAGCAGGCTTTGCACCCGCGCATCGATGAGACCGGCGCGGAATTGCGAGAGATAGATCACGCCGATGACCAGCGCGAACAGGCCGGTCACGTTGAGGAAGATGATGCGCCGCGTCAGGCTCGAGAAGCTGATGCGGACGAACAGGTACCAGCTTTGCAGCAGCAGCTCGACCAGGCGGCTGCGCTGGGGCACAGACGGCGCGGTCTCGTCGAGCGGCTGCTCGATGGAAGTGGTGAAGCTTTCCGGCGTTCGATTGAGCACGATCGGTCTGCCGGTTGCCGGCCTCGCATTAGTTGGAGCTGATCACCCGCCTGCCTTCCGTTCGTCCCCGCGAAAGCGAGGACCCAGTCCTTCTGGATTCCCGCTTGCGCGGGAATGAGCGGACGACCTTCCCACCCGCGGCGGCGACGGGGCGGGATCACTCCTTGAAGCGATAGCCCACGCCATAGAGGGTTTCGATCATGTCGAACTCCTCGTCGGTGCTCTTGAACTTCTTGCGCAGCCGCTTGATGTGGCTGTCGATGGTGCGATCGTCCACATAGACCTGGTCGTCGTAGGCGGCGTCCATCAGGGCGTTGCGGCTTTTCACCACGCCGGGACGGCTCGCGAGCGCCTGCAGAATCAAAAACTCGGTCACCGTGAGCGTGACCGGCTCGTTTTTCCACGTGCAGGTATGGCGCTCGGGGTCCATGCGCAACAGGCCGCGCTCGAGCACCTTGGCGGCGTCGGTTTCCTTGGGTGCGCTGCCGTCCTTCGGCGTAGCGCGACGCAGGATCGCCTTGACGCGCTCGACCAGGAGCCGCTGCGAGAAGGGCTTCCGAATAAAGTCGTCGGCGCCCATCTTGAGGCCGAACAGCTCGTCGATCTCCTCGTCCTTGGAGGTGAGAAAGATCACCGGCATATCCGACTTCTGGCGCAGGCGGCGGAGCGTCTCCATCCCGTCCATGCGCGGCATCTTGATATCGAGGATGGCGAGATCGGGCGGGCTGGTCTTGAAACCGTCGAGCGCGGACGCGCCGTCCGTATAAGTCATGATGCGGTAGCCTTCGGCTTCGAGCGCAATCGAAACCGAAGTGAGAATATTGCGATCGTCATCGACGAGAGCGATGGTCGGCATTAGCCCCGTTCCCTGATCTGGTGCCCCGCCACTGTGAAGCCATTACAGCTGGGCCGAAATGTGGCGGTTTCCTGCCAAATGCGTGATTGATCAATGGGTTTGCAGCATACCGGCGATGGCCAGTTCGCTCCAGAGCCGCTCGCGCATTTGTGCGCATCACACACGCACCGTCATGCCCGGCCTTGGGCCGGGCATCCACGTCTGTCGCGCCGCATAAAAGACGTGGATGGCCGGGACAAGCCCGGCCATGACGAGATGGCGGCGGTGGGTTTCGCTTGCGCTCAACCCACCCTACAAACGGGGCATGCAGCCATCGACCGACTTTGATCCGGCAGCTGCCGTGAAAAAGCTGCTGCGCGAGGCGCGCCCAGGGGCGCTCGCCACGCTCATGCGCGGGTGGGGCGATCCCTATTGCTCGCTGGTCAATGTCGCGACCGCGGCGAATGGCGCGCCGCTGCTGTTCATCTCCGCACTTGCCGTACACACGAAAAACATTCTTGCCGACTGGCGCGTCTCGCTGATGCTCGACGAGCGCCGCGAGGGCGATCCCCTCGAAGGCGCGCGCGTCATGCTGATGGGCACGGCGGTGAGGACTGAAAATCCTGCAGCGCGCCGTCGCTATATGACGCGACACCCCGATGCCGAGCTGTTCGCGAGCTTCACGGATTTCGGGGTCTTCGAAATCGAGATCAAGCGAACGCATCTGGTCGCCGGATTTGGGCGCATCGTTGATCTTGGGCCGGAACAGGTGCTGACGCGCACGGACGATGCGCAAGCACTGATCGAGGCAGAACCGGATATCCTGGCGCACATGAATAATGACCATGCGGACGCCGTGCGGCTTTACGCAACGAAACTCCTGGGAGCCGAAGACGGCGCATGGCAATGCGTCGGCTGCGATCCGGAAGGCCTCGAGCTGCAGCTTGGCCGGCGCGCCTTGCGCCTGCCGTTTCCGGCGCCGGTGCGCTCGCCTGACGCTCTGCGCAAGGTGCTCATTGATCTGGCCGAGCAGGCGAGGGCGGTCACGGCCTGACCGGCCACGACGCATGTCATCGCCCGCGCATGCGGGCGAACCAGTAATCACGGCAGGATCCAGTACGCGTGGCTGGTGGTGTACTGGGTGCCCGCTTTCGCGGGCACGACATGAGAGAGGAACTGCTGCTGCGGCGCAGCATTATTCTGAGAGATCAGATATTGGCGAGCGGGAGGTCACATGCCGAAAAGGTTAAGATATCGCTTTCTGGCGCCCTGGCATCTGTCCTCTGTCCTCTGAGTTCCGACATCTGCTATAGCTCCCCGACCGGAGGCGGCATCCAGGTCTCAATCTGCAAGCGCTTTTTTGGGGAGTAGGTCCGGTCAGGGCCGGACATGTCGTGGAG
>JBKPOZ010000009.1:0-64461 GCA_046733355.1 Pseudomonadota bacterium | reverse complement strand
GAACGCGGCGATAAATTCGGCAAACCATTGACCCGGACCTGTTCGCAGCGTGACCGACAGTTGCCACAGCGGCAGCTCAAACATGAAATGAGCGGCCAGCACGCCAACGATACCCCCGGCGATCTGCGCCATTATGTACATAACTGCGACGGTTGCCGAAAACTCCCGGCGCAATGCCAGTGCAATGCTCACGGCCGGATTGAAATGTGCGCCGGATACAGGGCCGAATGTCAGAATCAGGACTGTCAGAATTGCGCCGGTCGGCAGCGTGTTACAGAGAAGCGCCAGCGCACCGTTACCACCCGCAAGTTTCGCGGCCATGATGCCTGAGCCGACCACGCCCGCGAGCAGGAATGCCGTCCCCAACAACTCTGCAACAATTCGTTGTGCAAGGGACGCCTTCACGGCGGGTCGCTCGCTTTCGCGGTCGCGCCTTCCATTTTGCCGATTTCCCGCAGTTTTTTTTGCAGGCTCGCTTTATCAAGCGAGCGCAGCGGCAGTGACGCGAAAGCCTCGATGCGGTGGGTGAGCATGCGGTACGCATCTTTGAAAGCAAGCGCAGCCTCTGCGTCACTGCCCTTGGCCCCCGCCGGGTCGGGAATGCCCCAATGCGCCGTCATTGGCTGGCCCGGCCACAGCGGGCAGGTTTCACCCGCCGCGTTGTCGCAAACGGTGAATATGAAATCGAGTGCTGGCGCGCCCGGCTTCGCAAACTCAGCCCAGGACTTCGAACGAAAGCCCGCCGTCTCATAATTGAGGCTTTGCAGGAGCCGCAGTGTTTCGGGGTGTACTTTCCCTTTCGGCTGACTGCCCGCGCTGTAGGCGCGGAATTTGCCCGCGCCCAGCCTGTTCAAGATCGCTTCGGCCATGATCGAGCGGGCCGAATTGCCCGTGCAAAGGAACAGCACATTGAACGGCTGATCGGGCACGGCACACTCACGCGCCTGGACAACCACAAGCGGCGGCCGGTGCCTCGACCTTCGGCTCACAACATACTTTCTCATGAGCGACGCGTGCGACACGCTCGCCGCTTCCGTCCCCGTAGTCCGTGCTCTCGCCTGTTGTGTGGAAGGTTTCCCAGGAGATACCGGCCGGGTCGTCGATCCACGACTTTTCGGACTTGGCGTAGCAGCAACTCGTCTGGCCTTGCTCTATGACGCTGCCGCCCGCCTTGTGCAGCCGTCCATAAACGTCTTGCAGTTCGTCGCGGCTCTCGACCTGTATCCCAAGATGGTCGAGTCCGGCTTGTCGGCCCCGCGTCGAAATCGCGAAATTGACGCGAGGGTCGTCCAGCATCCACTTGGCATAATCGGTCCTGACCACGGACGGCTCGGCAGCGAACAGCGCCGAATAGAAGCCGATGGAATGCTTTAGATCATCCACGGCGACGTGCACGTGAAACCGTTTCATGTGCGACTCCTTTGGGTTTGCAGAGCGCTACAGGCGCGCACGTTGCGGATGCGCCCCGACAGCAGTTCTCGGTGAGGAAGGAAACAAGCGCGTTCATTGTCTCGAAGCGCGCCGCGTAGATCATTGAACGACCGTTTCGGCGCACCGTGACAAGCCCGGCGAAGCGGAGCCGGTCGAAATGAAACGTCAGTGTGTTGGGGGCGAGGCCCAGCTGTTCCGCAATCTGACCCGCTGCCATGCCTTCCGGCCCGGCCTGTACAAGCAAGCGGAAAATGTCGAGGCGGTTATCCTGTGCGAGCGCGGCCAGGGCCGCAACTGCAACTGACGTTTCCATATTTCAACAAATATGGAAATGACATCGAGTTGTCAAGAGGACCGGCGGGCCAGATATCCGTGGCCGAGAGGATTCCGACGTGAATCTCGACAATCACAGTTACCGATGAGGTGAACCATCCTGATGACCAAGCGGAAGCCGGGGAGTGTTGGCGAAATCCTGGTCGAGGAATTCATGGAGCCGCTCGGCCTGACGCAAGGCGGCCTTGCGGAGGCGATGGCCGTCCCACGCAAGCACGTCAATGAACTTTGCAATAACCGGCGCGCAATAACCGCGGATACCGCCCCGATGCTTGCGCGCGTGGTTGGCAACAGCGCAGATTTCTGGCTGAACGTGCAACGCCGCAACGACCTGTGGGAGGCGTTGCACTCGCCGAAGCGCCGCCAGCGCATCGAGCGCGCGAAACCGGTGCGCCCGGCCGCCGCATGAGAATCAATCGTCGATCCCGCAGCTGCCGAGAAGATCAATCAGTCCTGCGTCTGTCGCGTCCCTGCGGCTGACCCTGCTCGCGCGTGAAATCGTCGAAGCGATTCTCGACGGCCGGCAATCAGCTGCTCTCCAGTATGTCCGCAATGTACTGTCCGCGCAGGGGAAAGTTTGACGAGGCGCTCAAGGCCCCCCTGCGCGAACGTGTAGACGCAGGTTGTCGTCCAGGCCCAGGTTGTAAGCGCCGGGTGGTTTACCGCTGAGGCAGCCCTTTTCTATGATGCCTGATGAAGGTTCGTGATGCCATCCGCCTCATCGAGGAAGACGGCTGGTTTCTTGTCGGGACGCGCGGCAGTCATCGGCAATACAAGCATCGGAGCAAGCCGGGGCGAGTGACCATTGCGTGCAAGCCTTCGGATGACCTTGCGCCGGGACGTGGAACAGTATTTTGAAACAATCAGGCCTGAAGGAGCAGCGCTGATGCGCTACGCGATCGTCATTGAAAAGGCGGACGGCAACTATTCGGCCTATGTGCCCGACCTGCCGGGCTGCGTCGCGACCGGCGACACGGTCGAGGCGGTTGAGCGCGAAATCCGGCATGCAATCCGGTTTCACATCGAGGGATTGAAGGAAGACGGCTTACCCGTGCCTGAACCAACCAGTATTGCGGACTACGTGGAGACTTGAGCAAACCCTTGCCGCAAGCGCTTGCAATGAGCATCAAACGCGAAGATTTGGATGCGGGCTGCGGTTGACCTCGCGGATGTTATGACCGGGAAACGGCTTCCGCTCATTCACTTGATCCTCGCCAATGGGGTATCCTGTCCCTCACTCGCTGCTCAGGGATAGCGGATGCAATTGGATCAAGTGAGACGACGTGAGTTCATCGCGCTGATGAGCGGCGGCGCGGCGACGTGGTCCCTCGCCGTGCGGGCGCAGCAAGTCGGGCCTCGCGGAAAATCTGGCGCGACCAGGACGGAATGCGACCGGCGTGCTGCAATACGAAGCTGGCATCGCGGGCAAGTGGCTCGGCATGCTCAAGGAGATTTCGCCGCGCCTCGCACATGCCGCCTTCTTGGCAAACCCGAAGACCACCCCCTTTGAGTATTTCCTACGAGCTGCACAAGCCTCCGGGAGATCGCTCGGGATGGATGTTGTACCGACCCCAGTGGAGAGCGCGGCCGACATCAAACAAGCCGTCGAAACCTGCGCCCGGATAAACAACTGCGGCCTGCTGCTGCCACCTGACAGCACCACGATGTTACATCGCGATCTCATCATCGCACTGGCCAACCAGCAACGCGTCCCGGCAGTCTATCCTTTCCGCATCTTTGTGACGCTTGGCGGACTGATGTCCTACAGCACCGATCAAGTCGATGTCTTTCGGCAAGCTGCATCTTATGTTGATCGTATCCTGCGGGGCGACGAAGCCTCTGACCTGCCCGTACAGGCGCCGACGAGATATGAAACGGTGCTCAACTTGAAGGCAGCCAAGGCAATTGGCCTTGACGCACCGCCCTCCCTGCTCGTCCGTGCCGACGAGGTGATCGAGTAAGGCTGACTTTGCACATGAATGTTGCTGCATCTGCTCACGACCGGAATTCGCGCTTCTTTGCCGGATAGCTGCGGTGCAACAACTTGGCCGCTATCAAAAGATAACCGGATCTGCGAAGGCTTTCGCCTGGACCGCGCGAATAGCAACATAGCGTCTGCATCAACGATCGAGCTTACCGCCTCGGCGCAAGAATAATGTCGAAGTGCAATACCTCCTCACGCGAGCCAAGGCTCTCATAAAGTGCAATCGCCGCGGCGTCGCCGTAGTCGGCCTGAACGAAGATCACCCGCGCGCCGCGATGCGCGGCATTGTCGCCCAGGAGCCGGATCAGCGATGTGGCGATGCGCCTGCGCCGATGCGGTCCGCTCACGGCCAGGTCGTAGATGTAGATCTCGCTGCGTGCCTTCTCGAATTTTTCGAGCTCGTAGGCGACGAGGCCGCCGATGACCTCGCCATCCGGCAGCGTCGCCGCAAGCACGACGATGTGCTCCTTGCCAAGCAGGCTTTCCAGATACGCATCGCCCGGCGGAGCGGCCGTATACGTCTCCACCTCGGCGAAGGCCTCGCCGAACAACCGGTTCAGCTTGCGCATGAGCGGGAGATCGGCCGCGCCCAGGCGACGCAGGGTTATGGAGGGCGTCTCCTCATGGGCGCCCATCAATGCGGCCGGGCAGCGTCACGTGCTGCTCCTTCTTTGATGCCTATAGCGGCCACGCTTTCAACCCGTCTGTGCCGGCACATGGCCGTTCGGGACGGTTGCAGGGGCGGTTTCAAATCCGCCCTCTTTAAACAATGTTGCGCCAGAGATGTTGTAGACTCAGGCTCGACTGGCAATCCAAAATCATTGTCCTCAAGATCGAGAAAGCGCGGGTTTGAAACCCGCGCCCCTACAAGAGTGCCGAAGCGTGCTCGTGCCGGCTTCCAAGCGGCTACGCCCTCTGTGGATATCGCCGAAAAGTTTTTGTCGCCGCTTGACCGCGCCTAATGGAGGCATACGATCCGGACTGTCCATCGGCACTGTCGTGTGTTCCTGCGCGGTCGTCGTGGGGCAACGCTTCGAAAGGGGCGTTCCATGATGGGCCAAGCACGATAGTGTACCTGCGCTGAGGGTCAACGTACCGGACGTTCGATCGACCGGTCTGAACCACGACATGGGTGGTTCCTGATGCGATGAACTAGGTGGTGGCCGAGACGCCACTGGGCTCGGAGACGGCGGCGGCAGCAATGTCGTCGCTGTTTCCAATTGAGGTGCACGGCCGAGCGGGTTCTCATCCGCCCGGCCGCGCGGCTCGGAGACGGGAGCTCGATGCAGTTCACCGTGCTCCACACAGAAAGCTCTCTGCCTCACGGCGATTCGAGGCAACCCCTTACGCTCGAAATCCACTGCCGCCCGGGCTTTCCAGCATGCTGACGGCGAGCCAGCGATTGGACGGCGCCAAGGAAGGATCGAAGCGCGCGGCCGCGCAGGCGGCAACAGCGAATACTATTCCGCCATTCTGCTGTGGATCTAAAACAGGGAACCGGTGGATGACGCGCTAATGCGCTACAAAGAGCGTCAGCGCCAGGGCCACATCCCGATCGGGCGCATCACCGTGAGCTGATGGCCGACGGCACGCGGCGGGCGCGGCCCGGATGAACCGCCGGTCGCGCCATCTTTGCTCTTGCCGGCGTTGGCCGTCGCCGTGCCGTCTTTCTTTCCCTTCGACCTGCCCGCTCCGATCGCGAACGGCCGCGCATACCTGAAATTGTATGCAGCCGGCGCCGGCAACACGGTCGCTTCCGCCGGCACCGAATAGGCGACCTGCCGGGGCCACGGCGGGCCAGCGGCGAGCGGACTATCGCCATCACTCATGACGTCGCGCTCAAATGTTTGCGCGAGCGCAATCCTGATCGACGCACGACCGAAATTCTCGATGCCGAAGCTTAGCGGCGCGGGCGCCGCAAGCACGGGAACAGCGTTTTCCACGTTCATGACGACCATGCGCGGCCAGATCTTCTCGTCGCGCGGATGGCGCGCCGCCCACAGCTCGGGCTCGGCGACTGTTTTCGGCCGATCGGCCGTTGCCGGCACTACGTGGACGATCTTGTATCCCCGCACTTTCAGCTCGTGAAGAATGTCGGGAAGCGCGAGCGCCGTGGCCGGCTGGATGTCGTGCAGCAGCAATATGCCTTTGCCGCGCGCCTCGATGCGGTTGATGGCGCGCTTTGCCACTTCGCGGTTGTTGATGTGCGTCCAGTCGTCGGCCAGAAAGTCGACGCTCCACGTCATGTAGTGATGCTCGGCGAGCCATTGCTCGACCGAGTTCTGTCGCAGGAGTCCGGGCACGCGGAAGAACGGTGAGATCGCCTTCTCGTCGCCCAGCGCCGCCAGGAGCGAGGCATGCGCCTCCTCGATCTCGTGCGCCGCCTGCTCCACGCTCATCTTGTGAAACGTGAACGGGTGCGTCTGGCTGTGATTGGCGACCGTATGGCCCTCGTTGTAGATGCGCCGCACCAGCGTCGGGTAGCCGCGCGCCATGCGCCCCACCATGAAGAACGTCGCCTTCACGCATTCGGAAGCGAGCATATCGAGGATGCGCGTGGTGTAAGGCGGCAGCGGCCCGTCATCGAAGGTCAGCACCACCTCATGGTCGCGCAGCGGCAGCGATTCCGGATATTGCATGCTGCCCACGCGCGCATGCTCGGTGGGATCGACCGCAATGGTGCGCGACACCCCGAGCGCCCCCTGCGGGCATTCGGCGGCGGCCGCGCTTCCCAGACCGATCATGGACGCCAGCAAAAGTGCGGCGACGCTGCTCTTGTGCATGCCCCCCGATCCAACCCCGACTGTGTGACAAGGTCCCGGAAATACGCCCGGGATTCGCGGTAAGAACCGGCACTCTAACGAAACAGTAGGTGGAGGCAATTTAATGACGCCTTAACCCCGTCTGGTGAGGGAGAATTAATTGTGCTGTGACCCCTCGGCCACGAAGATACGCACAGTCGGGAGACGGACGACAGAGGACGCAGGACAGAAGGACAAGTGTTTCATGGTTTTCGGTAATTTCCGATTGTGACCGGCCGTTAACCCTAGTTCGCGTACATTCCGGCAATATCGAGGCAGCGCCGGAGCACCCAGTGATCATTGAAGAAAGCGGCCCCGCCTCGCCGCCGCGACGCCGCCGGCTGATTGCGGCATGCGTTGGGCGGCACCCCGGCCGCCCGCACCGCAAGCTCGCCGCCGAGCCTGCCGTCCTCCGCCTCATTGCTCCGCTCGCCTTTCTGGTGCTCGCCGCGATCGTGGCTTGTACCGGCCTTGCTTGGGTCTTGGCGCGCCAGGCCGACGACTACCTTGAGGCAGAGCATCGGCGGGCCTTGGCGGGTGCGGTGCAGGCGCTGCAGGCCGTCTCCCCGGACCTTGCCAAAGTGGAACCCGCGCTCATTACCCTCCTCGAGCGAGCCTCGGGCCTCAAGGCGCTGAAATTCGAGCGCGAGCCCGCAGCGCGTGGCCGTGAGCTGCAATCCATGCTCGACCGCAACGGGCGCATCATCGGCTGGTTCAGCTGGGAGCCCGAGCGGCCGGCAACGGGGATGCTGCTGCGGCTCCTGCCGTTTGCCGCCGCCATTGCACTCGGGCTTTCGGGATTTGCCGGACTTGCGGTGTGGCAGCTCCGCCGTCTCGGTTCCGAGCTCGCGCAGACCGAGCAGCACGTCGAGCGGCTCGAATATCAGGACACGCTCACCGGCCTTCCCAATCACAATCGCTTCTTTGAGCTGTTCGAGGAGCGGCTTTCCGGGCGCGAAGGCGACGACATGCTGGCATTCGGCGCTCTCGATCTCGATGGTTTCGACGAGGTGAACGATGCGCTGGGTTACGCCGGGGGCGACGAGGCCCTCGTCGAGATCGGCAGGCGCTTGCGCCAGGCGCTGCCGTCCGGCTGCGTGATCGGCCGCCTTGGCAGCGACGAGTTTGCGCTGCTGATTTCCGGCACTGATGAGACAGGCGCGCTGCACACAGCCCATGCGCTGCGCCAAGCGGTTGCGCGGCCGATGTGGATGAATCAGCTCGTTGCCGTGAGCGTCAGCATTGGGCTTGCGCTCGCACCGCGCGACGGCATCGGCCGCGACGAGCTCACGCGCCGCGCCGATCTCGCGCTGCGCGCGGCCAAGCGGCGCGGGCGCGGCACCTTGCTCGCCTTCACGCCCGAAATGGAGGCGGAGTTTCACGAGCGGCGCTTCCTCAATCGCGAGCTCGCACGCGCGCTCGCTTCCCGCAGCTTCGACGTTCATTATCAGCCGATCGTCAAATCGGAGGGCGGCGGCATCATCGGGGTCGAAGCGCTGCTGCGCTGGGATCACCCGACGCGCGGCTTTATCCCGCCTGCCACTTTCGTGGCGGTCGCCGAGGAAGCCGGGTTGATGCCCCAGCTCGGGGAGTTCGTCCTGCGCCGCGCGATCTTCGATGCCGAGCGCTGGCCCGATCTTTACGTATCGGTGAATGTCTCGCCGGTGCAGGTGCGTGATCGCACGTTTGTGGATCTGGTCTCCGGGGTCTTGCAGGAAACGCGGTTTGATCCGGCCCGTCTCGTGCTGGAAATGACCGAGAGCGTGCTCATCGAAAATCCCGACGAAACGACCGCACGCCTCCACGAGCTGCGCGGGCTGGGCGTGCGGCTTGCGCTCGACGATTTCGGCTCCGGCTATTCGAGCCTGAGCTATCTGCAAAAACTTCCTTGCGACAAAATCAAAATCGATCGGAGCTTCGTGCTCGCGCTGGAGAGCTCGGCGAACGGCGGCATCATCATTCAGGCGATCGTGGCGCTCGGGCGAGCGCTGGGCATGGCGGTGGTGATCGAAGGCGTGGAGACGGACGCCCAGCGCGTGCTCCTGCGCCTTGCCGGCTGCAGCGAAATGCAGGGCTACCTCTTTGCCAGGCCTGCCCCGCGCGAGGCGATCGACGAGCTTATTGCGACGGACTCGATGCTCGAGCGGCAAGCTCAAGCGCGCTCCCTCTCTCCGGCGGGGAGAGGGTTGGGGTGAGGGGGTCAACATGCGGGAGAGACAGTAACCCCTCACCCTGGCCCTCTCCCTATGGGAGAGGGAATCCACCGAGTTTGCCGCCTCTCCGAGGACTACGCCGGGGCGCTCCGGGCGCGGCGGGTGGGGGTGGCAATCCAGCTCAGCGCAGCCATGGCCGCGAGCGTCATCATGTAGGTGATGAGCTGCAGCTCCGTCGGCCGGTCGGTATAGCCGATGAGCGTATGCAGGAGACGCCCCAGGATGCTGTCCTGCGGCAGGAAGCTCGAGCTGTCCCACAAACTCTCACCCAGCACGGTGATGAGCCCTGCGGCGTCGAGATACTGCACCGCCTGTGCGGCCATGCCGGCCGCAAGCAGCGCAATCAGCACGCTGGTCACGCTGAATATGTGGCGAGTAGGAATCGCGAGCAGCCCGTAATAGGTGAGCGCGGTGAACGCGGCGCCTGCGGCCAGCCCCAAAACGCCGCCCGCAAACAGCGATGCGGCGGACGTACCGCCGGCAACGATGCCGTAGAGGAACAACACGAGTTCCGAGCCTTCGCGCAGCACGGCAAGTCCGACAACCACCGCAAGCGCGGTGAGCGGGCGCCGGCCGCTCGTGACTGCGCGTCCGAGCTGCGCCATCGAAGCCGGGAGCTCCTGGCCATGCTTTGCCATCCAGAGCGCGTGCCACATCAGCATGACCACGGCGACGCCGAGCACTGCGGCATTGAGCAGCTCCTGCCCGGAGCCGGCAAAGGCATTGGCAATCCGCTCCGCGAAGACGGCAAGCAGGCCGGCGCCCAGGCTCGCCACAAGCACGCCGGCCGCGACCCAAAGCCCGCGGCGGGGAACCGTGCGCGTGACCGCGAGCACGATGCCGATAATCAGCCCGGCTTCGATGACCTCACGAAAGACGATGACGGCTGCGCCCAGCATGCTCTGTCTATTCCGCGATCAGCACGCCTTTTGCCGTATCAGCATGATACTCGCCAATAAATTCATAACGTCCGGGCTTCAGCGGTCCCACGCGCACGGTCGCCTTCGATTTGCCGGGGATGACCTTCTCCACCTTCAGCGCCCCGCTCTCGAATTCCTCAGGGGTTGCGTCCTCGTTGGATATGGAGATCACCACCCGCTTGCCCGAGGGTACCTTGATTTCCGCGGGTTCGAAGCGGTGATCGCGAATGAGGAGGCTGACATCCTGCGCGCGCACGCTCATGCTTGCCATAAACAGTCCGAAGGCTATGGCCAAACCCAGCGCGCGCACCATGCCCCATCCTTTGTCGTAGCCCGGATGAGCGCAGCGATATCCGGGATGTTTCCCGCATCTCGCTCCGCTCATGCGGGCTACAAGTTACAGGCGCCATATGGACAACTTGCAGGGGCGGCTCAATAGCATCGCAGGGTCAATTGAACGATTCTAATGTGCCGATTGCGACCATTGCACCACTGCCGCGATGCCGTTTTTCAAATCGATCATGATCGTTAAATTAGGCCGATGATCCCGACCGTCGGTCGCGCGCGCATTCCCATCATCGGGCTCGGTACCTGGGAGCTGCGCGGAACAACGTGCACGCGCATCGTCGCCGAGGCGCTGCGTCTTGGTTACCGCCACATCGATACTGCCGAGATGTACGAGAACGAGGCGGAAGTCGGGGAGGGATTGCGCGCCTCCGGCATTGAGCGCGGCGAGGTGTTTATCACGACGAAGGTGTGGCCGTCGCACTTCGCCGCCCGCGCGCTCGAGCGCGCCGCACGCGACAGCGGGGCACGACTGCGCGTTCCATCGGTGGATCTCCTCCTCCTGCATTGGCCTAACCCGGAGGTTCCGCTGCGCGAGACCATAGGCGCGCTCTGCAGGGTCAAGCGCAGCGGGCTCACGCGTCATATCGGCGTCTCCAATTTCACGGTCGCGTTGCTCGACGAAGCAGTGCGGCTTTCAGACGAGCCGCTCATCTGCAACCAGATCGAGGTGCATCCATTCCTCGATCAGACGAAGGTGATGACGGCCGCGCGCCGGCATGACATGGCGGTCGTCGCCTACAGCCCGATCGCGCGGGGCCGTGCGCCAGACAATGCCGTGCTTGCACGCATCGGGAAGGCGCACGGCAAGACGGCGGCGCAGGTGAGCCTGCGCTTTCTGGTGCAGCAGGGGATCGCCGTCATCCCGCGCACGAGCCAGGTGGAGCGCCTCGAGGAGAACATCGCCATTTTCGATTTCGAGCTCGCGGCCGCCGAAATGGCAGAAATCGCCGCGCTTGCCACGCGCAAAGGCCGCATCGTCGACTTCGCCTTCTCCCCCCAATGGGATTAGCCAGAACGGTTGTGCGTCACAATGTATCGGCGGACTCAGGCTTGCTCCCTCTCCCATTGGGAGAGGGGTGGGGTGAGGGGTTTTGGCGTGTCGATGGCTCGTGGCCCCCTCACCCCAACCCTCTCCCCGCCGCCGGGGAGAGGGAGCGCGCCGGAGTTTGCCGCTTGCGGTCAAGTCCATGGCCGCGCTGAATCCCGACGGCGCGCTTGTGCTGTTTTCCGGCGGGCAAGACTCGACCGTCTGCCTCGCCTGGGCACTCGCCCGCTTCAGCCGTGTCGAGACGGTGGGCTTCGACTATGGACAGCGCCATCGCGCCGAGCTCGAGGCGCGCGGCCGCGTGCGCGAGCGCATGCAGGCGATGCGAGCCGATTGGGCAAGCGGCCTGGGCGAGGACCACGTCGTCTCCCTTCCTGCGCTGGGCGCGCTCTCGGATACCGCGCTCACCCGCGATGTCGCCATCGAAATGGGCAAGAACGGTTTGCCCACGACGTTCGTGCCCGGGCGCAATCTGATCTTCTTTGTCTTTGCGGGGGCGCTCGCGTACCGGCGCGGGCTCAAGCATCTCGTGGGCGGTATGTGCGAGACGGATTTCTCCGGCTATCCGGATTGCCGCGACGACACCATCAAGGCGATGCAGCTCGCGCTCAATCTCGGCATGGAGCGCCGTTTCGTTATTCATACGCCGCTGATGTGGATCGACAAGGCGTCAAGCTTCGCGCTCGCGCATGAGCTTGGCGGCCCGACATTCGTCGATCTTCTGGTCGAGCATACCCACACCTGCTATCTCGGCGAGCGTTCGATGCGGCACGACTGGGGTTACGGGTGCGGCGAATGCCCTGCTTGCAAATTGCGCGCGGAGGGCTTCGCCCGCTGGCGCACCGCGCGTAGCCCGGATTGAGCGCAGCGAAATCCGGGGCCGACCCGGATATCGCTTCGCTCTATCCGGGCCACAACTGCAGATCCGGTTGAGGAAGGAAGCTTGCCATGAGTGCTGCGCTCTATGAGCTGCTGCGCGGGATTACCACGGCGACGATCACCACCATGCTGCTGAAGAAGGGCATTCGGCGGTGCTGGATGAATGGTCCGAAGCCGCTCGCGCCAACCGGCAAGCGGCTGGTGGGGCCGGCTTTCACGCTGCGTTTCGTGCCGGCGCGCGAGGATCTTGCCACGCCCGAGAGTTGGGCCAAGCCCATATCGACGCGGGGCGCAATCGAGGAAATGCCGGCGGGCGCCATCGCCGTGGCCGATGCCATGGGTATTCTCTCCGCCGGCATCTTCGGCGACATCCTCACCATGCGCATGGCCAAGCGCGAGCTTGCGGCGCTCGTGACCGACGGTGCCGTGCGCGACAAGGCGGGCGTCCTTGCCACCAGGCTGCCGGTCTGGTGCGCTGGCGTTGCGGCGCCCGCATCGGTGAACGGGCTCACCTTCGTCGGCTGGCAGGAGCCGATCGGCTGCGGCGGCTGTGCCATCTTTCCCGGCGACGTCATCGTCTGCGATGACGACGGTGCCGTGGTGATCCCGCAAGATCTCCTCTCTTTCATCGCCGAGGAGGGCGCCGAGCACGAGCGCATGGAGGCTTGGATCGTGGACGAGGTCGCGCGGGGCGCGAAGCTGCCGGGGCTCTATCCCATGAACGCCGAAACCAGAGCGCGCTACGAGGCGGCACGAACACGTCATTCCGGGGCGCCGCGAAGTGAAACAAAGCGGCGAGCCCGGAATCCATAACCACAAGGCCTGGGGTTATGGATTCCGGCTCTCGGCTTTCGCCTCGGCCGGAATGACGGCCGCAGATGTTCTTCATCCTCTCAAAAATTCTCGGGTTTTTCGCCAACCCGTCCAATCTCATCATTTCACTTGGCTTGCTCGGCGTGGTGATGCTGCTGACGCCATGGCGGCGGGCAGGCTTCTGGCTCGCGACCGTGAGCATGGTCGTGCTGGCGGTGCTCGGCCTCCTGCCCATCGGCAATGCGCTCATTCTGCCTCTCGAGGATCGGTTTCCGGCCTGGCAGGAGGAGGGCGCCGCGCCCGCCGGGATCGTCGTCCTGGGTGGTGCCATCACCCCTGACGTTTCGATGGCCCGCCATGAGGTTGCGCTCAACGAGGCAGCAGAGCGCCTCACTGCCGCGGCGGCGCTGGCGCGCCATTATCCCGACGCGCGCATCATCTACTCGGGCGGAAGCGGCGCGCTCATCTACGGCGAAGGCAACGAGGCGCCCCTGGCGCTTGCGCTTTTCGAGAGTCTCGGTGTCGCGGCTGAGCGCATCGCGCTCGAGGACCGCTCGCGCAATACCATCGAGAACGCGGTGTTCTCGAAAGCGATAGCGCAGCCGAAGCCGGGCGAGCGCTGGCTGCTGGTCACCTCCGCCTATCACATGCCGCGCGCCGTCGGCGCCTTTAGGAGGGCGGAATTTCCCATCGAACCTTATCCCGTCGACTGGCGCACGCGCGGCAAAGAGGACGTATTTCGCCTGTTCGCCAGCATCGGTGACGGGCTGCGCAGGACCGATACCGCCGTGCACGAGTGGGTAGGACTCTTGGCCTATTGGCTCAGCGGCAAAAGCTCGGAGCTCTTTCCGAGCCCATAGCCTGTAGCCCGGATGAGCGGAGCGATATCCGGGGTAATCTTCCCGCATGTCGCTGTCGCTCATGCGGGCTACACGTGCGACAAAAATTCGCGTCCGTTCTCTTTCTGAAAAAACAATGGGGATTTTTAGAAACGCATCAACACTGTGCATTTTAACCAAGCGTATGATGCCAAACCAGCCGATTCCAAATTCAGCAAGGCTGCACCTTGTCTCTGCCGGAGACCTTAACGAGTGCACTAAACAAGCGGAGCGCAATACCGCCCGCACCTGCCCGTCGCGAGCGGGGCGACCGGCTTCTTTACTGGTGTGCTTGCGCCGTGACTGCCCTCACCGCGTCGATGGCCATTCTGGCGGTGGCGATTGCCGCAGTCGTGCTCGCGACCAACTGAGCATAATCGCCACGTATGTAGCCCGGATGCAGCGGAGCGACACCCGGGAGCGGCATTTCCTATTCTCGTGAGGTATCGTTGCGCGGGGTAGTCCCCGGCTTTCGCTGCCGCTCAACGGGGGCTACAGCCGCTCCTACGCTTTGTAATATCCGACCCCGCAGCCCTGGTTGCCGACACGCGTGACGAATGACTGCTTGGGCACAGGATCGGTGCCGCCCGGACGCGGGAACATGTAATCGACGGTATTGATGACGCCCTCTTTCGCGGCGTCGAAAATGTGTTCGCCGAACGGTGTGCCGCTCTTGTCTTTGAGCGAGCGGATGTCTTTGCCCAACAGCGTGGGATGGGCAGTGAAGAGGCCGCTCGCCGCATCGAAGCAGAAGACGTAGAGGTCGCGGTCCTTGAATCCCTCGCTTCCGGCGTTGAACTTCGCCAGCGCCTTGGCCTGATCCGTTTTCAGCTCGGTCAACGCGCGCTCCAGCATCGCCTTGGCTTCCGCAGCGGTGCCGAATTGACCCTGCGCCACAATGCGCCCGATTCCCAATGCCAGCGCCAACGACATGGCGAAGACGAGCCACGCTCCCTTCCGCATGTTTTGCTCCCTTGGAGTCGAAGTCCAAATCCTAGCACGGTTTGGAACCCTGCGCGGAAGGGCAGGGGATGGACGTGCAGAAATGCCACAGGTGAAGGATTTTGCCGCCGCGTAATTGTCCATAAACGGGGCACTGATGTAGCCTTTGAGGCTCTGTGCTCCTGCGAGCGCTGGAAGCACAGAGAGCCCCGGCTATCGCGACTGAACCAGGCCGGGGCTTTTTATTTGGAGCGCGCTTTCGGCCTGATATCGTCGACCTTGAGAATGCGCCTCGTGGCCGCGCCACAGGTGTCGCAGACATAGCCGATCTCGGCCATGCCGCCCCCCCGGCAAGCGGCTTCGGCTCACCCGGTCGCATGGGCTTTCTGCAGCCCGGGCAAAGCACGACCGGAGGCTTGTTCACGATGCCTGCCCTCACGTCACGTCGGGCCTGTCGGTACAATCGTCCCTCTGCCCGCACCGGGGCTTTAACGTGTGACATGCGCAGGCGGTCCCCCTGTGGATGAAATTGGCGCCCGTTCCGGGAGGAACGAACAACGAACTTGCGTGACAAGAACAAAACGTGTACATTGCCGCCCCAGGCCCGGTTTGTCGGGACTTCAAAACCTCGCCATAAGGAGCGGACGAATGGCCACGGCGCTGCGGATTATCGAAGGTTTCTCCATGGATAAGTCGAAGGCTCTTGATGCGGCGCTCTCGCAGATCGAGCGCAATTTCGGCAAGGGCTCGATCATGCGCCTGGGCAAGAACAACAGGGCCATGGATGTCGAGACGGTATCCACGGGCTCGCTCGCCCTCGACATCGCGCTCGGCATCGGTGGCCTGCCGCGCGGCCGGGTGGTCGAGATCTACGGGCCGGAGTCATCGGGCAAGACCACGCTCGCGCTCCATTGCCTCGCCGAAGCGCAGAAAAAGGGCGGCATTTGCGCCTTCGTGGATGCCGAGCATGCGCTCGATCCCATCTATGCGCGCAAGCTCGGGGTCAATGTCGACGATCTCCTGATCTCCCAGCCCGACGCCGGCGAGCAGGCGCTGGAAATTGCCGATACCCTGGTGCGCTCCGGCGCGGTGGACGTACTCGTCATCGATTCGGTTGCGGCGCTTGTCCCCCGCGCCGAGCTCGACGGCGAGATGGGCGATACCCAGCCGGGCCTGCAGGCGCGGCTGATGAGCCAGGCGTTGCGCAAGCTCACCGCCTCCATCAATCGCTCCAACACCATGGTGATCTTCATCAACCAGATCCGCATGAAGATCGGCATCATGTATGGCTCGCCCGAGACCACGACCGGCGGGCACGCGTTGAAATTCTATGCCTCGGTGCGCCTCGATATCCGTCGCATCGGCGCCATCAAGGAGCGCGACGAGGTCGTGGGCAATCAGACCCGTGTCAAAGTGGTCAAGAACAAGCTCGCGCCGCCGTTCCGGGCCGTCGAGTTCGATATCATGTACGGCGAGGGCATCTCGAAAGTGGGCGAGCTCATCGATCTCGGATTGAAGGCGGCCGTCGTCGAGAAGTCCGGCACCTGGTTCTCCTATGACAGCCAGCGCATTGGCCAGGGACGCGAGAACGCGAAGATGTTTCTCAAGGCCAATCCCGACATTGCCGCCAAGATTGAGACCGCCATCCGCCAGAATGCGGGACTCATCGCCGACCGGCTCGAGGGCGACGTCGGCTCGACCCCCGAGGCTCCGGAGCCCTGAGGCTTTGCAGAACAAAGTAAACTGACCAAAGCCAAAAGTGACAAAACAAAGTGAACTAACCAAAGCCAAAATGTAAAAACGAACCGAAGCCACCGCCCCCGCCTCGCGGTATTGTTAAACTTTGTTATTTGCAATGGGGCGGTCCGGTGGAGGGGGCTCACAAGAGCTAAGCGCGCCCTAGCCGCCGCCGCGCCTCCGCAAGTACGCGTGGCAGCGCCGCCTCGTTCGCCGGTACCATCACGTGCACGCCGGCGATGCCCGGCGCACAGGCGAGCTCCTCGATGAGCTCGACGCAGATGCGCTCACCCTCGGCCACCGCATCGGACGCGCTCTCAAGCCGTGCGATGAGATGATCGGGAATGATGCTGCCGTAAAGGTGGCGCGCGATCCAGCGCGCGGACTTTGCCGAGCGGATCGGCGCAACGCCGATGATAAGGAAAAGCTCGCGGGTTTGCGCATGCTCGCGAAGTCGCGCGGCGTAGCGGCGTGCAACGCCCGCATCCATGCAGAACTGGGTCTGCACGAATTGCGCGCCAGCGGCCGCCTTCACGCCGAGCCGCTCGGGAAACCACCCCGGCGGAGGATCAATGGGGAGGTCCGCGGCGCCAATGAAAAATGGCGCGCTGCCGGCAACGGTGCGTCCGGAAGGAAGCCTGCCTTCATCGCGCAGCATGCGCGCGATGCGCATCAGCGCAGTGGCATCGAGGTCGAACACGCCCTTGGCCTCCGGCTGGTCCCCCGCAGTGGGATCATCGCCCATCAGGCACAGAAGATTGCGCACGCCGCAGGCCGCTGCGCCCATCAGTACACCTTCGAGCGCCAGCCGGTTGCGATCGCGGCAAGTCAGCTGCAGCACGGGCTCGAAGCCCGCGCGCGCCAACAGCATGGCCGCGATCGGCGCCGACATATGCGTCCGCGCGCTCGCGCCGTCGGTCACGTTGATTGCATCGGCGAGGCCGCGCAGCGGCCGCGCCAGCCGCAAGAGGTCGTCCGCCTCGCAGGAAAGCGGCGGCGTTATCTCGGCTGTGATGGCAAATCGCCGGGCGCGCAGCGCTTCTTCGAGGCGAGAGACCGGCGTCATGCTTTGGCTGAGCGGGGATGCTGCGCGGGAGAAACTGGCGCAGCTTTTATAACGCAGGCATGCAACAGCGGTAAGCAGGCGCTTTTCTGGACACTCTGTAACACAGCCGGTAAAAGCACCACATATCCGGAGCACGGAGGACAGAGGACAGACGACTGAATGAGAGAGGATTCTGGCACAGTATTGTATCCTCTCATGTGTGATCCGATGTTTCTGTTCCGAGTTTCGATATCCATCCTCCGTTATCCGTCCTCTGTCATCCGACCATGAGCGGCGTCAACGAGATCAGATCGAGCTTTCTCGATTACTTCGCCCGACACGGGCACGAGCGCGTGTCCTCCTCGCCGCTGGTGCCGCGCAATGACCCGACCTTGATGTTCACCAATGCCGGCATGGTGCAGTTCAAGAATGTGTTCACCGGGCTGGAAAAACGGGCCTATGCGCGCGCAGTCACGGCACAGAAATGCGTGCGCGCCGGCGGCAAGCACAACGATCTCGACAATGTCGGCTATACCGCGCGCCACCACACGTTTTTCGAGATGCTCGGCAATTTTTCGTTCGGCGATTATTTCAAAGAACGCGCCATCGAGCTCGCCTGGGATCTCGTCACCCGCGAATTCGGGCTGCCCGTCGATCGCCTCATGGTCACGGTCTTCATCGATGATGACGATGCATTCAATCTGTGGAAGAGAATCTCAGGCCTGACGGAACATAAGATCATCCGCATCGCCGGCAGCGATAATTTTTGGCAGATGGGAGAGCTCGGTCCGTGCGGTCCCTGCTCGGAAATTTTTTACGATCACGGCCCCGGCATTCCGGGCGGGCCGCCGGGCTCAGCGGAGGCCGAGGGCGACCGCTTCATCGAGATCTGGAATCTGGTGTTCATGGAGTTTCAGCAGCTTGCGGGAGGCAAGCGCGTGCCTCTGCCGCGGCCGTCGATCGATACCGGGATGGGGCTCGAGCGCATTGCCGCCGTGCTGCAGGGCACCCATGACAACTACAAGATCGACCTTTTCGGCGCGATCATTTCCCACATCGCCGACTTGACTGACGTCGAGCCCGAGGGTGCGCGCGCCGTATCGCACCGTGTCATTGCCGATCATCTGCGCGCATCGGCTTTTCTCATATCGGACGGCGTTCTGCCGTTGAACGAAGGTCGCGGCTATGTCCTGCGCCGCATCATGCGCCGCGCCATGCGTCATGCGCAGCTTCTCGGGGCACGCGAGCCGCTGATGTGGCGGCTCGTTCCCACCCTGGTGCGCGAGATGGGCCAGGCCTATCCGGAGCTTTCGCGCGCGGAGCCGCTGGTGACCGAAACGCTCAAATTGGAAGAAACCCGCTTCCGCAACACGCTCGAGCGCGGCCTCGCCATACTCGACGAGGAGACCCGCGACTTGCAATCCGGCAAGCAGCTTCCGGGCGAGACCGCGTTCACCCTCTATGATACCTACGGATTTCCTCTCGACCTCACCCAGGACGCGCTGCGGCCGCGCGGTATCAGCGTTGACGTCGACGGTTTCAACGCGGCGATGGAGCGGCAGCGCGCCAAGGCGCGCGCGTCGTGGTCGGGGTCCGGCGAGGCGGCAACGGAGGCAGTCTGGTTCTCCGTGCGCGAAAAAACCGGCCCCACCGAATTTCTCGGCTACGAAACCGAGCAGGCGGAAGGTGTCGTGGCTGCGCTCGTGCGCAATGGCAAGGAGGTCAGCTCTCTGAAAAAAGGGGAGAGTGGCGCCATCGTGCTCAACCAGACGCCATTCTATGCGGAATCCGGCGGGCAGGTCGGCGATACCGGCAGCATGAGCGCCGATGGCACGCGCCTGCGCGTCACCGACACGCAGAAGAAAGCAGGCGATGTTTTCGTGCATTTCGCTACCGTCGAGGAGGGCGAGGTCGCCCCTGAGCTTCCGCTGATGCTGGAAGTCGATCATGCGCGGCGCAGCGCGATCCGGCAAAATCATTCCGCAACGCATCTCTTGCACGAGGCGCTGCGTCAGGTCCTGGGCGATCACGTGGCGCAGAAGGGATCGCTGGTCGCGCCCGACCGGCTGCGCTTCGATTTCTCGCATCCGAAGCCCATGCAGGAGGGCGAGATCGAGCGCGTGGAAGACATGGCGAATGACATGGTGGTGCAGAATTCGCCGGTGACGACACGTTTGATGGCGGTAGACGAGGCGATCGCATCCGGCGCGCGCGCCCTCTTCGGCGAGAAATACGGAGACGAGGTGCGCGTGGTTGCCATGGGCGAGGGTGGCGGCAACACCATGGGTTGGTCGGTCGAGCTCTGCGGCGGCACACATGTGCGCCGGACCGGCGACATCGGCCTTATCACGATAACCAGCGAGAGCGCGGTAGCCGCCGGCGTGCGGCGTATCGAGGCGCTCACCGCCGTGGCCGCGCGCAAATACGCCAACCGTCTCGGCGAGATCGCAAAAGCAGCTTGCGCCGAGCTCAAGGTCGGCGTCGATGAGGTGCCCGAACGCCTCGCGCAAGTGATCGACGAGCGCCGCCGCCTCGAGCGCGACCTTTCCGACGCACGCAAAAAACTTGCCCTCGGCGGCTCGCGTCGTGCTGATGCGGCCGACGGCGTGCGCGTGATTGGCGATGTAAGGCTCCTCGCGCGCGAGGTGCGCGGCATTGATTTCAAGGATCTGCGCAGCCTTGCCGACGCGGGCAAGAAGGAGATCGGTTCCGGGATCGTCGCCATTGTCGCCGTGACTGAGGAGGGCAAGGCCGGCCTTGTCGTCGGCGTGACGCAGGATCTGACGCAACGCTTTTCTGCCGTTGATCTCGTGCGCAAGGGCGCCGAAGTTCTTGGCGGCAAGGGCGGCGGCGGGCGCTCCGATCTCGCGCAGGCCGGCGGTCCCGACGGGGCGAAGGCCAATGCGGCCCTCGAAGCCATAGCCTCCGCGCTTGCGGCCGGCTAAATCCGTTATCCTGATTGAGGACGTTCACCAGGTGGCTGAAAGATCATGATGGGTGTAGGGGCGGGTTTCAAACCCGCCGCTACAGGCTGCATGATGTGTGCGTGAACTTTCCTGATCCGATCTCGGGCTACAGCCGCAGCAGCTTCGGGGCCGGCCACACGCTCGTCTGCCTCCCTCGCTTGAACGTGGCGAGCGGCTGAGCGATCTCTGCCACGGCCTGTTCGGGCGATTGCGCGTTGATGACCACGAAGTCCGCAGGACGCCCGATCGCAAAGCCGTAGTCATTCAGGTTGAGGAGCCGCGCCGAGCGCTCGGTCAACATCTCGAAGCAGGCGCGCAGCTCGCTCGGCTGATCGAGCTGCAGCACGTTGGCGTAGAGGTTGGCCATGCGCAGCAACGAGCAGTCGCCGTACGGGGTGGCCGGATTGAGGATGTTGTTCGAGGAGAGCGAGCAATTCACGTCCTGGGCGAGCAAGAGATTCGCATCCGCGACGCCGCGCCGCACATTGTGATCCTGATCACGCCCCATCAGGAACAGGTCGGTTGCCGGCAGCACGGTCACGGCAATGCCGCTGTCCGCGAGGTGCCGGGCAAGCGCGGTGACCTCGTTGGGCGGCAGCAGCGAGAGCTTGGCCATGTGCCCTACGACGACGCGCCCGCCGCGCTTGTGGCGCTCCGTGAGCTCGCGCACGCGATGAATGTACATCGGCTCGACTGTGGGACCGACATCGAGATGCATGTCGATGTCGACGTCGAATTCGCGGGCGAGCGCGAAAATGCGCTCGATCTGTTTTTCCGGATCGCTGTCGTAGCGCGGCGCGCCCCCCAACACCTTGGCGCCGCGCCTGAGCGCTTCGACCAGCAGCTCCTCCGTGCCCGGATAGTTCGTCAGTCCTTCCTGCGGAAACGCGCAGATCTCGATGTCGATCGCCCAGGCAAAGTCGGCGATCAGCGAGGCCACTGCTTCAAACCCGCGCATGCCAATGCCGGGATCCACTTCAACCTGCGTGCGCATGCGCGTGGTCCCGTGCAGGATGCACTCGGTGAGCGTGCGTTCCGCGCGCTTGCGCACGTCCTCGACCGACATGCTTTTCTTTAGTGGTGCGATGGCCTTGACCGGGCTGAGCGCGTGCCGTTCGGCCGGCGCGCAGCGGTCAATGATGCGCGACTTGTCGAGATGAATGTGCGTCTCGATCAGGCCGGGACAGACGAGGCATCCCCGCGCGTCATACGTTTCGCCTTCGGCGGAAAGCGTGCGCTCTATGGCGACGATGCGCCCGTCATCTGTCGCGATGTCGAAAGTGCCGTCCGCAACGCGATCGGAAAGCCGCGCATTGCGCAGGATGAACTGCATGTGCGCGTTACTCGAGGTTGATATTGGCGGCCTTGATCAAGGGCCACCATTTCTCGATCTCCGCCTTGTGAAACGCGCCGAGCGCCGCCGCGGTCTGCTGCTCCGGTGGAGGGACCTCCTGGCCCAGCTCGAACAGTCGCTGGCGGACTGTTTGATCGGCTAGCGCGTCCATCGCGGCCGACGTCAATTTGTGAATTACATCCGCGGGGGTGCCGGCTGGCACCCATAATCCATTCCAGGTCGAGATATACACGCCCGGCGCGCCGGCCTCGTCCACAGTTGGAATGTCCGGTGCAGAGGCGACCCGGGTGGGCGAAGTGACCGCATACGCCTTGATTGCCCCGCTGCGCACATGCGGCAAAGCGGTGATCGCCTGGTCGAAGGAGAGATCGATGTGGCCGGCGATCAGATCGCGAAGCACGTCGACTGAGCCCGCGCGATACGGCACAAATTGGAACTTGGTGCCGGTGACCTTCTGAAAATACACGCCGCTGATGTGCTGCCCGGTGCCCGGACCGGCGGTGCCCTAGGTCGCGTTCGGGTTGCCCTTGAGCCAGGCAATCAGCTGGCGGAGGTCTTGGGCCGGCAGGTTCTTGCGCCCGACGATGACGTAGGGATTACTCGACAGCCGCGCCACTGGCTCGAAGTCCTTCAAGAGATCATAGGGCAGCTGGTAGATGGCGCCATTGATGACGTGCGTCGGCCAGTTCCCCACGATTACGGTGTAGCCGTCAGGGGCCGCCCGGACCGCGCGCATCACGCCAAGCGTGCCGGAGGCGCCGGTCACGTTCTCGATGATGACCGGCTGGCCGAGTGAGCGGCGCATCGGTTCGGTGAGGGTCCGCGCCATGGTGTCGGTCGGGCCGCCGGCGCCGAACGGCACGATGAGCGTGATCGGATGCGACGGGAACGTCTCTGCGCGCGCGCCTCCCACCCATGCCAACAGCGCGATGGCAATGAGGCCGCAGCAGTTCACTGCAAACCGCCTCCGCATCGGAATCACTTTTTCAGAAACACATAATCCGCCGAATAGGGAACGCTCTGGAAGGTTCCGGCGCCGCTGCAACTTCCCGGCGACACGCCGCCCTTAGTGTTGATTCGCTGTATCGTGCTCACGCCGGAGAGCATTCCGCTGCCGCGGTGCTCGGTCGCCGTGAGTTTCAGCCACGGAATATCGGTTGCGTTCGCGGCAGGAGCATTGGCGGACACTTTTGCCGTCACGGCGCTGCCGTCCGTATATTCCCAGGTCGGGCCGGCATAGTGCCGTCCTACTGACTTGCCGTCGAGCAACAACGTGGCAATCGGCTCGCGGAAAGCCCAGGCGAGCTTGCCGTCGCCACCTGCTTTGCACTCGTAGACCTGGGCTCCTTCCGCATGCACCGTGACAACGGCGCTCTCTCCTGGGGCTGCGATTGCCTCCGGCACCTGCGCGCGTGCAGCACCGCCAAGTGCAACGGCGGCGATGAGTGTCAGCATGAATTCGCATTTCAGACGGTAACAAGACCAATGCGACGTCATGGCAGTTTCCCTTCCGACTACTGCATTGCCTTTTGCAGATTCTGGTCAACCTTGTCGAGAAAGCCGGTCGTGGAGAGCCATTTCTGGTCTGGCCCTGTGAGCAACGCGAGATCCTTGGTCATGTCCCCCGCTTCGACGGTGCCCACCGTGACCCTCTCGAGCGTGTCTGCAAACTTGGCGAGCTGGGCATTCCCGTCGAGTTTGGCGCGGTGTGCAAGCCCGCGCGTCCAGGCAAAGATCGAGGCGATCGAGTTGGTGGACGTGTCCTCGCCCTTCTGGTGTTGGCGGTAGTGTCGCGTCACCGTGCCGTGCGCCGCTTCCGCCTCAACCACCTTGCCGTCCGGCGTCATCAGCACCGAGGTCATCAGCCCGAGCGAACCATAGCCTTGCGCTACCGTGTCGGATTGCACGTCGCCATCGTAATTCTTGCAGGCCCACACATACCCGCCAGACCATTTCAGCGCCGCCGCAACCATGTCGTCGATCAGCCGGTGCTCGTAGAAGATTTGCTTCTTCTGGAATTCGCTCTTGAACTCCTTGTCGTAGATTTCCTGGAAGATATCCTTGAAGCGGCCGTCGTAGACCTTCACGATCGTGTTTTTGGTGGATAGATACACCGGATAACCGCGCATCAGGCCGTAGTTAAGGGAGGCGCGCGCGAAGTCGCGGATCGAATCGTCAAGGTTGTACATCGCCATGGTGACGCCGCTGCCCGGAAACTGGAACACCTCGCGCTCGATGCGCTTTCCATCCTCCCCAACGAAAGAGAGCATCAGCTTTCCCTTGCCCGGCACCTTGAAATCAGTGGCACGGTATTGGTCGCCATAGGCGTGGCGGCCGATAATGATCGGCTTGGTCCAGCCGGGCACCAGGCGCGGCACGTTCTTGCAGATGATGGGCTCGCGAAAGATCACCCCGCCGAGAATGTTGCGGATGGTGCCGTTTGGAGAGCGGTACATCTCGTGCAGATTGAATTCCTTCACGCGCGCTTCATCCGGCGTGATAGTCGCGCATTTGACGCCGACGCCGACGCTCTTGATCGCCTCGGCGGCCTCGACCGTGATCTGATCGCGCGTCTCGTCGCGTTTCTGCATGCCCAGATCGAAATAGAGGAGCTCGACGTCGAGATAGGGATGAATGAGCTTCTCCTTGATGAGCCGCCAGATGATGCGGGTCATCTCATCGCCGTCGAGCTCGACGACCGGATTGTTCACCTTGATCTTCGACATTGCAGACCTTTGCAATTGGAAACGGAATAAACAATGAGGGTGGCAGCGGCGCCTTATGACGCGAGAGCCACGCACTCGCAAGCAGCACGCCATGTAGTCAGGATTGAGCAGAGCGGAATCCGGAGAGCGCTTTCTCCGATACCGCTGTGCTCCATGCGGGCTAGAGGACGTTAGAGCGGCATGCCGGGAGCAGGCACGGACAAGACCAAGATTTGGCCGCAGGCGGCAGGACCGATCATTATTCTCGTTGAGCCGCAGCTCGGGGAAAATATCGGTGCGGCAGCGCGCGTCATGGCGAACTTCGCGCTCTCCCGTCTACGCCTCGTGAAGCCACGCGACGGCTGGCCCAATATCCACGCGCGCCGGTCCGCCTCCGGTGCGGATCGTATCCTCGATGAAGTGGCGCTCTACGATTCGCTGCAAGCGGCGATCGCCGATTGCACATTCGTGCTGGCGACCACCGCGCGGGCACACGATCAGGCAAAGCCCGTGATCGGGCCCGAGGAGGCCGCCGCTTTGCTATCGCCACACGTGAGTGCGAACGAGAATGTTGCTGTCGTGTTCGGCCGCGAGCGCTACGGCCTGGAGAACGACGAGATTGCGCTCGCCGATCGCATCGTAACTTTCCCGGTCAACCCCGCTTTCGCGTCCCTCAACCTGGCGCAGGCCGTGGCGCTCATCGCCTACGAATGGTTCAAGCTCGTTTCCAGGGGCGCGCTTCCCTTTTCCATGCCGCAGAAGTCGGAACCTGCCGGCAAGGAGCAGATCCAGGCCTTTTTCGATACGCTCGAGCGCGAGCTCGATGCCATCGAGTATTTTCGCCCGCTGCACAAGCGCGCGACCATGCTGGTCAATCTGCGCAATATCTTCGCGCGCATGCAGCCCAGCCGCCAGGACATTCAGACGCTGCACGGTATCGTGACGGCATTGACGCAAGGCCGCAAAGGTCCCGCGCGCGGCGGTGTTCTCGACGGCGGGCAGGCGACCACGCTGCGTGCGCTGCTGGCGGAATATGGTCAGCCCGGAACGTCTACGGGTCCGACGCGGGGCTTGGCGCGGCTGTTGCGGCGCAATCCCACTGATGCCGAGCGGCTGCTCTGGGATGCGCTCACGCAAGATACCCGCTTTGCGGAGAAAGGTTTCAAGCGCCAGATCCCGATCGGCCCGCACGTGGTCGACTTCGTTTCCTTCCCATTGCGTGCGGTTATTACGATTGTACCTGCAGAGGAAAGTGAAGTGGCAGCAAAAGCCCGCGCAGCCACGCATGACTGGCTCGAACAGCGCGGCTATAGCGTGACGGAACTCAACGCGCATAAGGTCGAGACTGACCTCGTTACCATAAAGGATGAGCTGGCCCGAAAGCTTGCCGCATCTGTTTCAAAAACGTGAATCGCACGTGCTCAATTTCGGTGGTTCTGCTCAGCGGATTGTTTCCGCATGTATGCGAGAGCGGCTGGTACGGGAGGTTCTCAGATGTTTCGCAAGGCCGTGCTCGCCGCTGTGGCGGCCGGGGCGCTCATGTGCCCTGCTTCAGGGCAAACCGAAGGCCAGCGCATCGTGATCGAGCGTTCTCCGTCCGCGCGTCAGGAGGGCTTCGTTCGCGTCCAGTCCTCGATCAATTTTTTCTTGCCCGGCCCGACCGGGGACGGTGATGAAGCCGTGGCCTTGCGCGACCGTGCCAAACGACTCGTTTATGAAATGGCGGCCAAGGAATGCGATGTGCTGCGCGAGGTGCTGGCAAAGGACTGCCGGCTCGAGACTGTCACCAGCAATCTGCACCGACAGGCTGGCCAGGCCACGGAAGGCTACAACGTGCAGGGCTCGACCAGCCTGCAGATCACGCTGAAGTAATTTTCTGCCGCCGCTAGGCGTTCAGCGCCTTCAGCGCCGCCGCTGTGCCGGCGCGCAAGAATGCAAGATCGCTGCCGACTGCGAGAAAGCGCACGCCGCGCTTGGTCAAGGCCGAGGCGCGCTCGCCGCTATGGCAATAGGCGCCCATGATCTTGCCGGTCTTATGAGCCGCAGCGGTGATGCGATCGATCGCGCGCTCGATGTCACCCCCAAGCGGATCGATCGTGCCCCCTTTGCTCAGCGCAATGGAGAGGTCGGACGGTCCGAGAAAGAGTCCATCGATTCCCGGCGTCGCTGCAATCGACTCCACATTGTCGAGCGCGGTTTGCGTTTCGATCATTGCGAAGGTGACAGTGAGCTCATTCGCTTCCCGCAGATAGGCGTTCTGATCGCTCATTCCGGCGAGGGTCATCGCTCGGTGCGGTCCCCAGCTTCGCTCCCCGAGCGGAGGAAATTTCGCGAAAGACACATAGGCGCGCGCGTCCTGCGGCGTGTTGATCATCGGAGCAACGATACCTTCGGCGCCCAGGTCGAGCGCGCGGCAGGCGGTCGCGTAGTCGCCCACGGGGATGCGCACCAGCGCAGCCGCACCCGCCAGGCGCACCTGCGCAATCCCGACAGGGATCGCGGCCATGTCCCACAATCCATGTTGCGCGTCGAGCGTGACCGCGGAAAATCCCTCGCGGGCGACGACTTCGGCAACGATCGGATAAGGCAAGCCGCACCAGCCGGTATGGACGGTTTCGCCATTGCGCAATCGGCGGGCCAGGCTGAAGCCGGAGCTGGACATCGTCTACCCGGTCGCTTTTATTTCCGCGACGCACCGGGCCATCAACTCGTCCATGGTCCGGCGAATCTGGTGATCCGATTGCTGCACGCCCTTGCCGTCGAAATCGTTTCGGATCTTTCGGAACACGCCGTTGCCGCCAGGCTCATCGAGGTCCGCAAGCACCACGTCCTTGGCATAGCTTTGCGCATCCGCGCCTGAGAGCCCGAGCTTCTCTGCCGCCCATAAGCCAAGCAGCCTGTTGCGCCGGGCAGTTGCCTTGAACCTCAGTTCCTCATCGTGAGCGAACTGCTTTTCGAATCCTTCTTCGCGCTTGTCGAAGGTGGTCATGCTGGCCTCATCATGCGTGCCGCTTGCATAATCGCTCGGGTTGGGCAAGGCAATGCATGGACACAGTGATTCGCCGTTCGCAGGCCCGTGGAACAGCCGGGTAAACGCGATTGTGCTGCGCAGCTTGATCGGCTAGCTTCCGAGTCTCGGACGCGTCGCATCGGCACGTCATTTTGCGCTGGCGCGTCCTCTGCCGCCGCGGGCGACACATTCACACCGGAGCCACGGCACCCCACATGGATATCAACAGACCACGGTACACACCGATGAGCCGCCGTCGCCGCATCTACGAAGGCAAGGCGAAGGTCCTTTACGAGGGGCCTGAGCCGGGAACACTGATTCAGCATTTCAAGGACGATGCGACTGCGTTCAATGCAAAGAAGCACGAGATCATCGAAGGGAAGGGCGTTCTCAACAATCGCATCTCCGAATACGTGTTCCAGCACCTCAACGACATCGGGGTTCCCACGCATTTCATCAAACGCCTGAATATGCGCGAGCAGCTGATCCGGCAGGTGGAAATCATTCCGCTGGAAGTGGTGGTGCGCAACGTCGCGGCAGGTTCCTTGTCGCAGCGACTGGGTATCGAGGAAGGCACGCAGCTGCCGCGCTCGATCATCGAGTTCTACTATAAGAACGACAAGCTCGGTGATCCGATGGTTTCCGAGGAGCACATCACCGCGTTCGGCTGGGCCAACCCCCAGGAGATCGACGACGTCATGGCGCTCGCCATCCGGGTCAATGATTTTCTGTCGGGACTCTTTCTCGGCGTGGGCATCAGGCTGGTCGATTTCAAGATGGAGACGGGACGACTGTGGGAGAACGATCTCATGCGCATCGTCGTTGCCGATGAGATCTCGCCCGATTCATGCCGGCTGTGGGACATGAAATCAAACGACAAGCTGGACAAGGACCGCTTCCGCCGCGATCTGGGCGGGCTCCTCGAAGCCTATACCGAGGTGGCCACGCGCCTCGGCATCATGAGCGAGGGCGAGCGCGCCCGCGCAAGCGGCCCCGTGCTGGTCAAGGGTTAGGCTTGCGTAGTCCGCATGAGCGTCAGCGACATGCGGGATAATACCCGGATATCGCTTCGCTCATCCCGGCTACGATTGTTTTTCGTGGCAAGCGAATGAAAGCCCGGATCGTCGTCGCCCTGAAATCAGGCATCCTCGACCCGCAGGGAAAGGCGATTGAGCACGCGCTCAGCTCCCTCGGTATTGCCGGGATCGCCAGTGTGCGGCAGGGCAAGGTGTTCGATGTCGAGCTTGACGCAAGCGACCGCAAACAGGCCCAACTTATGCTGAAGGCTGCGGCAGACAAGCTGCTCGCCAATACCGTGATCGAGAATTACGAAGTGCAGCTGATGCGATAGCCCGCTGGCGCCTTGCTCGTGCCGGCACCATTTGTGTTCTCCAGTCCCGCCGATGAATTCAGCGATCATTATCTTTCCGGGAATAAATCGCGAGCGCGACATGGCGCGGGCGCTTACGCTCATTTCCGGGCGGCCTCCGGCATTTGTCTGGCATGCCGAGACAACGCTTCCGTCAAATACCGATCTGGTCGTGATCCCCGGTGGCTTTTCTTATGGCGATTACCTGCGCTGCGGGGCCATTGCGGCGCGGGCCCCCATCATGGCTGCGCTGCGCGCGCATGCGCAGAAGGGTGGACTCGTGCTCGGCGTCTGCAATGGATTTCAGATGCTGTGCGAAGCGCAGCTCCTGCCCGGGGTGCTCATGCGCAATGCCGCACTCAAATTCATCTGCCGGGACGTTTATCTGCGCGTCGAGCGTTCCGACAGCCCGTTTACCCGTGGCTACAATGCCGGCCAGGTGATCCGTGTCCCGGTCGCCCATGGCGAAGGCAATTACGTGGCAGACGAGGCCACGATCGAGCGCCTCGAGCACGAGGAAAGGGTCCTGTTTCGCTACACGGCGCCCGACGGCTCGCCGGATCCCGCCTGGAACTTCAACGGCGCAACCAATGCAATTGCGGGCATCCTCAATGAGGATGGCAACGTGCTCGGGATGATGCCGCATCCGGAAGATCATGTGGAGGATGCGCTCGGCTCAACGGATGGACGCGGGCTATTCGCCGGCCTGACAGACTATTTTGCCAAGGCCGCCTGAACGCAATCCCATGGCGAAAGCACGAGCCCGCCCGCTCAGGTCGAAAAAGCCGGGCGGTTTGCCAAAAACGGGAATTCGCAAGCGGGAACCCAAGCGCGCCAAAGCACGAGCTCCAAGAGTCACGGCCGCGGTTGCCGCCGCGCACGGGCTGAGCGCGCAGGAATACGAGCGCATTCGCCAGCTGATCGGGCGCACGCCGACCTTGACCGAGCTCGGCATCTTCTCGGCCATGTGGAACGAGCACTGCTCGTATAAATCGTCAAAAATTCATTTGCGCAGCCTTCCCACGCAGGCGCCCTGGGTCATCCAGGGGCCCGGCGAGAATGCCGGTGTTATCGACATCGGTGACGGACTTGCAGTCGTGTTCAAGATGGAGAGCCACAACCACCCAAGCTACATTGAGCCGTATCAGGGCGCGGCCACCGGAGTGGGAGGCATCCTGCGCGACGTGTTTACGATGGGCGCGCGGCCGATTGCCTGCCTGAACGCGCTGTTCTTCGGCACACCCTCGCACCCAAAGACGCGCCACCTCGTCGCCGGGGTCGTCGCCGGAATCGGCGGTTACGGTAATTCCTTCGGCGTGCCGACGGTAGGCGGCTCAGTATGCTTCCATACCCGGTATGATGGAAATTGCCTCGTCAATGCGATGGCCGTGGGCGTCGCCGAGCGCGACAAGATTTTCTACGCCGCGGCTTCGGGCGTAGGGATGCCGATCGTCTATCTTGGCTCGAAGACCGGCCGCGACGGTATTCACGGCGCCAGTATGGCGTCGGCGCAGTTCGCCGACGATGCGGAGGAAAAGCGCCCCACCGTACAGGTCGGAGATCCCTTTTCGGAAAAACTCCTGCTCGAGGCCTGTCTCGAAATAATGGCCGCAGGGTGCGTCATAGCCATTCAGGACATGGGCGCGGCGGGTCTCACGTGCTCGGCGGTGGAGATGGGCGCAAAGGGAAATCTCGGCGTCACGCTCGAACTTGATCGGATCCCATGCCGCGAGAGCGGCATGAGCGCCTATGAGATGATGCTTTCAGAAAGCCAGGAGCGCATGCTCATGGTGCTCAAACCCGAAAAAGAGGCGCAGGCGAAAGAAATCTTTCGCAAATGGGGCCTTGATTTCGCGGTGGTAGGCGAGACCACGTCGACAAAACGGTTCGTGGTGCGGCACGCCCGCACGGTGGTCGCCGATCTGCCGATCAAAGAGCTGGGCGATCAAGCGCCCGTTTACGAGCGCCCCTATAGGCAGTTGGATCCACCGGCCCGTCTGCGCACCGCCGATGTCATCCCGCCGGTGGCAACCTCGGACGCGCTGGTCCGGCTTCTTGGCTGCCCCGACCTGTGCTGCAAACGCTGGGTATGGGAGCAGTATGATCATGTGATCATGGGCAATACGGTGCAGCGGCCGGGAGGCGATGCGGCGGTCGTGCGGCTGGAGGGACGCATGCAGGCACTTGCCGTCACCACCGACGTAACCCCGCGTTACTGCGAGGCCGATCCATTCGAGGGCGGCAAACAGGCCGTGGCCGAAGCCTGGCGCAATTTGAGCGCGGTGGCGGCGCGTCCGCTGGCCGTCACCGACAACCTGAACTTTGGCAACCCCGAGCGGCCCGAGATTATGGGCCAGCTCGTCGGCGCGATTCACGGGATCGCAGAAGCCTGCAAGGCGCTGGATTTTCCGGTCGTTTCCGGAAACGTCTCCCTCTACAACGAGACCAGCGGCCGCGCCATTTTGCCGACACCGACAATCGGCGCGGTCGGGCTTATCGACGACTTCAGAAAGTCCGCGAGTATTCCATTCAAGGCGGCGGACGAAGCCATCTTGCTGATCGGCGAGACCACGGGCTGGCTTGGCCAATCCTTGTATGTGCGCGAAATCTGCGAGCAGGAAGCGGGCGCGCCGCCGCCCGTCGATCTGCAAGCCGAACGGCGGCATGGCGAATTCGTGCGCGCGCTCATCGGCGAAGGCACCGTCACTGCGGCCCATGATGTGTCCGACGGCGGCCTGCTCGTGGCACTGTGCGAGATGGCGATCGCGTCGGGAATCGGCGCTGAGCTCGATCGAGCACCGCTCCCGCAGCATGCCTTCTGGTTCGGCGAGGACCAGGCGCGATATATTGTGACCGTCAGCGCGGCCAAAGCCGAACGCATAATCCAGCGCGCAGCAGCGGCCGGCATTCCGGTCCGCCAGATTGGAGTGACCGTCGGGGACGCATTGACGCTCGAGGGCGAGCGCCCCATTCTCATTGTGAAACTGCGCGAACGCTTCGAAGCGTGGCTGCCAGCCTATATGGCGGGCGCCGCCGCCTGATCCGCGGGAGGTTGCTATGCCTATGCGCGCGAGCGATATCGAGAGACTGATAAAGCAGCGCATCCCGGATGCGCAAGTCACCATCCGCGATCTTGCCGGTGATGGGGATCACTATGCGGCGACCGTTCTTTCGGAAACTTTTCGCGGCAAATCGCGCGTGCAGCAGCACCAGATCGTTTACGAGGCGCTCAAGGCGGAGATGGGAGGCAAGCTCCACGCCCTCGCCCTGCAAACCGGCACACCCGAGCAGTCCGGCAGCGAGGAAGCGCAATGAGATTTTCAGCCCTTGGCCCTGCGGGTGCGGCGCTCCTGCTTGTTCTGTCGCCCGGGATACTGATCGCTCAGTCGCCTTCCCCCGTCGGCGTCAAGACGCTGAGCCCGCAGGGCGCAATCAAGCCAACCGGCACCTGGGATGTGGGAGCGCGCGCCGGCGATTTTATTTTTGTTGCCGGAATGCGCGGCATCGACCCGAGCAGCAATACGCTCGTCCAGGGCGACGAGGCGCGCGTCCGCCAGGCCTTCCAGAACATGAAGCTGATCGCCGAGTCGGAGGGGGCAACCTTGCGCGATTGCGTGCGCATCGTGGTTTACGTCACCGACATGTTTCGTTTCCGCCCGCTCGCGAACAAGATTCAGGAAGAGCTTTGGGGCAAGGGGCCTTATCCGCCCCGCACCATTGTCGAGGTGCATCGTCTGAACCAGGACGACATCCTGGAGGTCGAGGGCACCTTCTACGCGCCAGTCAAAAAGTGATGCGCAAAAGCCGACGAGGGGCCTTGGGTCAAGGCGTCCGCCGCGCTACATAAAGGCGAGGCGGAGCGCTGCCGCGTTCCGCAATAAACGAGGGAATTCATGGCCATCGAGCAATTCATCAAAAACGAGGTCAAGGGCAACGACGTCGTGCTGTTCATGAAGGGAACTCCGCAATCTCCGATGTGCGGATTTTCCGGCCAGGTAGTGCAAATTCTCGACCATCTCGGTGTCGCGTATAAGGGGCTCAACGTGCTCGAATCAGAGGAGCTCCGCCAAGGCATCAAAACGTTCTCGAACTGGCCGACGATTCCGCAGCTCTACGTCAAAGGCGAGTTCGTCGGCGGCTGCGACATCATCCGCGAGATGTTCCAGGCCGGCGAATTGCAGTCATTGCTTAAGGAGAAGGGCGTCGCCCTCAGCGAAAAGGCTTCGGCGTAGCCGCACATCGGCAGATCTGACGTCATCGCCCGGCCTGGTGCCGGGCGTCGACGTCTAGAGGTGCAGCGTACAAGAGGTGCATGGCCCGGCGAGCCCGCCATGACAACGTCCTCGCTGGTCCTTACCGCGAATAAAATTCGACGACGAGGTGGGGCTCCATCTGCACGGGGTAAGGCACGTCGTTGAGGTGAGGCAGGCGGGCAAGCTTGGCCGTCATCTTGGAGTGGTCGGCTTCGATATAGTCAGGCACATCGCGCTCGGCGAGCGCGGTCGCTTCCAGCACGAGCGCCAGTTGCTTCGATTTTTCCCTCACCTCAATCGTATCGCCGACCTTCACGCGGTAGCTCGGGATGGTTACCCGCTTGCCGTTCACCTTCACATGCCCGTGGCTGATGAACTGCCGTGCGGCGAAGACGGTAGGAACGAACTTGGCGCGGTAGGCAACGGCATCAAGCCGGCTCTCCAAGAGCGCGATCATGTGCGCGCCTGAATCGCCTTTCATGCGGATCGCCTGCTGATAGATGCCGCGGAACTGGCGTTCGGAAATGTTGCCGTAATAGCCGCGCAGTTTCTGCTTGGCGCGCAGCTGCACGCCGTAGTCGGACAGCTTGCCCTTGCGTCGCTGTCCGTGCTGTCCGGGGCCGTATTCGCGGCGGTTGATTGGGCTTTTGGGCCGGCCCCATACGTTCTGGCCCATGCGGCGATCGATCTTGTATTTCGCCTGCAGGCGCTTGGTCATCGCGTTCCTCGACTGATGTGATGGTGAGGATCGCGCCCTCCTCTGTCCCGACACGCGTCGAGACCGACAGGCTCTGGCCGAAGCGCCGGCCAATGCCGCGGGTCGCGAAACCGCGCGGTTTTAGGGGAGCAAGCTCGGTCGAGTCAAATGGCTAGCCAGCCTCCTTGTAGACCTCGATCTCTACGGAGCCAGGGAGCAGCGTGCGCCAGGTCTGCAGATAAGCCTGCACGCGCGGATCGCTTGCGATCCGCTGCCGGTTCATCTCGAGCATTTCGTGCGTGTCGTATTCGATCTCGTGGATGAAACGTGCGGGATCGTCCACGTTCTGCAACAGGCGCACGCGCTGGCCGCCGAACGCCTCGTAAAATGGCGCCGCTGCCCTGGCCAGCGATGCCAAATGTCCCGCATCTGCAGTGGGCAGCGTGAACCTGAACTGGATGGTTCGTCGCACGGTGTGGGACTCGCTGGCCATTGCATATGCCCTCGTGCAGGAATTCTCGCTGAGGATGCTAGCTGTGCAGACCGAACCGCACCAGCGTGGACGTGAGAGCGTCCGACGGTTTGCGCCCGGACGTGAAGATTGCGCGTGCAAGGGGGGAGGATGCGCTACCACGACTTGCTCCGATCAGATCCGTGACGCGTCGGCCGATGGCGGGCGCCGGATCAATATAGGTCACCGGCCATGGCGAGAGCCGCTCGAAACGCGCAAGCAGAAGCGGGTAATGCGTGCAGGCAAGCACGATCGTGTCGGTGCGCCGCCCATCAGCATTGATAAAACATGGCGCGATCTCCTCAGCGATAGATGTATCGGCAACGGGCGTGCCGTTGAGCTCTCTTTCTGCAAATTCGGCGAGCCTGCTCGATCCGACCAGGGCCACGTCGCTGCCGTTGGCAAAATCCCGGATCAGCGTGCGGGTATATTCGCGACCAACCGTCGCTCGAGTGCCCAGTACCGTCACACGCTTGGTGAGCGAACGCGCGCAGGCGGGCTTGATGGCAGGCACTGTCCCTACAAAAGGAGTTCGGAAGCGCGCGCGGAGGTGCGGCAACACGATTGTGGATGCAGTATTACATGCAATGACCATGAGATCGGGACGGTGATGAGCGAGTAAGTTGCCGATGAGTGTGCAGACGCGCGCAACCAGCTCGTCCTCGCCATGCTCGCCGTAGGGGAAGAAAGCGTCGTCCGCCACGTATACGTACCGGGCGTCGGGTCGCGCCTTGGCAACCTCACGGAACACAGTAAGGCCACCGAGCCCCGAGTCAAACACGAGAATGGTTGGGCTCGCTCCCACATAGACGCATTACGAAATACCTGCGCGCGGGACAACCGGTAAGGCTGGCGGTTACGCTGGGCTCGGCTCAACCAGATCGAGCTGGCGTCGTTCAGGACGGGCAGGAGCTTTTGCAGCCGATTTTTTCGGCTTGCGCGCGCGCGGAGCTATGAGCCCGCTCACAACGGAAAAGGTTGCGAGAAGAATGGCCGCCAGGTTTCCATCCCAAAACCCGTCGAAAGCGACGGCACCCAGGACATAGGCCCAGAACGGAAAAGCAAACGTCGAAACCAGCGCGTTGGTGAACCAGGCGTCGCCCTCCTCGCGCACGTACCACACGAACAGCGGCGTGAGCACGAGCCCGATGACGAGAGCGCCCTGCGCTACCGTGGTAACGGGCAGGCCGGCCATGGCCGCGCCCTTACCGCCCGCTTTTACCGCCTGCTCGAGGATGGCGTTGATGAAAATGAAAAAGGCGAGCACTTCTGCGGGGACATACTTTGCGATGCGCTCCAGGTAGTTGTCTGCGGGCTCCACGGCAGCGTTGCTGCTGCCTAGCCCCGGGCCAAGCACGTCCTCAAGGCCGGCGATGGCTGAATTTTCATTCGCGCGCTGCGGCAGGCGCACCAAGCGGCTCATTGCACCCTCCGTTCCAAAGTGATTCGGCACGTTAGACAGAGGCGCTGAGTCGCGCAAAGAAAACCTTCGTCGGCCTGAATAAATTTGAGTGGGCCACGAACAAGGCGCAGCGTCTCAAGTGCCGAACACGCGGGCAAAAATGGCGTCGACGTGCTGGAAGTGCTGCTTCGGGTCAAACAGCGCCTTGAGCTCGCTTTCGCTCAGGTGGTGCCGCACATCGGTATCTTTCATGAGCAGGGTGAGGAAGTCGCCTTCGCTTCTCCAGGCAGCCATCGCCTTGCGCTGCACGATCCGGTAGGCCTCCCCGCGCCCCAGCCCTTTTTGTGTGAGCGCGAGCATGACGCGCTGCGAATGAACGAGGCCACCCAGTCGGTCCAGGTTCTGCTGCATGTTGGCGGGATAGACGACGAGCTTGTCCACGATGGATGCGAGGCGCGTAAGTGCGAAATCGAGCGTCGCCGTAGCGTCCGGTGCGATCATGCGTTCGACCGAAGAGTGCGAGATGTCGCGTTCGTGCCAGAGCGCTACGTCTTCCAGCGCCGGTGTCACATAGGCGCGTACCACGCGAGCGAGGCCGGTGACGTTCTCCGACAGCACCGGATTGCGCTTGTGCGGCATCGCCGATGACCCTTTCTGCCCTTCTGAGAAGAACTCCTCGGCCTCCAATACTTCCGTGCGCTGCAGGTGGCGGATTTCGGTGGCGAGCCGCTCGATGGAAGAAGCCACGACCCCCAAAACGGCAAAATACATGGCGTGGCGGTCGCGCGGGATGATCTGCGTCGAGACCGGTTCGACCGCGAGGCCCATGGCTTGCGCGACGTGCGCCTCAATGCGCGGATCGAGATGCGCAAAAGTGCCGACCACGCCCGAAATGGCGCAGGTCGCCACTTCGGTGCGCGCGCAGATCAGCCGTTCTTTGGCGCGGAAGAATTCGGCGTAGGCATACGCGAGCTTGAGGCCGAAGGTCGTGGGCTCCGCGTGAACCCCATGGGAGCGGCCGACCGTCGGCGTGTATTTGTGCTCAAAAGCGCGCCGTTTGATCGCGGCAAGAAGGGCATCAGTATCGGCGATGAGCACGTCGGCCGCGCGCACGAGCTGCACGTTCAGGCAGGTATCGAGCACGTCGGAGGAGGTCATGCCCTGGTGCAGGAAGCGCGCCTCGGGCCCGATAATCTCCGCCAGATGCGTCAGAAACGCAATGACGTCGTGTTTGACCTCGCGCTCGATCGCGTCAATGCGCGCGACGTCGAACCGCGCATCCCGGCCCTTCTGCCAGATTTTCTCCGCGGCCTTTTTCGGGATGATTCCCAGCTCGGCCATGGCATCGGCGGCATGCGCCTCGATCTCGAACCACAGGCGATAACGGGTTTGCGCGTCCCAGATCGCTGCGATTTCGGGTCGCGTATAGCGAGGGATCATGAAACTAGGCAGCTTCTCCGCGCGCGTGCGCCGCCGCTTCCCGGATCGCAGCAATGTTGGCGCGATAGCCCTCGGAAGAATGGGCGCCCTTGAACACAGCGGAACCGGCGACCAGCACATTCGCGCCGGCGGCGACGGCACCGGGTGCCGTCTCGCGCGTGATCCCGCCATCCACCTCGATGTGGATGGGCCGGCCGGCAATCAGCATGCGCAGCCGCGCCATCTTTTCGACGGCAGAGGGGATGAAAGCCTGGCCGCCAAAACCCGGATTGACGGACATCACCAGGACAAGATCGACGATATCGATCACGGGTTCGATAGTCTCGATCGGCGTCCCGGGATTGAGCGTTACGCCAGCCTTCTTGCCTAGCGATCGGATGGCCTGCAGCGAACGGTAGATATGCGGGCCCGCTTCCACATGCACCGTGATCAGATCTGCCCCTGCATGCGCGAAGGCTTCGAGATACGGATCGCAGGGCGCGATCATCAGGTGCACGTCAAGCACCTTGGCGGTGTGCCGTCGCACCGCCTTGACCACATCCGGTCCCATCGTGATGTTGGGTACGAAGTGCCCGTCCATCACGTCGATATGGATCCAGTCGGCGCCCGCGGCATCGACCGCCCGCACCTCCTCACCGAGCCGCGCAAAATCGGCAGAGAGGATGGATGGCGCGATTATGAGCGGGTCAGGCAAAACGTTTTCGCTCCGTCTTGGCCTCGCCTAACATGGAGGAGAGCAACGGGCAACGCGGCGTCCTATGCTGTGAAATGCACCCGGGCGAGGTTCGCGTAAAGGGCGAAGGTTATGGCGACCGTAGATGCTGTCGTGCTCGGTGCCGGAATCGTTGGCACCTCCATTGCGCTGCAGCTTGCGAAACGTGGTCTTGCGGTCGCGTTAGTGGACCGGCGTGGTCCGGGCGAGGAAACTTCCTACGGCAATGCCGGGATCATCGAAAGCAAGACCGTTTTTCCGCCCGTCTTCCCCAAAGACATGCGCGCGCTGCTGCGGGTCGCGCTGAAGCGCGCGCCCGAAGCCAATTACCATCTGGGCTATTTGCCGTACGTGGCGCCCTGGCTCTTGGCGTTTCGCGCTGCCTCGCAGCCGAAGCGACTGGAAGAGACCGCCCGCCTCATGCGTCCCCTGTTCGCACGCGCTGCCCATGACCATGAGGAGCTGCTCGCCGAGGCGCAAGCAGGGGGGCTTCTGCGCAAGAGCGGCTGGCTCAAGCTCTATCGCACCGATGCTGGACTTGCGGCGCTGGCGCGCGAGCTGGAGCTTGCCAAGGAATTTCGCCTGCCGTTTCGCATGCTCGACATGGCCGGCGCGCAGGAGCTCGAGCCAAGCCTCGCTCCTGTCTTCCGCCACGCCATATTCTGGGAGAACACGGCCAGCGTCACAAACCCGCTGGCGGTCACCAGGGCGTACGCGGCGCGTTTCGTCGCGCTCGGGGGGGTGATCATTACGGCGGATGCACGCACGCTCCACCGCGTTGGAATGCAGTGGCGGGTGGACACCCCACAGGGGCCCCTCGATGCGCGCGAAGCAGTGGTTGCGCTCGGCCCGTTCGCGCCGGACGTGCTTGATACGCTCGGTGTCAAGCTGCCCCTTACGGTCAAACGGGGCTATCACCGTCAATTCCGCCCGGCAGGTAACGCGGCGATGGCGCGGCCTGTCCTCGATGCCGAGATGGGCTACTGCCTCGCACCTATGCAGAACGGAATTCGGCTTACCACCGGAGCCGAATTTGCCGCGCGGGATGCTCCCTCAACACCCGTGCAACTCAGTCGGGTGATCCCCGCAGCGAGGCGTCTGTTTCCGCTGGGCGAACCCATCGAGCCGGTGCCCTGGATGGGCAGTCGTCCGTGCTTTCCAGACTCGCGCCCGGTTATTGGACGGGCACCGGGTCAGAATGGGCTATGGCTGGCCTATGGACATGCCCATTGGGGGCTGACACTCGGGCCTACAACGGGCAGGCTGCTCGCTGATCTAATGACCGGAGTCCGCCCGTTCACGGACCCCGCACCTTACGCCGCCGAACGATTTAGCTGAGTGCGAGCCTACTCGCTGATGGTGCGCACGACGCTCGAAGTCGGCCGGCCATCGCCGCCTGCCGTCTTCATCTGCTTCAGGATCATCTCGTCATACTGAGGCAACGTCTTCACAGCGAACTTCGGCTTCATAAACACGATCTTGTAGCCGCCAGCCTTGAGCTCGTTGAGCAGGTCCATCGTGCCTTCCGCGGTGGCATGCTGGAAGTCGTGCATGAGCACGATGCCCTTGCCGTGTTTTTTTAGCTTCGCCATCACGGATTTTCTCACTTCCTCAGGCTTTCGCATCTTGAAGTCGAAGGAGTCGAAATCCGTGGAGAAGATTCCGATGTTCCGCTTGGCGAGATACTCGATCAGCTCAGGCGGCTGCCGCAGCGCCGGGAAACGGAAATAGGGCGCAGTCGGTCCGCCGACTGCCCAACGCACAGCACTGATGCCCTTCTCGATCTCATCTTTCGGATCGTATTCGACCGTTTCGGTCTTGCCGTTGACCCGGCAATGGCCTTTGGTCTTCGACAGATCCTGGTGGCACCAAGTGTGGGAACCAACGGCGTGACCGGCTGCGGCGACCTGCTTGAGAATGCCCGGCTCATACGTCGCATGCAGGCCGATCGGGAAGAAGATGGCCTTGGTGCAATGGGCAGCAAGGGCGGCGAGAACGGCCGGCGTGTTCTTCGGCCACGGCCCGTCGTCGAAGGTGAGCACGACCTCGCCATCGCGCAGAAAGTCATGCATCTTGAAATGCTCAAACCCGAAACCCGGGCCGCCCGTGGTGTCTATCTCGACCACCCGGGAGACGCCTATGGCATTGGGATTGCCGGGACAGGAGGTCGCCGTCACTGCAGGTGCTGGCGGCACTTGCGTGGGTACCGCGGCCACGGGAGGCGAAACCTGCGCCATGACGGCGGGCTTGCTCTCCTCTGCAACAGGCTTTTCGACCCCAGCGACGGCCGACATCACGGCAGGCTCTTCCAGCGGGGTGACGACCGATCTCGCGGTCGTTTCGGTTGCAGCGCTCGCCTCTGCGGCTGTCGGACTGCCAATCGGAAGGGGAGATCGTTGCGCCAGGATGACCCCGAACACCGCTGCCCCGAGCACCATTACGAGCGCGCACGCTATCGCCGCGAGACGCATGACCAATCTCCCACCCTTCGGCGCCTCGGGTCCGAGGCTGAAGCCGCATTTACCCCATCAATCGCATAGAGCTTTTAAGCGGCGATTTCGAGGCAGATGCAATGGCTTCCCCATATTGTGCTGCAAATCTCGTCAACTGTGGCAATCACGCCAGCTCGGGACGCCGCTAGGCAGCGCGGTCGCCTCGAACACCGCCCGTGCAATGGCTCGCGCCAGCACATTGGCGCAGGTGAGGCCAACCTCGGTGATGTCCCGGAGCGGATCCGCGAGCGCTCTCTGGCCCGTAGCCGCTGCAAATATCGTGTCTCCGTCAAGGGTCGTATGGGCGGGATAGATGGCCCGGGCCATGCCATCGTGCGCCATGGCGGCTATGTGCTTGAGCTGGGCCTTGGTGCAATCAGCATCCGTTGCGACGAGCGCAATGGTCGTATTCGTTCCGGCGCTTCCTTTGCACAGCGGCAACAGCGCCGTTTGCGGAATCATTGCGGGAAAGCCGAGACCGCCGAACTCATGCTGCCGTTCGAAGGGAGCGGCCCAGAAATGAGGTCCGTTGCCGACGACCGCACTCCCGCACGCATTGACGGCAACGAGCGCGCCCACCGTGTGCCCCTGCGTCGTCATGGCGGAAGCCGAACCCATTCCGCCTTTGTAATTCACCGTAGTGGCGCCAAAACCGGCCCCCGCTGTCCCAAGCTGGAACATCGGTCCAGCGGCGGATGCGGCGGCATGGCCAAGGTCGCGATAAGGCGAAAAACGGCCCCAGTTCTTGTCGCCGCCATTCGTGAGGTCGAACAATGCCGCCGCGCACACGATCGGCACCCGTACTTCGCCGATGGCGAACCCACGTCCTTGCTCGCGCAAGCAGGCTTGGACGCCTGCGGCTGCATCCAGGCCGAACGCCGATCCACCCGAGAGCACCACCGCATCGATGCGCTGCACGGTGCGATGCGGCTCCAGCAGATCAGTTTCCCGGCTCCCCGGTGCGCCCCCGCGCACATCGACCGACGCCGCAGCGGGCGCATCGAAAATTACCGCGGTGGCACCGGAAGCAAGCCGCGTATCTTGCGCCTGTCCCACCCGAATGCCTGCAACGTCGGTAATGAGATTGCGCGGCACCGCCATGCACGTATTCACATCATGGGGAGCACGAGGCTACTCGCTTGCGTAAGGCCTGTGATGCAACGCATCTAGCCCACGATGGCGCCGGATGTCACGTACTTAGCCGCTCTGCTCGCAGGGCTCTTGAGTTTTCTGTCGCCCTGCGTGCTTCCGCTCGTGCCCCCGTATCTCGTTTACCTGGCCGGCACCTCGCTCGAGCGATTGGAAGCGAAAGAGAGTGTGCGGCAGGCGCGCCGTGACACCACTTTCGCGGCGCTCCTCTTCGTTTGCGGATTCTCGACTGTTTTTATTGCGCTCGGTGCCAGCGCAAGCTGGATCGGTGCCCTGCTGCACTTCTACTCCAATGAGCTCGCGATCGCAGCCGGCATCGCCATCATCGTCATGGGCCTGCATTTTCTCGGTCTTACGCCGATTGAGTGGCTGAGCCGGCAAGCCCGCATCGAAGTGCAGAAACCGGTGGGACTCTGGGGTGCCTTTGTGATGGGGCTTGCGTTCGCTTTCGGCTGGACTCCCTGCATCGGGCCAATCCTCGCGGCTATCCTCGCAGTCGCAGCCTCGAGGGCGACCGTGGAAAAGGGGGCAGCTTTGCTGGGCGTCTATTCACTAGGACTGGGCATACCCTTCGTCATCGCCGCTTTTGCAGTCGAGCCTTTCGCGGCCTTTCTTTCACGCTTTCGCGCTCATCTCGCAAAGATGGAGCGTGTCATGGGCACGCTCCTGGTGCTGACGGGCATAGCCTTCCTGAGCGGATTTTTCACCCGAATGAATGGTTGGCTGATCGAGACATTTCCGCTGCTGCAAAGCATCGGCTGAGCAGCCGCGCGCTCGCTCTACTGCGCCTCCACATAGGTGATCTTGCCATCAGGACCCTTCTTCCAGACATAGAGCACATAGCGGTCCTTCTTCTTGCCGGCGACCGTATAGCCGGTGACGTCACCTTTTTTGTCATATGACAGATCGCCCAATACGGTGTTGAAGGATTTTCCGGAGTGCATCACGTCCGCCACCTTCTTCGGCTCGAGCGACTTCCCCTCCTCGGCGGCCTGCTTGATGATCTGTACGGCGGCGTAGCTGTAGAGCGTGTAAGCCTGCGGCTCGAATCCTTTCTTTCGGAAAACCTCGACGATTTGCTTGTTTGCCGGGTTGGTCCGCGGATCGGGTGAGAAGGTCATCAGCGTGCCCTCGGCACCGGGCCCGGCAATGGTCGCAAACTCCTCCTCGGCCATGCCGTCGCCGCCCATGAATGTGGCCTTCACCCCCTGATCGCGCAGCTGTCGCAGGATCAATCCGCCCGTATCGTGCAGGCCGCCCCAATAGACGAGATCCGCGCGTGCTCCCTTGATCTTGGAAACCAGAGCCGAATAGTCCTTGTCCCCGATATTCACCCCCTCATAAAGCACTTCCTTGAGACCCTTGCTGTTCATCGTCTTGCGGGTTTCGTCCGCCAGGCCCTGCCCATACGTTGTTTTGTCGTGCACGATGGCGACGCGCTTGCCTTTGAATTTTTCGGCAACGATCGTACCCGCCACAATGCCTTGCTGATCGTCGCGTCCGCAGGTGCGGAATACATTCCAAAGATTGCGGTCGGTTACTTTCGGATTAGTGGCAGCAGGCGTGATCACCAGCATTCCATTCTCCTGATACACATCGGAAGCCGGAATGGTCACGCCGGAATTGAAATGGCCCACCACGAACTTTATTCCTTCGCCTGCAAATTTGTTGGCGACCGAAACGCCTTCTTTGGGATCGGCGCGATCGTCTCCAATCAACGGAGGAGCTTGAATTTTCTGCCCGATAATGCCGCCGGCATTATTGATGTCCTCAACTGCCTGCTCCACGCCGTATTTCAGCTGCGCCCCAAACGGGGCGCTGCCACCGGTAATTGGTCCGGCGACGCCGAGCTTGATCTGCGCCTGCGCGGTGGTGAGACCTAAGCTCAGCCCAAGGAGGGCGAGAAAGGGGCCGACGAGTGCAGGATGGTAGCGCATGAGAATGTATCCTTGGATGATGAGCGCGTCGGGGCGCCGAACTGCGGATGCGGGCGCCAATAGCGAGAAATCGAGCAAAAGTCATCCCTAATTTGGGCGCTCCTCGACGGCGGCTGCTTCGCGCCTGCGCCAGCGCAGCCGACCCGCAGGCTCGTGCATCCACCTGTAGCGCGTCACCATCTGGCGTACCCGCATGAGACGAAATCCGAGAAGGGCGAAGGCGAGACAGACCATGTAATCCAGTAAGTAGTAATGCGGGGAGAGAAATCTGCTGTCGAAAAGAGCGTAATGGAGAAAACGGACCGCGAGTGCGAGAGCGGCCATATAAAACCCGATGTGCCACCATGGCCGCCAAGTAGCTGCGATCGCACGGCCGGCCAGGAAGGCAGCGCCGCCGCCTAGAAATATCGTGACCAAGACAAAGGTGCCGAACGGCTGGTCTTCGAAGAGCCGCTCGAAGCTTGTCCAAGCGGTCAATGCCTGCCTCCTTCCAGATAGGCCGATCTGACTTCCGGACGTGCGAGAAGTTCTTGTCCGCTGCCGCTTAGCGTGATGCGTCCATTCACCATCACGTAACCGCGGTGCGCGAGCCGCAGCGCGTGAAACGCGTTCTGCTCGACCAGAAAAACCGTGAGCTTCTCCCGCTCGTTGAGCTGCTTGATCGAGCTGAAGATCTGCCGCGCGATGATCGGCGCGAGGCCCAGCGACGGCTCGTCGAGCAGCAGCAGACGAGGGCGGCTCATAAGCGCACGCGCAATCGCGAGCATTTGCTGCTCACCGCCGGAGAGGGTACCGCCCCGCTGATCCAGTCGCTCGCGCAGGCGGGGAAACAAGGCGAAGACCCGCTGCAGGTCCGTCTCGAAATACTCCGGCTTGGAAAGGCCTGCGCCCATCTGCAGGTTTTCCATGACGCTCATGCGCAGGAATATGCGGCGCCCTTCCGGCGCCTGTGCAATCTTCAAGGCAGCAATCGCGTGCGTCGGCAGCTGCGTGATGTCATGGCCGGCAAAAATGATCTGTCCTTCGCGCGCGCGGGGGCTGCCAAAAATCGTCATCATGAGGGTTGATTTGCCGGCTCCGTTCGCGCCGATGAGCGCGACAATCTCTCCTTCGCCGACCTCGATATCGACTCCGCGCAGTGCGGCGATCGCGCCATAGTAGGCTTTCACGCCGCGCACACACAGCAGCGGGAGCCTCATGGCCAACTCGCCTTCTACGGGATGCGCCGCACTCATGACACCATCATCTCGGCCTCGGGGACTTCCTCCTGTTCAACGCCGAGATACGCGGCAACGACGTTCGGGTCATCGCGAATGCTTGCCGGCGCCCCGTCTGCGATTTTCTGTCCATGGTCGAGCACGACGATCTGGTCGGAAATTTCCATCACTACAGTCATGTCATGCTCGATGAGAAGGATGGAGGTGCCATGCTGGTCACGGATGCGCTGCAGGAATTCACCAAGCTCCGCGCTCTCACGTGGATTGAGGCCGGCCGCCGGCTCATCGAGGCATAGCAGAATTGGGTCGGTGCACATCGCGCGCGCAATCTCGAGCCGACGCTGAGCGCCATAGGCAAGCTCCCCCGCAGGGTGATCGGCGCGATCAGTCAAGCCGATCTCTTCGAGCCAGGAGCGGGCCTTCTCCAGGGCGCGGCGCTGCGCTAGCGCATAGGAGCGCGCACCCACGGCACCAAGCACGGTAAAGCCGGAGGCGCGCATCAGCACATTGTGCTGCGCAACAAGCAGATTCTCCAGCACCGTCATCCCGGGAAAAAGCCGGATGTTCTGGAACGTGCGTGCAATCCGCGCTTTTCTGTTCACTTCGTAGTCCGGCATGCGCTCGAGCAGGAAAAGTGCGCTGTCGCCACGCACAAGACTGCGCGCTCCACGCTCGGTGAGCGCATCGAGCTCATCCCAGATCTGAGCATCCCCGGATTGCAAGGCGATGCGCCCTTCCGAAGGTTTGTAAAAGCCGGTGATGCAATTGAACACGGTCGTCTTACCGGCTCCGTTAGGGCCGATCAATGCGGTGATATTCCTCTGCCGCGCGACAAACGTGAGATCGGTTACAGCGAGCAGGCCGCCGAAGCGCATTGTCAGGTGATCCACCCGCAGCAGGGTCGACCTTTGTGGCACGCCGAGGGCCGCTCCGGCGCCGTTCATCCCCGCCGGCCCTGGAAAAGCTCGCGGGCGGCGCGCGTCTCTCCTGGGGCAGTGCGAGCATGCCTATGCAGCAGAATTGAAGGCGCCCGCGTTGCAATGAGGCCGCGCGGTTTCCAGACCATGATCAGCACCATCGCCAATCCGAAGAGCAGCATCCGGTATTGGGTGGGGTCAAAATCGCTGCCGAAGATGGTTTTCAGAAAATCGAGCTCGCGCATGATTTCGGTGCCGCCGATCATAAGCACGGCCGCAATCGCCACGCCTAGCAGGCTGCCCATCCCGCCCAGTACCACGATGGCCACGATCACTGCCGATTCCATGAACGTGAAGCTTTCCGGCGAGACGAAGCCCTGACGGGCGGCAAAAAACGATCCGGCAAAACCCGCAAACATTCCCCCCATCGCGAATGCGGTGAGCTTTGTGTTGGTGGTATTGATGCCCAGCGAGCGGCATGCGATCTCGTCTTCACGCAGCGCTTCCCAGGCTCGCCCGAGCGGCAGCTTGCGCAGCCGGACCGTGATCGCGCCGGTGATGAATGCAAGCCCGAGAATCAGATAATACAGGAATATGACGCGATAGATCGGGCTGAACTCGAGCCCAAGTCGCGCGGCGAACCCGGATTCGGTCGCGTTGAAGGGAATGCCGAAAAACGTCGGCCGCGGAATGCTGGCAATGCCGGCGTAGCCGTTGGTCACCGGCACCCAGTTGATGAGCACGAGCCGAATGATCTCGCCGAAAGCCAGCGTGACGATGGCCAGATAATCTCCGCGCAAGCGCAGCACCGGAAATCCCAGCAGGATTCCCCATAGCGCTGCGAGCGCCCCTGCAATCGGCAGCAGTACCCAGAACGACAGGCCGTATGTCGTCGCCAGTACGGCATACGCATAAGCTCCGACTGCGTAGAATGCCACGTAGCCAAGATCGAGCAGACCCGCGAGCCCCACGACGATATTGAGGCCCCATCCCAGCATTACGTAGATGAGAATCTGAACGCCGAAATTGTCGATCCATTTCGCAGCGCCCTGGAAACCAGCGCCCCAGAGCGCAAGCGCCGGGTAAATGAGCGCGAACGCCAGCGTGAGGCCCGAAGCAACGTTCGCTGCGAGCGAGCGTTCGGTATTAAGTGCTACGTGTGTAGTCGCCTGCGCGCGCCTGCGCTCGTACCAGGGCGAGAAGACGAGCAGCTGCACAAACCGGACGGCCGCAATGATTGCTACCAAGCTCGCAAGCAACGGCCAACGGGTCTCGAGAATCAGCTCGTTACGGATATTTTGGACGGTGTTGAAGCCGATCAGCGGAAGAAACAACCCGAATGCGATGAGAGCAGTGAACGCGCTTTCTCGCAATGCTCGAGGCAGGCGGGCCGAGTTCTTTGCCCACGGTTCGTCCATTCTCAGACCTTTTCCACATCGGCCCGGCCGAGAATGCCCTGCGGCAGGAAGATCATGGTGATCGCGAGAATGGAAAAAGCTGCGACATCCTTGTAATCGGTGGAAAAATATGCCGACCACATCGTTTCAATCAGCCCGATCAGCAGCCCGCCAATGACGGCCCCCGGCAGCGACCCTATTCCCCCCAACACCGCAGCGGTGAAGGCCTTTACCCCGGGAACGAAGCCATCGGCAAAGTTGATCACCCCGTAGTACATCAGATACATAGTGCCCGCCACGGCAGCGAGCGCGGCGGCAATCACGAACGTAATCGAAATGGTTTGATCGACATTGACGCCGAGCAGCGCCGCCATTTTCTGGTCCTGCTCGCAGGCGCGCTGCGCGCGGCCCAGCGCTGTCTTGCTCACCAGATACCAGAACGCCAGCAGGAGGGCAGCGGTTACAAGCCACACCACGATTTGTTTGTACGAGATCGCGACGTCATAACCCTCTCCTTCTATGAGCACGATCACCTCGTTGAACATCGGGGCGATCGACTTGTTGCGCGGTCCCTGCGCCACCTGCACGAAATTCGACAGAAAAATCGACATGCCTATTGCAGAGATGAGAGGAGCAAGACGCGACGAGCCGCGCAGCGGCCGATATGCAACGCGCTCAATCGCCCAGTTGACCAACGAGGTGAGCAGCATGGCCACAATGAGGATGACGACGAGAGCGGCAATCAGCGAGGCAAAGCCCAGCCAAGTTGTGAGAAGCAGAAATGTGACCAGGGCAATGAAAGCAGAGACCATGAACACGTCGCCATGGGCGAAGTTCACCATGCCGATGATGCCGAACACCATCGTGTAGCCGATGGCGATCAGGCCATAGATCGAGCCGAGCGTGATTCCGTTGATGAGCTGCTGGATGAAGACTTCCATTGCCCGATGGCCTTGGTCTGCGGCCGCGACCCCGGCAAGAACGCAAGCTCTATCAGGGCAGCCCACGAGCGGCAATGTCCGGCTGTGCCGGTAAAACCCCGAGACATGGTGTGGAACCCGCACGCGCATGCCGCGTTATTGCGGTGATAATGTTCAGTTAATTGAGGCGTCGCCTGCGGCATTGCGCCGAGCCTCTTGGGCGAGGATTCATACACTCAGGCGAGAAACGAGGAGGTCGTCAGCTGCGGCCTCCTCGTTATTTGCCATGTGCTCATGTGCCATTTCGTGCCGGTTGTCATCGCATGCATTGACAGCGGTGCCGGCGAGTGCCTTGCTGACACGTCTGGTGCCGCTGCGTTCGCATGACCATGAATCCTGAGGATGCCATTGCCGGAAAAGGCCGGCCCTTTACGGGTGCTGAATACTTGGCCAGCCTGCAGGACGGGCGCGAGGTGTACATCTACGGCGAGCGGGTCGACGATGTCACCACGCATCCCGCCTTTCGCAATGCAGCCCGCTCCATTGCGCGCCTTTACGACGCTCTGCACGATTCGAAGAACAAGGCCGTTCTGACGTGGCCGACCGATACCGGGTCCGGCAGTTTCACGCACAAGTTCTTCCGCACGGCGCACTCACGCGAGCATCTGATCGAGCAACGCGACGCGATCGCGCACTGGGCGCGCATGTCCTACGGATGGATGGGGCGCTCGCCCGATTACAAAGCATCTCTCATGAACACGCTGGGAGCTAATCATGCCTTCTACGGCAAGTTCTCCGCGAATGCGCAGGCCTGGTACCGCCGCGCGCAGGAGAATGTGCTGTTCATGAATCACGCAATCGTCAATCCGCCCGTCGATCGCGCCAAGGCACCCGAACAGGTCAAGGACACCTTCATCACCATTCAGAAGGACACGGATCGCGGCATCTATGTCTCGGGCGCGAAGGTCGTCGCCACCGCCTCTGCCATTACCCACTATAATTTTCTCGGGCAGAACGCCGCGGTGCCCGTGCACGACACCGATCTCGCGGTCATGTTCATCGTGCCCATGAACACTCCCGGGGTGAAACTTTTCTGTCGCGCCTCGTACGAGCTGACGGCGAGCCTGGCGGGAAGTCCCTTCGACTACCCGCTCTCCTCGCGCTTTGACGAGAACGACGCCATTTTCGTGTTCGACAATGCATTCATCCCGTGGGAAAACGTGCTGCTGCACCGGGACCTGGAGAAGCTCAAGAACTTCTTTCCGCAATCGGGCTTCGTGCCCGGCTACCAGTTCCAGGGCTGCACGCGCCTTGCCGTGAAGCTCGACTTTCTGACGGGCCTCATGGCCAAGGCCTTGCGCGCGACCGGAGCCGGCGATTTTCGCGGCAATCAGGCGATGCTCGGCGAAGTGATCGCCTGGCGCAACCTGTTCTGGGGATTGACGGACGCAATGGCCGCCAATCCGACACACTGGGTCAACGGCGCAGTGCTCCCGAACGCGCAGAGCGGCTCCAGTTACCGCGTGTTTGCGGGCGATGCCTATGGCCGGGTCAAGGAGATCATCGAGAAGGTAATCGCTTCGGCACTCATCTATCTTCCGTCCTCCGTAAAAGATTTGAAAAATCCGGCAATAGATAAATATCTGGCCAAGTATGTGCGCGGCTCCCACGGCCTTGGGCACAGGGAGCGGATCAAGGTCATGAAGCTGTTATGGGACGCAATCGGCTCGGAATTCGGCGGCCGGCATGAGCTTTACGAGATGAACTACGCGGGCAACCACGAGGACATTCGCATCCAGGCGCTGTGGAACGCGCGCAGCAGCGGCACCCTTGACGAGATGATCGCATTAGCGGACCGCTGTCTTGACGACTACGACGAAGATGGCTGGCGCGACAAAGCATGGCGCGATGATGGCTCTGTCGATGACCGTCCCGACCTGGGCCGGGCAGCGGAATAGCGCATGAGCTGGATCGATCAGCGCCCCGATGACGCGATGGACGGCGCGTTCACCGCAGTCGGGCCGGAAATCATCCGCACGGTTGAGCCGTCCGCGTTTCGCGAGGCGATGAGCCACCTGGGAGCGGCAGTCCACGTTATCACCACCGCCGGTCCGGGCGGTAAGCTTGGTTCGACTGCCACGGCTGTTTGCTCGGTCTCCGATGCGCCGCCTACCTTGCTTGCCTGTCTGCACCGCAGCACTCAAACCAATCCGGCCATGCTGGAGAACGGCGTTTTTTGCGTGAGCACGCTTGGCGAGGACGGAGCAGCCATTGCCGACTTGTTCGCTGGCCGCACGGGGATCAGCGGAACCGACCGTTTCGCCAAAAATGCGTGGGCCACTCTGTCCACCGGCAGTCCGGTCCTTCTTTCCGCCGTGGTGGCGTTCGATTGTCGCATCGTCGAGGTGCGCTCGGTGGGAAGCCACAACGTATTCTTCGGTGCAGTCGAGAGCCTCCGACATGGACCAAGCGGGCGCGTGCTGGTCTACCACGACCGCTCCTACAAGCGCGTGTGACCCGCCGCGGGCCTGCAACGCCCTGCGCTAAGGTTAAAAAACGGTTTCGATTGTGCCTCCTGCGGGCTGCGCCTAGACCGGCATGCCTCAATGCAGCGCGTTGCCTGGTGAGCCAGGGTCCGCTGCCCATTCGAGGAGGCCGCGGTGCAGCCCCATTCTCGGCTTGGCGCAGTCAATGCCGCAATCGTTGCGGTTTATTTCACGCTCGTGTGGGGCGCTGATGCGCTGCGCTTCCTGCGTTCGCCGTTTCACGGGTTTGAGGAATGCGTGCATGCGATGGCAGCGGCCTATTTCCGCGCCCTGTTCGATTGCGGGCTCGACGGGCTCATTCGCATTTCCAACGCGCTTGCGACTATCAAATTTTTGGTGGCAGCGGGCTTTCTCGCGTACCTCATCGAGTTTTTGCGGGCGAGCGCAACCGGCAGGGCGCCCAACCAGGAAACACTCGATTATGTGCTGCTTGGCGCGGTGAGCGCACTCATGCTGTGGGCATGGCCGGCGCTGCGGTCGGCCGAGCCGGATTTGATCCGGCTGCTCGCGACCGAGTTCCTCCTGCTCATCGGGGCCCTCATCGTCATTTACATCGAACGGCAATTTGCGGCGCAGAGCGCGGCGCCCGTGCTTGCCGCTGTGGAGCCGGTTCCGTTGGCCTTGTGATGCGGGCGTAACCTCGTCCCGCCATCAACTTACCGCTTTACAGTGCGGCCGTGCAGAGAACCAGCAATTCTGTCGATGAAAACCTGCGCCGCGCCCTGGTGCGCCAGCGGTTCGAAGAGCTTGGCCAACTCGCCGGCGCTCAGATTGGCTGAGACCGTTTCGTCCTCGCGCAATACATCCTGCAGATCGCGCTTGCCGATTGTAGCCTTGCGGCTTGCTTCCTCAACGATCCGATACGCTTTCTCCTTGCCCAGTTTCTGGGCGAGCGCGAAAGCAACCGCATCGCGCATATTAAGTCCACGCGTCACGGCGACGTTGGTGCGCATGCGCTCGGCGTCGACTTCGAGCCCGTTGGCAATGTCAATGACCGCAGCGAGCGCACCGGAGGCGAGCAATGCAAGCGCAGGCAAGCTCAACCATTCCGCCTGCCAGCTGCCTAGTCCACGCTCATGCTCATGCATTTGAGCAGTGAGGATCGTAGTCACCAGACTGTTGGCGAGGATCGCGGCCGTGATGTCAGCCGCTGCCGCTCGCGGCAATCGCCAGTCACGGCGCGGTCCAGTGGCAGAACTGGACGTGCCCGCTTCAAATACCTCACCTATGTCCGTCTGCATGAGAAGCGAGATATCGCGTGCGATCTTGCCGCACGTCCCCGCGAGAATGGCAATAGCGGCTCCAAGCTCGGCGAGGCGATCCCGATGACTGTGCCAAGGCGCTTCAGGCATCGGCAGATCAAGAAGCGCAGCAAGCCGTTCGGCAATCTCCGGCCCGCGATCGCCGAGCGCATCCAGCGTGCCGACGGCGCCTCCGAATTGCAGCACCAACGCTTCCCGCCGAAGCCGTCGCAGGCGCTCGCGCGAGCGCCCGAGTGCCGAAGCGTAGCTTGCGAGCTTGAGCCCGAAGGGGATGGGCAACGCATGCTGCAGATATGGGCGGCTGACGCCCATGGTTCGGCGGTGACGCCCGGTGAGCTTCATGCAGCCGTCGATCGCGGTTCCAAGATCTGCGATGAGCTGATCGATGGCGGCCTTCAGATCGAGCACGAGACCGCTGTCGAGGAGATCGTGGTTGCTGCTTCCCTGGTGCACGTAAGGCGCGGCACTTGGGTCGGCTTGCGCAACTTGTGCAGCCAGAGCCCTGACCAGCGGCTCGGCAATGTCACCGCACGCTAGCGCCTCCTGCGCAAGCGCTGCGGCGTCGAAATGCTCGGCGCGCGCGGCGTGCGCGATCGCATCGAGTGCAAGCGCCGGCACCATTCCTACGGCCGCTTGCGCGCGGGCGAGGGCAAGCTCGAAATCCAGCATACGCTGAATGCGCGCGCGATCGCTTAGAATATCGCGCATTGCCGCACTTGCAGCGAAGCCGCTCAACAACGCAGAGGAGAAAAGGGCCATGCTCGGCGAAGCATTAGCGGCAGGGGCGAGGCTCGCCAACCCCTGCGCAGACGCCCTTTCCCGCGCATGCAGCAAACCCCTATAACGCGAACAGCAGGAGACGATGCAATGGCGATGACCATGAACGGACAAGTGCAGCTGCCTGCGAGCCGCGACACTGTTTGGGCAAAGCTCAATGATGCGGACGTGCTCAAGAGCTGCATTCCCGGCAGCGAGCAATTCGAAAGACTCTCCGACAGCGAATTCCAGGCGGTTGCGATGGTGAAGGTCGGCCCCGTGAAGGCGCGGTGGAAGGGGAAAGTGCGCTTGTCCGATCTCGACCCGCCGAACAGCTACCGCATTTCAGGTGAAGGTGAGGGCGGAGTGGCGGGATTCGCCAGGGGTGGGGCCACGGTCTCGCTGGCCGACAAGGATGGCGGCACCCTTCTCACCTACGATGTCGAGGCGCAGGTTGGAGGCAAGCTGGCCCAGCTTGGCCAGCGGCTGATCAACAGCGCCGCCAAAAAAACGGCGGATGATTTCTTCGACAAATTTGCTGCCGCCGTCGCCTCCACCTGAAAACCGGGGTGCCCGCGACGCGTGCCCGCACGCGCCCCATGACTGTTGACTTGTCTTGCTCGGGCTCTCCAAAATCAAGCGGTTTGACCGGATGTTGTCCCAAAAAGCCCGAGGAGGAAATCCATGTCCGCCGTCGCTCTGACGGTGAACGGCAAGCCCGTCACCGCTGATGTCGACCCGCGCACGTTGCTCGTGCAGTTTCTGCGCGAGGACCTGCGGCTTACCGGCACGCACGTCGGCTGTGATACCTCGCAATGCGGCGCCTGCGTCGTGCACGTGAACGGCAAGGCGGTGAAGGCATGCACCGTTTTTGTCTGGCAGCTCGAAGGCGCCGACGTGCTCACCATAGAAGGCGTGGCCGACCCGAATGGACCGTTGCATCCAATGCAGGAGGCGTTTCGGGAGCACCATGGTCTGCAGTGTGGCTATTGTACGCCCGGCATGATCATGACTGCCCTCGACATGGTCTATCGCAAGGGACATGACCTCGACGATCGCACTATCAGACACGAACTCGAGGGAAATCTTTGCCGTTGCACCGGCTACCAGAACATTGTGAAGGCCATCGCGGCGGGTGCCAAAGCGATGGAGAACTACAAAAAGCCGGCTGGCTGACCCCCACTCTATGTGCGCGCGTTTGCCAGGGAGGTAATCGCCATGTCCGCAACCGGGATCGGCGCGCCCGTGCGTCGAAAAGAGGATCACCGTTTTATCACCGGCAGGGGCCATTACACCGACGACATAAATCGTCCCGGACAGAGCTACGCCTATTTCGTCCGCTCGCCGCATGCGCATGCTGCGATCCGGCGCATCGACGCGAGCGCAGCCGCCAAGATGCCCGGCGTGCTTGCGGTGCTCACCGGAGAAGATCTGGCCAGGGACAAGATTGGCAATCTCATTTGCGGGTGGATGATCAATTCGAAGGACGGTTCGCCCATGAAGATGGCGCCGCACCCGGCAATTGCGCACGGCAAGGTCAACTACGCCGGTGATGCAGTCGCCATAGTGATCGCGGGGGCGCTCGGTCAGGCGATGGACGCAGCCGAGAAAGTTGTTGTCGATTACGAGGTTCTGTCCGCGGTCGCCGATCCGGCGAAGGCGCAGGCGCCGGGTACGCCGCAAATCCACGAGGTCGCGCCGCGCAACACGATCTATGAGTGGCAGCTCGGCGAGGCAGCTGCAGTCGAAGCCGCGTTCCGCAATGCCAAGCACGTAACCAGGCTCGATCTCGTCAATAACCGGTTGGTGCCGAACGCGATCGAGCCGCGCGCCGCGCTCGCCGAGTACGACTCGGGAACGCAGACGCTCACCCTCTGGAACACAACGCAGAATCCGCATGTCGCGCGCCTCGTCATGTCGGCTTTCGTCGGGCTCGCGCCGGAGCACAAGCTGCGCGTGATAGCTGCTGACGTCGGCGGCGGGTTCGGCTCGAAGATTTTCATCTATGCGGAGGAGGTCGTCTGCCTGTGGGCTGCGCGCAGGATCGGCCGACCGGTGAAATGGGTATCGGGCCGCTCGGAAGCCTTTCTCGCCGATGCGCACGGCCGTGATCATGTCACGCATGCGGAAATGGCATTCGATGACGAGCACAGAATTGTCGGACTGCGCGTGAAGACGATCGCCAACCTCGGCGCCTACATGTCTACATTCTCCTCCTCGATCCCGACTTATCTCTATGCCACGCTGCTGTCCGGCCAATATGCAATTCCGGCAATCCATTGCGAGGTCGATGCGGTCTACACCAATACCGTGCCGGTCGATGCGTATCGCGGGGCGGGCCGCCCGGAGGCGACGTTCGTTGTGGAGCGGCTCGTCGAAGTCGCCGCGCGCGAGCTTGGTGTCGACCCCGCCGAGCTGCGCAAAAAGAATTTCATCACGCGCTTTCCACATCAGACACCGGTGATCATGAATTACGACGCTGGCGATTACCGGGCCTCACTCGATAAGGCGCTCGAGATCGCCGATTATGCCGGTTTCGACAAACGCAAGCGTGAATCGGAGCGCCACGGCAAGCTGCGTGGGATAGGCTTTTCAACCTATATCGAAGCCTGCGGCATAGCACCCAGCCAGGCCGTAGGGTCGCTTGGCTGCGGAGTTGGGCTGTGGGAGTCGGCCGAAGTGCGCGTCAATCCCACCGGAACCATCGAGGTGCTCACCGGCTGTCATCAGCATGGCCAAGGGCATGAAACCACGTTCGCGCAGGTGGTTTCCGATCGCCTCGGCATTCCCATTGAAAATGTCAGCGTGGTGCATGGCGATACCGACAAGGTGCAGTTCGGCATGGGCACCTATGGATCGCGTTCGGGTGCGGTGGGTATTTCCGCAATCGTGAAGGCACTCGACAAGATCGAGACGAAAGCCAGGAAAGTGGCGGCACAGATCCTGGAAGCGTCCGAAGGCGACATCGTTCTGAAAGATGGAAAGTTCACCGTGAGTGGCACGGACAAATCGACCGCCTGGGGTGATGTCGCGCTGCAGGCCTATGTCGCGCACAAGTTTTCCGGGACCGAGCTCGAGCCGGGCCTCAAGGAGGGCGCCTTCTACGATCCGACCAATTTCACCTTTCCGGCCGGCTGCCATATCTGCGAGGTCGAAGTCGATCCGCAGACCGGCGAGAGCGAGATCGTTGCCTGGACCGCAGTCGATGATTTCGGCACCGTCGTGAACCCGATGATCGTCGAAGGCCAGGTGCACGGTGGGGTCGCGCAGGGGGTCGGGCAGGCTCTGCTGGAAGGTGCGATATATGACGGTAACGGCCAACTCATCACGGGCTCGCTGATGGATTACTGTCTTCCGCGCGCGCACAACCTGCCGTCGCTCAAAGTCGATATGACCGTAACCAGGTGCCCGTCCAATCCGCTGGGGATCAAAGGCTGCGGGGAGGCAGGCGCCATTGCGGCTCCGGTCGCGGTGATCAACGCCCTCACCCATGCCATCGGCAGCGAAGAATTGCCCATGCCGGCGACGCCCCAGAACGTGTGGCTCGCGCTGCAAAAGACCGGTCGCGCACAGAAAGCGGCATAGGGAGATCGCCATGTACGCATTCAGCCACCATCGGCCGACGACGCTGCGGCAGGCAGCAAATCTCCTGGCGAAGCAAGAGGAGGCAAAGCTTCTCGCCGGCGGTCATACGCTTATCCCCACCATGAAACTGCGGCTCGCCGCGCCGAAGCATCTCATCGATCTCTCGCAAATCGAGGGACTGCGCGGGATCGAAGTCACCAGCCGGGCAGTGATCATTGGCGCCATGACGCCGCATGTCGAGGTAGGGACCTCGGCGGCCGTGCGCGAGGCCATTCCCGCATTGGCGGAGCTTGCGGAAAAGATTGGCGACCCCGCGGTGCGCCATCGCGGCACGATCGGCGGCTCCGTTGCCAACAATGACCCGAATGCCGACTACCCGGCTGCCGTGCTCGGCCTCGGCGCTACTGTCATCACCAACAAGCGCCGCATCCATGCGGATGAGTTTTTCAAAGGCCTGTTCGAGACCGCCCTCGCTCCCGACGAGATCATCACCAAGGTGCAGTTTCCGAAAGTGAACAAGGCGGGCTATGTGAAATTTGCAAACATGGCGTCGCGCTATGCGCTGGTCGGCGTATTTGTTTCAAAGCGGGGCTCGGAAATTCGCGTTGCGGTCACCGGTGCAGGCGCGAACGGCGTGTTCCGGGTCACGCCATTCGAGGAGGCGCTCAAGAAGCGCTTCGCGCCCAAATCACTCGACGGGCTGAGCGTGCCCGCCGAGGGCATGGCAAGCGATATCCACGGGAGCCCCGAATATCGCGCGCATCTCATCGGCGTTCTGGCGCGCCGCGCCGTGGCTGCGGCGGTGGCCTGAAGTGTCGGGTAGCCCGGATGAGCGACAGCGATATCCGGGAAAACGTTTACTGCAGAACTGCGTGGTCCCGCATGTCGCTGCGCTCATGCGGGCCACTTCGCTTACGTGCTGCGCGCGGCGCTTGCCTCCGTGATCGCCTGCCACACCCGATAGGGCGTCGCGGGCATGTCCAGGTGGTGAATGCCGAACTCGGAGAGCGCATCGGCGACCGCGTTCATCACCGACGTGAGCGCGCCCGCGCAGCCGGCTTCGCCGCAGCCCTTAACGCCGAGCACGTTGGTGGTCGCGGGGACGGGATGGTGCACGACCGTCATCGACGGGCAGTCCGCTGCGCGCGGAATGCCGTAATCCATGTATGAGCCGGTAAGGAGCTGGCCCTCGTCGTCGTATACGGTCCGCTCCATCAACGCCTGGCCTATGCCCTGGACCACGCCGCCGTCCATCTGACCTTCCACGATCATCGGATTGATCACCGTGCCGAAATCATTCACCGACAAATATTTGACGACCTCGATGACGCCCGTTTCCGGATCAAGCTCGATCTCGCAAATATGAGAGCCGTTCGGGAACGTCGCGGCGCGCGGGCCATCGCTCACATGCCGCACATCCAGCGTTGCAGGCGCGCCCTCCGGAAGCGCAATGCCTGTGCGCAGCTTCTCGGCAAGCTCCAGAATGCCGATCGATCGATCGGTGCCGGCGATCGCGAATCGGCCGCGCGCGAATTCGATGTCTGCAACCGCCGCTTCCAGGACGTGCGAGGCGATCTGTTTGCCCTGTTCGATGACCTTGTCGGCTGCTTCCACGAGGGCAGTCCCGCTGTGCATGATCGCCTTGGATCCGCCGGTGCCGCCGCCCACGAGCAACTCGTCGCTGTCGCCCTGCAGCAGCCGGATGCGCTCGATCGGAAGCCCGAGTCTCTCCGCAAGCACTTGCGCAAACGGCGTCGCGTGACCCTGACCGTCATCCATGCACCCGGTAATCATGGTGACGGTGCCGTCCGCCTCGAAGCGGATGCCGCCCATCTCTTTGGTCGGTGCAGCAGTCACTTCGAGAAAATCGCCGATCCCCAGCCCGCGCACCTTGCCCCGCTTGCGGCTCTCCCGCTTGCGCCGGACGAAGCCCTTTGCATCGGCAAGGTCGAGGGCGCGCTTGAGCACGCCGGGAAAGTCGCCGCTGTCGTAAACGCTGCCGGACGCCATCTTGCGCGGAAGCTCGCGCGGCTTCACCTGATTGCGCCGGCGCAGCTCGATGCGATCGATCTCCATCTCTTCGGCGGCCCGATCGATCAGGCGCTCCATGTAGTAATTGCCTTCCGGCCTGCCCGCCCCCCGATACGCGGACACTTGCGTGCTCGTGGTGAAGACGAGCTTGGTCGAGACTTCGAGAGCGGGCGTGCGGTACATGTTCTGTACATTGCGCACGGCGTTGAGCGTCGAGGGCATGGGAGCCATGGGCGACAGAAAGGCGCCGGCGTTGGCCAGGCTCGTGAGCCGCACCGCGAGAAAGCTGCCGTCGGCATCGAGCGCGAGCTCCCCGGTAACTACATGATTGCGCCCATGGCTGTCGGACACAAAGCTCCCCGAGCGTTCGTCGGTCCATTTGACCGGCCGGCCGAGTGCGCGCGCGGCATGCAGCACGCAGACATATTCGGGAAACGGTGCCGATTTCATGCCGAACGAGCCGCCCACGTGGCCTGTCAGGACGCGCACCTGTTTCGCGTCGACTTTCAGAACTTCGGCAATACGCGCTTTCATCCCGAACGTCCCCTGGCTGGGCACGTGCAGCGTGAAACGGCCGGTCGTCGCATCGTAGGCGCCGACAGCTGCGCGCGGCTCGATCGCGCTGACGATGACGCGGCTGTTGAGCAGCTTGAGCCGCGTGACATGCGCCGCGCGCGCGAAAGCCGCACCGACCGCATCGGCGTCGCCGTAGTGATAATCGAGGGCGACATTGCCGGGCGCCTCCGCATGGATGAGCGGCGCATCCGGAAGTACCGCCTGCTCCTGGCGCACCACCGCCGGAAGCGGATCGATGTGCACCTCGACGGCTTCGGCGGCATCCTTTGCCTGCAGCAGCGACTCGGCGACGACGAACGCGACCGGGTCGCCGACGAAGCGCACCTTGTCGGTCGGCAAGGCGGGACGCGGTGGCATGCGCATGGGCGTGCCGTCCCGGTTATTGAACGAGATGATGCATTTTAACGTGCCGTAGTGAGCAAAGTCGGCGCCGGTATAGACGGCCAGCACTCCCGGCTGGCGAGCCGCGTCCGTCGTGTCGACGTGCTGGATGACGCCGTGCGCGACACGGCTGCGCACCATCACCGCATAGGCCTGGCGGTCAAGCTTGACGTCGTCGGTGTAACAGCCTTGTCCCCGAAGCAATGTCGGATCTTCCGCTCGCGGCACGCGCTGGCCCGTGCCGAACTTCATGAGCGCAAGTGTTTCGGTATCGTTTTGCAGATTCATCACACGACGCAGGCAGATTTCGAGCGGCCTCAATACTGGAGGCGAATCGGTGCGACAAGTGACGCAGCTTGCGACCATGCTGTGGCTTGGGCTCTGTTGCGCGCTGCGCGTGCATGGTAGAAGCGGCGCGATCGATCGTTTGAACACCGCTGCCGTCGAGCCCGCGATTCGGCTTCGGCAGGAGGGAAGGAACTGAATGTCGGACGAGGGCCGGGCGACCGGCAGCCTCGATTCCGCCCATGCCGGCAGACCGCAATTGCGGTCGCGGTGGAGGCGGCGCACAGGTTTTGGCGAGCCGCGGCACAATGATGCGGAGGGCGGCGACGACGCTGCGCGGCCTGTCTATGCCGCCCTCGACCTCGGGACGAACAACTGCCGGCTTCTGATCGCGCGGCCGACCCACGATGGGTTTCGCGTCATCGATGCGTTCTCCCGGATTATCCGCCTCGGCGAAGGCGTGGCCCGCTCCGGCCGCATCAGCGAGGCTGCGATCGGACGCGCCGTCGAGGCGCTTGTCATTTGCCGAGACAAGATGCGCGCGCGCGGCGTCGCGCGCGCGCGACTGATCGCGACCGAAGCGTGTCGTGCGGCCGTCAATGGCGAGGAGTTCCGCGCGCGCATTGCCGGGCAAGTGGGCCTCGAACTCGAAATCATCGACCGCCAAACCGAAGCGACGCTCGCGGCCACGGGCTGCACGCCGCTGATGGATCCGGGTGCCGATAGCGTCATTCTCTTCGACATTGGTGGCGGGTCGTCGGAGCTGGTACGGCTCGATCGCTCGCCGGCGTGCGGGCGCGGCCCGCCGCCGCCGAAGATCAGAAACTGGGCCTCGCTCCCCATCGGCGTGGTGACGCTTGCGGAAAAGCACGGCGGGCGCGTTGTCTCGCGAGCAACGTACGACGCGATGATCGGCGAGGTCGCGGCGCATGTGAGGAGCTTCGTTGAGCGGCATGGCGGGTTGGATGGCAATGAGGCGCATCTCCTTGGCACCTCAGGAACGGTGACGACGATTGCAGGCGTTCATCTCGACCTTCGCCGCTATGAGCGCCGGCGCGTCGATGGCTGCTGGATGCGGATCGATCAGGCGACGCGCGTCATCGAACGCCTGCTGTCGATGACCTATGAGGATCGCGTTGCCAATCCCTGCATCGGTGCTGAGCGTGCGGACCTTGTGCTCGCCGGCTGCGCCATTCTGGACGCCATCCGCGTGGCCTTCCCCTGCCGGCGCCTGCGCGTCGCCGACCGCGGCTTGCGCGAAGGCATGCTGGTGCAAATGATGCGCCAGGATGGCGCCTGGGAAGCAGGCGGCTAGAGTGGGATGACTTTTTCGAAGCATTCATCCCGCTGTCTTGTCGGTGGAGCATGATCTTCTCCGAAAACCGGTTCCCACCCCGGGTCAAGCCCGAGGGCATGCTTTTCGGGATCATGCTCTGAGATGCGTGCGCCGCGCGCGAAAGGGCGACTGCATGTGTCGCTGCGATCCGCCAAAAACCGTTCGCTCTCCTCGCAGCTTTGGCTCGAGCGCCAGCTCAACGACCCGTATGTCGCCCGGGCGAAGCGCGAAGGATTCCGCGCGCGTTCGGCATTCAAGCTTGCGGAGATCGACGACGAGCACCGTTTCCTGAAACCGGGAGCCCGCGTCGTCGATCTGGGTGCGGCGCCCGGCAGCTGGAGCCAGGTTGCCGCGCAGCGCGTGCAGGCTGCAGCGCGGAGGGGACGCGTCATCGCCGTTGATGTGCTCGAGATGTCGTCCATCCCCGGCGTCGAATTCCTGCGCCTCGATTTTTTGGAAGAAACCGCGCTCGATGCAATCAACAGGGTGCTGCAGGGAGCCGCCGATGTGGTGCTCTCCGACATGGCGCCGAATACCAGTGGCCACCGCCGCACGGATCATCTCAGAATCATGGCACTTGCGGAAGCAGCTGCCGAATTCGCGGCCGAGGTGCTCGCGCCCGGCGGCACCTTTCTGTGCAAGGTCTTGCAGGGAGGCACCGAGGCAAGCCTCCTTAGGGCGCTCAAACGGGATTTCATGCGGGTGAAGCACGTGAAGCCGGCCGCAAGCCGCGCCGATTCGGCGGAGCTGTACCTCCTCGCCGCGGGCTTCCGCGCAGGGCCGCAACGGCGATACGACGCAGCTCGGTGCTAGGATTTCCGCTCAAGGCGTGCTATCGACCGGCGCCAACCCACAATCGGGCCATCGAGTGACGCGCGAAACCCCTGTTTCGCCGCGCCTTGGAGCCTATCTACTCGCTGAGCCCTTCGAGCGAGCCCGCGAATCGGGCAACGGGGACAGGCCATGGATCAGAGCAGCAACGGACGCTTGCGCGAAGCGCTCACCTTCGACGATGTGCTGCTCAAGCCCGGCCTGTCGGAGCTCCTGCCTGCGGATGTGGATATCCGCACCCGCATCACGCGCGAGATCGTCCTCAACATCCCGATCGTGGCGTCCGCCATGGATACGGTCACCGAGGCGAAGATGGCCATTGCCATGGCCCAGGCGGGCGGGCTTGGCGTCATCCATCGCAATCTCACGGCTGAGCAGCAGGCCGCGCAAGTGCGGCAGGTGAAAAAATTCGAATCCGGCATGGTGGTGAACCCGGTCACCATCGGGCCACAGGCAAGCCTTGCGGAAGCGCTTGCGCTCATGAAGGAGAACGGCATCTCCGGCATTCCCGTCGTCGAAGGCGGCGGCAAGGGGCGCGCCGGCAAGCTCGTCGGCGTTTTGACGAATCGCGACGTGCGCTTTGCCAATGATCCACGCCAGAAGGTGGCGGAGCTGATGACGAAGGAGCGGCTCGTCACGGTGCGCGAAGGCGTGAGCCAGGAAGAAGCCAAGCGCCTGCTGCATCAGTATCGCATCGAGAAGCTCCTGGTTGTGGACAATCAGTATCGCTGTGTCGGCCTGATCACGGTCAAGGACATCGAGAAGGCCGTCGCCAATCCCCATGCCTGCAAGGACGAGCAGGGGCGCCTGCGCGTTGCCGCGGCGACGAGCGTCGGCGAGTCCGGCTTTCACCGCAGCGAGCGGCTGATCGAGGCCGGCGTCGATCTCGTGGTCGTCGACACGGCGCACGGCCACTCTCGTTCGGTGCTCGAGGCGGTCACGCGCATCAAGCGCCTCTCGAATGCCGTGCAAGTCGTTGCCGGCAACGTGGCCACGGCCGACGGCGCCAAGGCGCTGATCGATGCGGGTGCGGATGCGATCAAGGTCGGCATTGGTCCAGGCTCGATATGCACCACGCGGGTGATTGCGGGCGTCGGGGTGCCGCAGCTCACGGCGATCATGGATGCAGTCGAAGCCGCGGGCACCAGCAGAACGCCGGTGATTGCGGACGGTGGCATCAAATATTCGGGCGATCTGGCAAAGGCGCTGGCTGCAGGAGCGGCCTGCGCGATGATCGGCTCGCTGCTCGCGGGCACCGATGAGAGCCCGGGTGAGGTGTTTCTTTATCAGGGACGCTCGTACAAGGCCTTTCGGGGCATGGGATCGGTGGGCGCGATGGCGCGCGGCTCGGCTGACCGTTACTTCCAGCAGGACATCAAGGATTCGCTCAAGCTCGTGCCCGAGGGTGTCGAGGGGCAGGTGCCGTACAAGGGCGCTGCCGCGACGGTCCTGCACCAGCTTGCCGGCGGTCTGCGCGCTGCCATGGGCTATGTGGGCGCGCGCAATCTTGCCGAGTTGCACGAGAAGGCCGAGTTCGTGCGCATTTCCAGCGCCGGGATGCGCGAAAGCCATGTGCACGATGTCGCTATCACGCGCGAGAGTCCTAACTATCCCAGCCGCAGCTAGGAATGACACCCGGCGCGCGCGTCTCCGCAGCCATCGAGGTGATTGCCGATATCGAGGCGCGTCGCCGGCCAGCGGGCGATGTGCTCAAGGAGTGGGGCCTCTCGCACCGTTTTGCCGGCTCGGCCGATCGCGCCGCGGTCGCCGGGCTCGTCTATGACGCGCTGCGGCGGCGCGCCTCGAGCGCGCAGCTCATGGGCGAGGAGAGCCCGCGTGCCGTCGTGCTCGGCGCGTTGCGGCTCGCGCGATCACTCGACGGCGAGGCGATCACGCGCCTGCTGGATGGGTCGCGCTTCGCGCCGCCGGCGCTCACGCCCGACGAGCAGGCGCGGCTGAGCTCAGCGGAGCTTGCGGACGCGCCGCCATGGGTGCGCGGTGATTATCCGCAGTGGCTCGATGCTTATCTTTCCCGCACCTTCGGCAACGATCGCGCCGCGGAAGGCGCTGTCCTCGCGCAGCGCGCGCCGCTCGATCTGCGCGTCAATCTGCTCAAAAGCGATGCCGACACCGCCGAACGAGCGCTGTCGCATCTTGCGCCGATGCGCTCCCCCTGGTCGCCTTTTGGCTTGCGCATCGCGCGCGGCCCGGACGAGAAAAGTGCTGCCATTTCGGCCGAGCCGCTGTTCATCAAGGGCGGCATCGAGGTGCAGGACGAGGGTTCCCAGCTCGCCGCGGTGCTAAGCGCCGCGAAGCCTGGAGAGCAGGTGATCGATCTATGTGCCGGCGCCGGCGGCAAGACCCTTGCGCTTGCTGCCATGATGGCCAACCGCGGACAGATCTATGCGACCGATATGGACAAGCGGCGGCTTGCGCCCATTCACGCGCGGCTCGAACGTGCCGGCGTCCACAACGTGCAGGTGCGCACCCCCAAGGGCCGCGAGGACGTGCTCGGCAATTTCAACGAACGCGCCGATCTCGTGCTCATTGACGCCCCCTGCACCGGCACCGGCACCTGGCGGCGCAACCCGGATGCCAAATGGCGGCTGCGCCCGGGCGCGCTCGCGCTTCGCCTCAAACAGCAGCTTGATTTGCTGGAACGTGGCGCGGCTTTGGTGAAGCCGGGCGGTCGTCTCGTCTATGTGACCTGCTCGATTCTCGCAGAGGAGAACCAGGATCAGGTGTGCGGCTTTCTCGCGCGCCATCGGGAATTCGCCTGCGTACCGCCCATCGAGGTTGCGGATGCGCTCGGGGATCGCGCGGCTGCCTTTCGCGACGCGGTGCTCATGACCGAGGAGGGCCTGCTGATGACCGCGCGCCGCACCGGCACCGACTGCTTCTATGTCTCGGTGCTCCGGAAAGAGACCAGATCGTAGCCCGGATTGCGCACAGCGCAATCCGGGGTTTTCCCGGATTTCGCTTCCGCTCAATCCGGGCTACGCAATTCACCGCATGCCTGCACCGCTGTCGGACTCCGTTCACCTCTGGCACGACT
>JBKPOZ010000008.1:0-4345 GCA_046733355.1 Pseudomonadota bacterium | reverse complement strand
ACGGCCGGCGCGTCCGCGCCGGAAGACCTGGTGCAAGAGGTGGTCGGCGCCCTTGCGGAAAGATTCGAGGTGAGCGTCAACACGGTGACGACCGCGCAGGAGGACATGTTCTTCCCGCTGCCGCGCGCCTTGCGCGGCGAGGCCGCAGAATGAACGGTCGCGCCCGTGGCTGTGTACACCGATGTGGCGGCGGAGGACCTGATCGCCTTCCTCGCCCAATACGACATTGGAGAATTGCTGTCCTACAAGGGGATTGCCGAGGGCGTCGAGAACTCGAATTTTCTCGTTCACGCGAGCCGCGGCTATTTCATTCTCACGCTTTATGAGAAGCGGGTCAGCGCCAAGGATCTTCCTTTCTTTCTTGGCCTGATGGAACACCTGCACGCGCGCGGCATCAGCTGCCCGCAGCCGGTCCAGAACGAGCGCGGCGAGGTGCTTGGCGAGGTGGCAGGGCGGCCAGCTGCGCTCATCACATTTCTGGAGGGCATGTGGATTCGCCGTCCGTCTACGGCTCATTGCGCCGCTGTGGGGCAGGCACTGGCCGGGCTGCATCTTGCCGGGCTCAGCTACGGCAAACACCGCCAGAATGCGCTCTCCGTCAAAGGCTGGCGCGCGCTCTACGAAAGCTGCCGGGCGCGCGCCAACGAGGTCCAGCGCGACCTTGCGACCTTCCTTGCCGCCGAGCTTGCGCAACTCGAGAAGGAGTGGCCGCAAAACCTGCCGCAAGGCGTAATCCACGCGGATCTCTTTCCCGACAACGTGTTCTTTCTCGGCAGCACTCTCTCGGGCCTGATCGACTTTTACTTCGCCTGCACGGATGCGCTCGCCTACGACATCGCGATTTGTCTCAACGCCTGGTGCTTCGAGAGCGACCACTCGTTCAACGTGACCAAGAGCAGGAGCCTGCTGCAGGCTTATGGGCGCGTGCGGCAGCTGAAAGCCGAGGAATATTCGGCCCTGCCGCTGCTCGCGCGCGGAGCCGCCCTGCGCTTTCTGCTCACGCGTCTCGTTGACTGGTTCGAGGTGCCCGCGGGCGCGCTGGTGCAGCCGAAGGATCCGGTCGAATATTTTCGCAAGCTGCGCTTTCATCAATCCGTGCGCAGCGCGCGCGATTACGGCATCGATTGCGCGCCATGAGCGAGCCGCACGTCATTGTGCACACCGACGGAGCCTGCTCGGGCAATCCCGGGCCGGGAGGCTGGGCTGCCATCCTGAGCTTCGGGGATCGTGTAAAGGAATTGAAAGGCGGCGAGGCGCATACGACCAACAATCGCATGGAGCTCACGGCGGCCATCGCAGCACTCGATGCGCTGAAGCGGCCGTGCCTGGTCGATCTCTATACCGACAGCCAATACCTGCGCGATGGCATTACGAAATGGATGAAGTCGTGGAAGCGCAACGGCTGGCGCACGTCCGACAAGAAGCCGGTGCGCAATGTCGATCTTTGGCAGAAACTCGATGCACTGTGCAGCGGTCATCAGGTGCGCTGGCACTGGCTCAGGGGCCATGTCGGCCACTCCCTCAACGAGCGCGCCGATGCACTGGCGCGCGAGGCGATCGCGGCGGTACGGGCGGGCGCGCAAGGCGCGCTGACGCGCAGTCCGATACGGAGCACACGTAGCCCGGATTGAGCGCCAGCGAAATCCGGGGCTTTGAACCCGGATATCGCTTTCGCTCTATCGGGGCTATGGCTTCATGCGTTCAAGCGCGCGCGGCCGCGTGAATGGCCGCGCGCACGCGCTGATAGGTGCCGCAACGACAGATATTGGTGATGCTCGCGTCGATGTCTGCGTCGGAGGGGCTCGGCTTCGTTTTGAGCAAGGCCGCGACCGCCATGATCATGCCGGACTGGCAGTATCCGCACTGGGGCACGTCGTAGTCGAGCCACGCCTGCTGCACCTTGTGCAAGACGCCGTTCTCCGCAAATGCCTCGATGGTCGTGATCTGTTTGCCCGCCAGCATGCCAACCGGCAGGGAGCACGAACGCATGGCCACCCCGTCGACGTGCACGGTACATGCGCCGCACTGGGCAATCCCGCATCCATATTTGGTGCCCGTCAAACCAATAGTGTCGCGCAACACCCAAAGAAGGGGCGTATCCGGCTCGACATCCGCCTCGTATGTTTTGCCGTTCACATTGAGCACAATCATGCGCCGTCCACTTCGCGTATTCGCTCAGGCCGTTATTGCCCCATGATGTTCCGGGCGGCAAGATGACAGCGCGCGCAGTGCCTGGATAAAACCAGCAGTGATGGAAACGGCAAAAGCACGAACCGGCGACGAGCCGCGGACAGGCGAGCCGCAGCGCGTGAGCGTGGATGCGCTGTCAGCCTTCGTGCGCCGAGTGCTCGAAGCCGCGGGGCTCCCGGGCGGCGATGCGGAAGTCGTTGCGCGCCTCATGGTCGAAGCTGATCTGCGCGGCAGCGATACCCATGGCGTGGTCCGTCTTCCCCTCTACGTAAAAAGACTGCAGGCGGGGGGCATCGATAAGCGCCCAAATATCCGGGTGTTGCACGACCGGCCGGCCGCGGCGCTCGTAGACGGCGACAACGCCATGGGCCACCTCGTCATGCATTACGCGGCCCGCCTTGCCATCGGGAAGGCAAGGACCGCGGGCGTGGCCTGGGTAGGGGCGCGCATGAGCAATCATGCGGGCCCTGCTGCCCTCTATGCGCTGATGCCCGCGGCGCATGACATGATCGGAATCTATCTCGCTGTGGGCAGCAACAACCATCTTCCACCCTGGGGCGGGCGCGAGAACCTGCTCGGCACCAATCCGATCGCTATTGCAATCCCGGCGCAGGAGGAGCCGACGGTCGTTCTCGACATGGCGCCCAGGGTTGCAGCATTCGGAAAGGTGCGGCTCAAGGCGCTGCGCAACGAGGAGATGCCGCTCGGCTGGATGATCGATGCGTCAGGCAAGCCGCTCACCGATCCCAAGCGCGCGGATGGAGGATTTCTCCTTCCCATCGGCGATTATAAAGGTTACGGCCTGAGCCTCGTCATCGGGCTTTTGGCCGGCGTTCTCAATGGCGCGGCCTTCGGACGCGACGTGGTGGATTTCGTCAAAAATCAGGGGCAGGCGACCAATACCGGCCAAGCCATTCTTGCCATCTCGATCAGGGCTTTCGCGCCAGTTACGGAATTCAAGCAGCGGATCGACCTTGCGGTGCAGACGATGCGCAACGCACCGCGGCTGCCCGGCGTCGAGCGCATCTGGTTGCCGGGCGAGCAGAGCGCGCGCAAGCGCCATGAGCGCGCAAAACGCGGCGTTCCCATGCCCAAGCCATTGCGCGAGAGCCTCGATGCGGTCGCCCATTCCGTTGGCAGCGCGCCGCTCTGAACATGCATCCGGGTTGCGTCGGCGTCGTCGGGCTTGGCCTGTTGGGACAGGCCCTTGCCCGACGTCTCATCGGCGGCGGCTACAAGGCTGTCGGCTTCGATTTGGACGAGGCCAAAAACACCGCATTCGCGCAGCTCGGTGGAGAAATATGCACCAATGCTGGCGCGGTCGCGAAACATTGCGACGCTGTCGTGCTCGCGGTGCTCAACACCGAGCAGGTGGAGCAGGTCGTCGAGCGCGAGATGCTGCCGGCGGTCGGGCAGGTTTCCGGGAAAACCGTTCTCTGCGCCAGCACGTGCGATCCGGACCGCATCTCCTCCCTGGCTGAACGGGTCGAGGCGCGTGGCATGCATTTTCTGGAAATGCCCGTCTCGGGCTCGAGCGGGCAGGTTGCGCGCGGCGAAGGCTTGGGCTTGATCGGAGGGGATATGCAAACGGTAGCCCGGCTGGAGCCGGTCCTGCGCGCGCTGTTTCCGGCGCATGTCCATATCGGCAAGGTGGGCGACGGCGGCCGGGCAAAGCTCGCCATTAATCTCATCCTCGGTCTCAATCGTTTGGCATTGGCGGAAGGCCTGGTCTTCGCCGAGCGACTCGGGCTCGCCCCTGCAGCTTTTCTCAAAGTTGCGCGCAAATCGGCATGCCACTCCCAAGTGATGGACGTGAAGGGGGACAAAATGGTCCGCGGCGACTTTGCGCCGGAAGGCCGCATAGCCCAGCACCTGAAGGACGTGCAACTGATCCTCGAACAGGCGAAGCGCGCAGGCCAGGACCTTCCGCTCAGCACCGTGCATGCCGATGTGCTCCAGGCGTGCGTGCGGCGCGGCCAAGCCGACCTCGACAACAGCAGCGTGATTCAGGAGATGCGAAGGCGTCGCAGGCCGGATTGAGCGTAGCGAAATCCGGGGTGTATTCCGGTCGCTTCGCTGCATCTGGCCTACTATGGTGGCTCAGGGTGATCGACTCCCATCAAACATTTCTGGTGATCGGCCTCACACCTATAGC
>JBKPOZ010000007.1:0-9844 GCA_046733355.1 Pseudomonadota bacterium | reverse complement strand
TAACAGCCGAAGTGCGTCCAGAACGCGCCCAATGAGCCCAGTAGACCAAGAAAAAAGGACGACACAGCCTCCAACATGACTGGCCTTTCGCATGTACACTCTACAATCTCTCCGCACCCCAAATACGCAACGGTTCCCATGCGGGGAGAGGGTGGGGTGAGGGGCTGAGTACAGGCATCTACATTCAGCGTCCCGGAATCCAGTTGGTGCCCGCGAGCGGAACGCGCGCCATGGCCGCCGCCTCAACCGTCAGCGCGACAAGATCTTCAGGCTCCAGATTGTGGATGTGTGATTTGCCGCAGGCGCGCGCGATGGTTTGCGTCTCCAAGGTCATGACGGAAAGGAAGTTGGCAAGCTTGCGCGCAGCGAGCACCGGATCCAGTCGCGCAGCAAGCGTCGGGTCCTGCGTCGTGATGCCCGCGGGATCGCGGCCCTCGTGCCAATCGTCGTAAGCACCGGCGGTGGTGCCGAGCGCGCGATACTCTTCTTCGAGGTGCGGATCATTGTCGCCGAGCGCAATCAACGCCGCGGTGCCGATGGACACCGCATCGGCGCCCAGGGCGAGGCCCTTCGCCACATCGGCGCCGCTGCGGATGCCGCCGGAGATGATGAGCTGCACCTTGCGGTGCATGCCTAGCTCCTGGAGGGCCTCGACGGCAGGCGGGATCGCGCACAGGGTCGGAATGCCCAGATGCTCGATGAATACGTCCTGCGTTGCGGCCGTGCCGCCCTGCATACCGTCGAGCACAATCGCATCTGCACCGGCCTTGATCGCGAGCGCGGCGTCGTAATAGGGGCGCGAGGCGCCGATCTTGACGAGCACGGGCTTCTCCCAGTCCGTGATCTCGCGCAGCTCCTCAATTTTTATCTCGAGATCGTCCGGCCCGGTCCAGTCCGGGTGCCGGCAGGCGGAACGCTGATCAATCCCCTGCGGCAGGACCCGCATCTGCGCCACGCGCTCGGTGATCTTCTGGCCAAGCAGCATGCCGCCACCACCCGGCTTGGCGCCCTGCCCCACGACGACCTCGATGGCATCGGCCTTTCGCAAATCATCGGGGTTCATGCCGTAGCGCGAGGGAAGCACCTGATAGACGAGAATGCGCGAATGCTCGCGCTCCTCCCTGGTCATGCCGCCGTCTCCCGTGGTGGTCGACGTGCCCGCCATGCTGGCGCCGCGGCCGAGCGCTTCCTTCGCGGGCGCGGAGAGCGCGCCGAAGCTCATGCCCGCAATGGTGATGGGGATCTTGAGCTCGAGTGGCTTCTTCGCAAAGCGCGTGCCGATCGTAACGTTGGTTGCACATTTCTCGCGATAGCCTTCGAGGGGATAACGGCTGATGGAGGCGCCGAGAAACAACAGATCGTCGAAGTGCGGCAGCCTGCGCTTGGCGCCGCCACCGCGAATATCATAGATGCCGGTTGCCGCCGCGCGCCGGATCTCCGCAATCGCGTAATCATCGAACGTCGCCGACTTCCTTGGCGGCGTGTGAATCCAGCGGTCTTCTGCGTTCGGATGCGGTACGTTCATCTAATACGATCCGACATTATCGATGTGAAAGTTATAAAGCCGCCGCGCCGAACCGTAGCGGCGGAAGCTTGCCGGATCGACCGCAATCTCCGCGGCATCGAGGAGACGGCGCAGGTCGGCTTTGTGATGCTCCTTGAGCGGCTTCTCCATGCAGTCGGCCCCGAGACTCTTCACGTTGCCACGCACGTAGAGGTGCGCCTCGTAGATGGAATCGCCCAGCGCCTCGCCGGCATCACCAAGCACGACCAGATTGCCGGCCTGCGCCATGAACGCAGAGAGATGACCCACCGAGCCCTTCACCACGATGTCGATACCTTTCATGGAAATGCCGCAGCGCGCCGAGGCATTGCCATCGATCACGAGCAACCCGCCGCAGCCGGTCGCGCCCGCAGCCTGCGAGGCATCGCCCGCAATGCGCACCTCGCCCGACATCATGTTTTCGGCAACGCCTTGCCCGGCATTCCCGCGCACGATGACCTTGGCCTGCTTGTTCATGCCCGCGCAGTAATAACCGACGTGCCCCTCCACCTCGATCAGGATCGGCGCGTCGATACCGACCGCGATGGCGTGGCGACCGCGCGGATTGAGCACCCGCCAGTGGGTCTCATTCGTCTCGGGAGCGAGGCGATGCAGCGCCGCGTTGAGCTCGCGCACGCGTGTCTGCGCCAGATCCATGGTGGGCATCAGTGCGGCCGCTCCCAGAAATAGCCGCGCGAGGGCTCGGGCTCCCATACCTTCGCGCGCTCGACGCCGGGCAAACCCGCGAGCGCACGGTACTCGGTGCCGAAGGCAACCCAGGAATCGGTCTCTGCCATGACCGCGGGTTTGCAGGCGATCGGATCGCGCAGCACGCCGAACCCGGATTCCGTGCCGATCACGAACGTATAGAACCCGTCGAGGGCATCGAGTGCCGCATTCATTGCCTGGCGCAGCGAGCTGCCTCCGCGCATCTTCCAGGTGAGAAAGCCTGCCGCGACTTCGGAATCATTGTCCGTTTGAAACGTCAGGCCATGCCGCATGAGCTCGCGGCGCAAGGCATTGTGGTTGGAGAGGGAGCCATTGTGCACGAGACACTGATCGGGCCCGGTGGTGAAGGGATGGGCGCCGTTCGTGGTCACCGCCGATTCGGTCGCCATGCGCGTATGCCCGATCGCATGCGTGCCGGCCATGCGCTCGAGCCCAAATCGGGCCGCGACCTTGTCGGGGCGACCCACATCCTTGAAGACTTCCATGCGGTGGCCGACGCTGACGATGCTCAGACCGCACTGTCGGCCGATTTCCGCCCGCACTGCTGGCTCATGGTCAGCAGGCACGCGGATGACCACATGGCTGTCGTGCACGATCGGTGAAAGCGCCGCCCCCGCGGCTGCGCTTAGCGCAGGCAGCATCCGGTCGAGATCAAAATCCTTTCCGAAGCGGAGAGTCAGCTTGATTACCCCGGACTTGCCGCTGCCGTATATGGCGAACCCGGCAGAATCCGGCCCGCGGTCACACAGCGTCCCGAGCATGTCCGCGGTGAGCCTTCCGAGCTGCTGCTCGAGCTTCCGGTCTTTCAGGAACAGGCCGACAATGCCACACATGCAATTTGCTCGCGGGCATATATCCCTCGAGTGGAACCGCTCGCAAGCGCCCAGGAATTGTGCACTGGTTACGAGAATTGTGCACGTGCGGCTCTCGAGGACAGTTTGACACGGGTAGCCGCTTTTCCGATCATCCCGACAAAGCGGAACCGCAACGGCACAGGAGAGAGGGATGAGCAGTGAAGGGCTGAGGCGCAACGTACGCACTATCTGTGGCTTGGCTTGGGCGGCGCTGGCAATTTCGTTCTTCGCGCACGCACCGGCAAACGCGGCCGATCCCATACGCATCGGACATGTCGCGGCGCTGTCCGGCGCCTCGGCCCAATCGGGCGAGGCGATCACCCGCGGGCTCGCGCTCGCCATCGATGAGATCAACGCCCAAGGCGGGCTTCTTGGTGGGCGGCAGCTTGAGCTAGTTCAGCGCGATGATGAATCGGTGCCGCCCAAGGGGCTCACCGCCGCGCGCGAGCTCGTGTTCAAGGAAAACGTCGCGGTCATGTTCGGCGGCATCGACACGCCCGTCTCGCTCGCGATCGTGCCGCTCGTGAACAAGGAAAAGAAAATCTTTATGGGCGTGTGGGCGGCAGGCACAAAGATTACCCAGAACGGCGCTAACCCCAATTACGTGTTCCGGGTGTCCGCGGTCGACGACCTCGTCGATGTGAAGCTCCTGAAATATGCGCACCAGAAATTCGGCTCGACCAAGGCGGGGTTGATGCTCATCAACAATCCGTGGGGCGAGTCCAACGAGCGTGGATTGCAGGCAGCGAGCAAGGCTGACCCCACGGTCCAGATCGTCGGCATCGGCAAGTTCGAGAACAACGATGTCGACATGGTGCCGCAACTCGCGCGGCTGAAGGAGGCGGGCGCCGATTCGATCATTCTCGTCGTCAATACGCCTCCCGGGGCGCAGATGATGAAGTCGCGCGAGCGCATGGGCTGGCACGTGCCGGTGGTCTCCCATTGGGGCATTTCCGGCGGCCGCTTTCCCGAGCTCGCCGGCCCTACGGCCGGAGAAGCGCATTTCGTGCAGACTTATTCTTTCTTCGGGAAGCAAGGCGCCGTGGGCGAGCGCGTTTTGGCCGCGCTCAAGAAGAAATATCCGCAGATCAAAGGGCCGGAAGACATCTTTGCGCCGGTCGGCACCGCCAATGCGTATGACGCCATGCACCTTATCGGCCGCGCAATTGCGCAGGCAGGCTCAACCGACGCCGATGCGATCCGCTCTGCGCTGGAAGACCTGAAAGAGCCGTACGAGGGCCTGATCAAGACCTATAAGAAACCGTTCAAGCCCGACAATCACGACGCGCTCGGCCCCGAGGACTACATCATGGTCCGCTACGAAGGCGACAGGATCGTCCCGGTGGAGTGAAAGAATCCCTCCCCGCGCAGCGGGGGAGGGTGGCCGCCGCAGGGCAGCCGGGTGGGGCTTTGTGGAATGGACGTGTCACACGCTTCGCCCATGCATATTGGAAAAGGGCACTAAGATTAATCGCAGACGTGTCGCTTAGGCCCCCACCCGGCCTCGCTTCGCTCGGCCACCCTCCCCCTTCGGAGGAGGGATAATCATGCTGATCGCCTCTGCGCTGATTTCCGGGCTCGGGCTCGGCAGCATGTACGGGCTGCTCGCACTCGGCTTTCACATCACGCACGCTGTCTCGCACACGGTGAACTTCGCGCAGGGCAGCACCATGATGCTCGGCGCGGTGATCTGTTTCACAGTGTGGGTGACGCTCGGACTTCCGCTTCCGCTCGCAGTCGTCATTGCCCTCGCGGGCTGCGCGGTCTGGGGCATGATCGTCGAGCGCATCGCGGTGCGGCCCTTCGTAATGTACGGATCGAGCTCCTGGCTCATCGCCACGGTCGCGCTCGGCATCGTCATGGACAACATTGTTCTCTTTACCTTTGGAAAGGATCCGCGCGGTATGCCGCCTGGCTTGCTCACAACCGGCGCCGCCACCCTGGCCGGCATCAGGATTCAATATCTGCAGGCCCTTATTCCTGTCATCGGGATCGCCCTTGCGGTCGCCTTGCATCTCTTTTTTCGCGGCACGCGGTACGGCAAAGCGCTGCTTGCCGTAGTGCAAAACAAGGATGCGGCGCGGCTGATGGGCATCGACGTCGAGCACGTGATTGTTGCTGCCTTCGCCCTCTCCGGCCTGCTTGCAGGCATCGCCGGCATTCTGGTTGCGCCGCTGTTCACCGTCTCATCCACCATGGGCACGCTGTTCGGCATCAAGGCCTTTGCCGTCGCCATTCTGGGCGGCCTCGGCAATCCCTGGGGCGTGGTGCTTGCGGGCCTCGTCTATGGCGTGGGCGAGGCGCTCATTATCGCGCTGCTGGGCTCGACCTATAGCCAGATCGTCACCTTTGCCCTGGTGATCGTGGCGCTGGCGCTGCGGCCGCATGGTCTGTTTGGCAGCGCCGAGGTGAAAAAAGTATGAGCGCCCGTGCCGCGATCGCCGCTGCTCTCGCGATCGCGCTTGCGTGTTTGCTGATCGCGAAGGGCAACGGTTATCACATCTACATCGTTGCGATTGTCGGCCTCACTGCCATCGTCGGCGTCGGTCTCAATGTGCTGCTCGGCCTTTCCGGCCAGATCTCACTCGGTCATGTGGCGTTCTACGCGATCGGCGCCTACACGCTGGGCATCCTGACGGCGAAAGCGGGCTGGTCGTTCTGGCCCGCCCTGCCCTGCGCCGGCATTGTTGCCGGATGCGCCGGCATACTGCTCGCCATTCCCGCGCTGCGCGTGCGCGGACCCTATCTGGCGATGGTCACGATTGCGTTCGGCTTCGTGGTCGAGCAGGGCGCCGCCGAATGGGGGGCGCTCACCGGCGGCTGGAACGGGCTCATGGGAATCAGCATGCCGGAAGCCTTCGCTCACGAATTTAGCGAGCGCGAGGTCGCATTCCTTGTGCTGGCCCTCACTGTCCTGGCGCTGCTGTTCTATGCGCGGCTGAGCGAAAGCCCGTGGGGTCACGCCATGCGGGCAGTGCGTGATGCGGAAACCGCAAGCGTCTCGATCGGTCTCGATCCGACCTTGCTGCGTACCGCTGCGTTCGCGATATCGGCAATCGCGGCCGGTATTGCCGGCGGCGTGTTCGCTTCTCTCAACAACTTCATCAGTCCCGAATCGTTTCCTTTTCTTCAGTCCATCCTCTTTCTGCTGGTCGTGATGGTCGGCGGTGCCGATACCGTGCTCGGCCCGCTGATCGGCGCCATCGTCGTCGTGCTGCTGCCGGAGCTGCTGTCGTTCCTTGCGGAATATCGGTTGCTGTTCGTGGGCGTATTGATGTTGCTGGTCCTGCGGCTCGCGCCCACCGGCATTGTCGGCCTTCTGGCGCCGCTGATCAGCAAACGGGCAATCTCACTGGTCGCGGCGCCACAGCGCGACGTCATCGCGTTTCTCGGATCGAGCGAAGCAAAAAGCGGAGTTTCCGTGCGCCAGCTTTCGGTCAGCTTCGGCGGCGTGCGCGCGCTCGCCAACGTCAGCTTCGATGCCGCAGCAGGCGAGATCACGAGCGTGATCGGGCCGAACGGAGCCGGCAAAACCACCGCGCTCAATCTCATCTGCGGATTCTACCGGCCCGACGCCGGCCACATCCGTGTTAGCGATGCCGAGCTGACAACAATGCCGGCGCAGCGCATCGCGCGGCTCGGCCTGGCGCGCACCTATCAGACCAGCCAGCTGTTCGCGACCATGCCGGTGCTTGACAATGTGCTGATCGGCCTTCGCCGGGGAAGGCTGGGAGCCGCTACGTTGCTTTCCCGCGAGCGCGATCCGGACCACGTTGCCATGGCGCAAAGCCTGCTCGCGTTCGTCGGCTATCGCGGCAGCCCGGATGCGTCCGCTGGCGCCCTTGCGCACGTCGACAAGCGGCTCGTCGAGATCGCGCGGGCGCTCGCCATGCGTCCGCGCGTGCTTGCGCTTGACGAGCCTGCCGCAGGGCTCGATCCGACCGATAGGAAGGCACTCGGGAAGCTGCTGCAGCAGATTGCGGCCGCTGGCGTCGCGGTTATCCTGATCGAGCATGACATGCAGCTCGTCATGGGGATATCCGATCGGGTCATCGTGCTTGATGCCGGCGCCAAGATCGCTGAAGGTCCGCCAGCTGCAGTCGCCAGCGATCCCGCCGTGCTCAAGGCCTACATCGGAGAGGGGATCCCGACCGCGCGAAGCCGCTCGCGTGCGCTTGAAGCAGAGGACCTTTCGGTGCTCGCGGCCAAGGATGTGTCCGCTGGTTACGGCGCCGCGCCGGTGCTGCGATCCGTTTCGCTCGATGTCAGGCAGGGCGAGGCGGTCGCGGTTCTCGGCGCGAACGGCGCTGGCAAGACCACGCTGATGCGCACCTTGAGCGGACTCATGCGCACCACGAGCGGGGAGATCCGCTTTCTCAATGAGCGTATTGACGAGCTGCAACCAAGCCGCATCGTGGCGCGCGGGCTGATCCTCATTCCGGAAGGCCGGCAAGTCTTTCCCGAGCTTTCCGTGCTCGACAATCTGCGGCTCGGCGCCTTCGCCCGTCCCGGCAAGGACGAACCTGTGCGGATTGACCAAATGTTGGAACGCTTCCCCGCGCTGCGTGCCCGACAACACCAGCGCGCAGGACTTCTCTCTGGTGGCGAGCAGCAGATGCTGGCGCTTGCGCGCGGGCTCATGGCGCAACCGCGCGTGCTCATGCTGGACGAGCCTTCCCTGGGCCTTGCTCCCAAGCTGACGCAATCGCTCTATGATCTTGTGGCCGAGCTGCGCGAGGAGGGTACGACCATCCTCCTCGTCGACCAGATGGCGGCGCTTGCACTCTCGATCGCCGATCGCGGCTATATTCTGCAGTCGGGAACGATCACGCATGCGGGAGAGGCCTCCGCCATGCGCGCGGATGCGGCACTCACGCGCGCCTATCTGGGCGAGCACGCCACGGCGCAATGAATTTCGGCGCATAAAGGATTGAAAGAATGGACCTCATTCTGAAGCACGCGCGGGCGCTGGGGCGCGAGCAGGAGCTCGTAGACATCGCCATCGAGAACGGCAGGATTGCCGCGATCGCCCCCAATCTCTCCGCCGAGGGCAACAGCCTCGACGTAGGCGGCCGGCTGGTTTCGCCTGGATTCGTCGAGACGCACATTCACCTCGACAAGTCTGCCATTGTCGAGCGCTGCAAGTCGGAACGCGGCGATCTCGACGAGGCCATCAGCGAGGCTGCGCAGGCAAAAAAGGCGTTCACGCCCGAGGATGTGCACGCACGCGCCCAGCGCACGCTCGAGAAGGCGATCCTGCAGGGCACCACGCACATGCGCACGCATCTTGAAGTGGATCCGGGTGTGGAGCTGCGCAGCCTCGAAGGAGTGATGCCGCTGATCAAGGAATATGCCTGGGCCATCGATCTCAGTATCTGCGTATTTCCGCAAGAAGGGCTGCTCAACAATCCGGGCACGGACGAGCTGATGGTCGAAGCGCTCAAGCGCGGCTGTCGCGTGGTGGGCGCCGCTCCTTACACCGACACCAATCCGAAGGGACAGATCGACCGCGTGTTCGCGATGGCGCGCGAGTTCGACGTCGACATCGACATGCATCTCGACTTCGGACCGACCGCCGAGAACATGGATGTGGAGCATGTCTGCCGGCGTACCGACGAGCACAAGTACGGCGGGCGCGTCGCCATTGGCCATGTCACCAAGGCCACGAGCCTGCCGATGGCCGATTTCAATCGCATGGCCCGGCGTCTCGCCGATGCGGGCGTGGCACTTACGGTTCTGCCGTCAACCGACCTCTTCCTGATGGGCCGCAATTATGTACATGATCACAACATGCCGCGGGGGGTCGTGGCGGTGCACAAGCTGGTTGCTCAAGGGGTCAACTGCTCGCTCTCCAGCAACAATGTGCTCAACCCGTTCACCCCCTTTGGCGACTGTTCGCAAATCCGCATGGCAAACCTTTATGCGAATATCTGCCACGTCGGAAAAAAGGCCGACATGCAGGCATGCTTCGACATGATCTCGCGCCGACCCGCACAACTCATGCGCCTTGCCGACTATGGGCTCGAGCCCGGCAGGGCGGCGGATCTGGTCGTGCTTGACGGCACCGACCCGGCGATGGTGATCGCGGAGCTGAGCCCGGTCCTTTACGCGTTCAAGCGCGGCCGCATGACGGTATCGCGCACGCCCGCAAAGCTGCACCGGCCGCATTGATGAGCTGTCATCCTGAAGGCGCTCGGCGCAGAGGCCGTTGACTAAAATGCAACAGGAAAACAGAGTCGGACGCGTGTACCTTTGTCCACTTCCACATACTCGATGCGTCCAGAGAGTTGCCGCGCGAGACCTTCGATCAGAGTAAGTCCGAATCCTTTTTTCGGAGGGAGCTTCATGCCAAGTCCATCATCCGCGACTGAGACGCACGCCTCGCTTGCATTCGTTACAATATCAAATGTCACTAGAATAATGCCTCCCGCATTGCCAAATGCATACTTCAACGAATTCGTGATGAGTTCATTGACGATGAGCCCACCCGGAACAGCCTTGTCCAGTGGAATGGGCGCATGAGCCGCATGCACCTCTATGGTTATATCTGCGTCGGGAGCTAATTCCGCACAGAGCGCTTTGAGATAATCAGCAAAATCAATGCTGTTTGTCTCTCGGCCTGTAGAGAGAAGATCGTGTGCGAGGGCGATCGCCTGAACTCGCCCAATCACCGAATGAAGCCTTTCTCGGACAGGTGCATCAGTCATCTGTCCCATCT
>JBKPOZ010000006.1:0-7131 GCA_046733355.1 Pseudomonadota bacterium | reverse complement strand
ATTGGAACGCAGAGCTGAAAAGAATGGTGGCAAGACTCACGATCAGAGGCAGAACAATAGAATTGAATATGGAGAACTCTCGTTTGCCACGTAACTGCGCGCCGATTTGTTCGAGCTGGTCGGTTTGTACTTTGAATTTGTTGGTGTCTTCCTGCTCGATGTAAATGTAGGTTTTTTCGACCGCCGAATTCTCGGTCATGACCCTCTCCCTTGATGCCCGTACCGCACCACGAAGCGCGTCGCTGAACCCAGGCTCCGGCATGCGGTTATGCGCTTTTCCGCAATTCTGCGGTACCCAGCCTTCGCCGGCTGCGTTTGCGCAACTCATGTAATCTCATTCCGGCTGCGCTGTTCAAGTGTGAACCAGCTCACACTGTGGGGAAATAAAGCAACAACGGCCACAGCCCGGGCCGACATGCTCTCCTCGTCAGCTCTATTCTATCACGTCATCTGCAGTCGCCAGCAGCGATCTTCGGCGTGACCTCCGCCCTTCCTCACTGCGGGTGCAATGCTTTGGCCTTCCGCGCGAGCGCCCGATACTCCTCGGCGAGATCCATGAACGTGTCCCTGAGCTCTGGCCACTTTGCAAACAAGGCCTTGCGGTCGCACTCTTCGGCCTTTTTGAGCAAAGCCTCGACGTCGAGAAGTGGCGGCTTCAGATCGCCGCCCCGGAAGTTGTATCGAAGAAGTGCAGCCGGTCGGGCCGCAAGGCCAGGCGGACCTTGTCGCCATGCTGCGCGCGCACGCTCGGCTCGACCGCCGCCACCATGCTCTGGCCGCCGACCTGCATGTCCAGCAGGATCTCGGATCCGAGCTTCTCCACCACCTCGACCACCGCGTCGATGCAGAGCCCGGGCGGGTCGCTGCCATTGGCGAGGCGCAGATCCTCGGGTCGGATGCCCACGATCACGTCGCGGTCCGCGTAGGGCACAAGCCGCGGCGCGATCTCGCGCGGCACATCGATGCCGAAGCCGGCATTGTGCGCGCGCATTGCGCCGTCGGCGCCGCTCATCCGCACCGTGGAGAAATTCATCGCCGGAGAGCCGATGAAGCCCGCGACGAAACGGTTCACAGGCGTGTTGTAGAGCTCGAGCGGCTCGCCCGCCTGCTGCACCACGCCGTCTTTCATCACCACCACGCGATCGCCGAGCGTCATCGCCTCGACCTGGTCGTGGGTGACGTAGACGGCGGTGGTGCTCAGCCGGTTATGCAGCTTCTTGAGCTCTACACGCATCTGCACGCGCAGCTTCGCGTCGAGATTGGAGAGCGGCTCGTCGAACAGAAACACCTGCGGGTGGCGCACGATGGCGCGACCGAGCGCCACGCGCTGGCGCTGTCCGCCGGAGAGCTGGCGCGGCTTGCGTGCGAGCAGGTTCTGGATGCCGAGGATCTCCGCCGCTTCCTGCACTCGCTTGCTGATCTCCCCGCGATCGAACTTCCGCATCTTCAGCCCGAACGCCATGTTGTCGTACACGCTCATGTGCGGATACAGCGCGTAGTTCTGGAACACCATGGCAATATCGCGGTCCATCGGCGGTAGATTGTTTACGACCGTGTTACCGATCATGATCTCGCCGGAGGTGATAGATTCGAGCCCCGCGAGCATGCGCAAGGTGGTGGTCTTGCCACAGCCGGAAGGGCCGACCAGGACCAGGAATTCCTTGTCGCGAATTTCGAGATTGACGTCTTTGACCGCGTGCACGTCATCGTACATCTTGTTGAGGCTGCGCATGGTCACCTGGGCCATTGCATTACCCCTTCACTGAGCCCGTGAGGCCGGCGACGTAATGCTCGACGAAGAACGAATAGATCAGCGCCACCGGGATCGAGCCGAGAAGCGCGCCCGCCATGAGCGGCCCCCAGAAGAACACGTCGCCGCGGATCAGCTCCGACGTGACGCCGACCGGCACCGTCTTCTCCTGCGGCGAGGAGAGGAACACCAGCGCATAGATGAACTCGTTCCATGAGAGGGTAAAGGCAAAGATTCCGGCCGAGAGAATGCCCGGCACGGCGATTGGAAAGATGATGTAGACCATCGCCTTCCAGCGCGTCGCTCCGTCGATGCGCGCGCATTCCTCGAGCTCCTTCGGGATCGCCTTGAAATACCCCATCAGCAGCCAGGTGCAGAACGGGATGAGGAATGTGGGATAGGTGAGAATGAGCGCCCACGGCGTGTCCCCGAGGCGAAAGTTGCGGATGATGTCGGCGAGCGGGATGAAAAGCAGCGTCTGGGGCACGAGGTAGGTGATGAAGATGCCCGTGCCGAGGCTGCCGGCGAAGGGGAATTTAAGGCGCGAGAGCGCATAGCCCGCGAGCAACCCGCAGAACAGCGATATCAACGTCGCGACGATGGAGATGATCAGCGTGTTGAGCATCCAGGTGGTGAACAGCGTCTCGGTGAGCAGATATGTGATGTGCTCGAGCGTCGGGTGCAGCGTCCAAAACGGCGTGTAATTGGGCGCCATCCAGGGCCGGTACAGCTCGTTGTCCGGCCGCACGGTGGTGACGATCATCCAGTAGAAGGGGAACAGCAGCACGAACACGAACACCCCAAGCGGGATGTAGAAGAAGACCCAACGCCGCCACTTCGCTCCTTCAATCATGACCCAGCGCCTGCCTTCGTAGGGTGTGCAAAGGCGCGTTCTTTGCGCGCCGTGCGCACCATCGCGTCCGACCGCGTGGGCACGGCGCGCGGGCTCAAACGTGCACCGACTCCATAGATCGTTCTGCGCGCGCCTTCGCCCACCCTACAGCGTCTCCACCCGGCGGATGTAGAGGAGCTGGATGATGACCACGATCAGCAGCACCGGGAACATGGCCAGCGAGATCGCGGCGCCCTCGCTCAGGAGCCCAGTGCCGACGCCGATCTGATAGGCGTAGGTCGCAAACAGATGCGTCGCATTGGCGGGCCCGCCGCCGGTCAGCACGTAGACGAGCTGGAAATCCGCAAAGGTCTGGATCACCGAGAACAGCACCACCACCATGGTGACGGGGAGCAGCAGCGGCCACGTCACGTGCCAGAAACGCTGCCACGCGCGCGCGCCGTCGATCGCCGCCGCCTCGTGCAGCTCGGGATTGATGGTCTGCAACCCGGCGAGCAGGCTGATGGCATAGAAGGGCACGCCACGCCAGACATTGACGATGATGATGGAGATCATCGCCAGGTCGGGGTCGCTCAACCAGTTGATGCGGCCGTGGATCAGGCCGAGGCGAAAGAGCGTCCAGTTGATCACGCTGAAGGTCGGATCGAACATCCATTTCCAGGCGAAGGTGGAGAGCACCGTCGGAATGATGAACGGCAGCAGGACGAAGGCGCGCGTCACCGCCTTGCCGCGGAAATGCCGATTGAGGAGGAGCGCAAGCCAGAGCCCGAGGGCGAGCTTGAAGACGGTGGTCACGCCCGTATAGACGAACGTGTTCCAGACCGCTCTCTGGAAAATCGTGTCGCTCGCGAGATCGGCGAAATTGCGCAGCCCAACGAAGCTGCCGCTTATGCCGACCTTGGCGTCCGTGACGGAAAGCTCGACGCCTTTTGCGAACGGATAGGCGATGAAGAGGAGAAGCAGCACCACAGTGGGCAGCATGAGGACGAGCGCGAGCCGGCGCTCGTCCTCGAGAAGCCGTGTGATCGGACCGCGCCGCGGTGCGCGGGCGTAAGGCTGGGTCAGAGGGTAGGTGGAAACCGCCATGCTTCCGCTCCGTAGCCCGGATGAGCGAAAGCGACATCCGGGGTGAGCGCATCCCGGATTTCGCTCGCGCTCAATCCGGGCTACTGGCTCCGCTCACGCGCCGTGGATTCTCCTGAACTCTGCGTCGGCCCACTTCACCGCTTCCTCGGCGGGCATGCCCTGCACCGCCTTTGCGTACATGTCGGTGACCAGATACTTGCTCAGCCCTTCCGCCGCATTGCGGTCGGCGGGTCCTTCATATCCGGGGAACCGGCCCGCGCGCGCTGCGGCCCGGAAAGGCAACATCACGGGATCTTTCTGCCAGAGTGGATCATTCTCCCATACGGTTGTCGAGCCAACCGAATAACCCTGCTGGGAGTTGAACCATTTCTGATAGACCTCCTTCGAAGTCATCCAGCGCAGGAAGTCCTTCGCGGCTTTCTGGTTCTTAGAATAGCCCATCAGCATGTTCGTCATGGGCAGGTGATAGCCGAACTGGCCGGCGGGACCCTTGGGCAGGGGCGAGTGCGCCATGTCCTCGAACATCGGCTTGCCCTTCTCGTCGAGATATTTCTGCGGGTCTCTCTTGGCCAACAGATATATCGAAGCGCCATTCAGCGTTGCGCTGATGGTCCCCGACAGGAAGGCCCGATTGTTGTTGGTGTCGTCCCAGGCGAGGCCGCCTTCGTCGTGCGCCTCTTTCCAGAACGGGATCATGAACTTCACGGATTCGACCGTTTCCTTTGAATTGAGCACGACCGTCTTGCCGTCCTTCTGGACCTCCTTGCCGCCCCAGGACCAGAGATAGGGATAGGTGAAGGTGGGCGCGTCGCCGAAAGTATGGCCCAGCGTTTGACCGATAGGCCGGCCGGCAGCTTTCAGCTTCTTACCGAGCGCGTGGTATTCTTCCCACGTTGCCGGAAACGAATTGGCACCCGCTTCCGCAAACCACGATTTGCGGTAAACGATCATAGCGCCCAGCACGCACCAGGGCACGCCCAACCACTTCTTTCCATCATTGGCGACCGCGCGAGACTCGTCGTAGAAGCCGCCTTGCGCCTTGCCGATCTCCTCGACGACGTCGTCCACGCCGGCCAGGCTCTCGGCATAGAGCTGAGGCCAGTTATTCAGGGCGCAAATGATGTCGGGTCCGGAGCCCGACTGGATGGCCGACGTGGTGCGCGCCTGCAGGTCATTGCCATTAATCGTTTCGACGTTAAGCCTGATGCCGAGGGCCTTCTCGGCCGCGGGCGGAATCTCCTTTTTCAGGACCTCGTCGGAAGCCGGGACGAAGTCGTTCCAGCGCAGCCAGTGGACCGTCGTACCCTGGGCGAACGCGGGCGCTCTCGAACTTGCAAGTATGCCGGCAATGCCGCCGGTTTTCGCCGCAAGCGCACCGGCGCCGGAAAGCTGCAGCAGCTTGCGTCGATGTATGCGAGCCATATTCATCCTCCCTTGGGGTGTGTTTGAATATTCTTGAACGGGGACGCTATCACATTCTTGCGGGAAAAACACGTTGCCACGTCTACCGGAGGTTCGCACAGGAGCGGCTCTGCGCGGCAAAATTACACCGGATGCTCGCGTGAGCTCGCACGGCCATTTCCTCTGGTACGAGCTGATGACGACAGACATGGAAGCCGCGGCCGGCTTCTATGCTGACGTCATCGGCTGGGGGACGCAGGATGCTGCGCCCGGCACTCCGTATACGCTGTTTACCGCGGAAGGCGTGCCGGTGAGCGGGCTCTCTGCCCTGCCGCGGGAGGCGATTGAGGTGGGGTTCAGGCCGGGCTGGCTCGGCTATGTGGGCGTCGAAGATGTCGATGCCAGCGCCGAGCGCATTGAGCAGCTCGGCGGCGCCATTCATGTGCCGCCCAGGGAAATCCAGAACGTCAGCCGATTTGCGGTCGGCGTCGATGCGCAGATGGCCACGATTGCCGTGCTGAAATGGCTCAAACCTGACCGTCGCCAGCTCCCGAATATCAACGCGCCGGGCCGCGTCGGCTGGCACGAGCTGTTTGCGGCGGACTGGCAAAAAGCGTGGCAGTTCTATCGCGAGCTGTTCGGCTGGCGAAAGGCCGATACGGACATGGGCGCCGCGGGAACGTATCAACTGTTCGCCGCCGGAGAAGTGACCGTGGGGGGCATTTTCAGCAAACCCGACACAGTACCCGTTCCTTTCTGGCTTTATTACTTCAACGTGAGCGATCTCGACCTGGCAGCAAAACGCGTCAAGGCGGCGGGGGGCCTAATCCTCGCCGGCCCGATCGAGGTGCCGGGTAGCCGGTGGTTTTTGCAATGCACGGATCCGCAGGGCGCCATGTTTGCGCTCGTAGGAACACGCAGGCATGCTGGCATCGGCTATTTCGAGCGCGTTGCGCGGCCAAGCAAGTGGTAGCGCTCAGTAGCCCTACAGCATAACAAGTCCCAGTTGCGCGGCTTTCGTCACCGCTTCCGTCCGGCTGTCCGCATCGAGCTTGGCCAGAATCGCGGCAACGTGAAACTTGGCGGTGTGAAACGAGATGCCGAGCCGGCGCGCGATCGCCTTGTTGGAGGCGCCATCGGCGAGGGCGCCCAGCACCTCGAGCTCGCGCGCGGTCAGACGCGCGGCGCCGTTTCCTTTCGCCAAGCCATGCGAGCCTCCATCGAGCAGCATCGGAACGAGCTCGTGCGGCAGGACCACGAGGCCGCTGCTCACTGCCCGGAGCGCCGCAACGATTTCCTCGCCTCCCGCTGAGCGAGGCAGCACCGCCCGCACGCCCGTGCCAATTGCTTCAAGGCTCGACTGCGCGTCGGCGGCAGCGTCAAGCAGTACAATGACCGGTTTCTTCGTTTGCGCAATTCTCGATTCGCCGATTACTGCGGCCGCCGCCGCATCCGCCAGGATCGCGTCGACCTGTGTTTGCTGCATCAGTGTGCGCGCCGCTGCCGCCTCAGCGGCCACACCCACGATCGTCACAGCTCGATCTGCGCGCAGCAGGTCTTCCAGTCGGCGGCGCAGGGCAGGATCGGCAGAAACGATCACGACCGCGAGCATGGCCTTCCGTTTTCCGTCTTGCCCCATTCCGCCGCTCTTCTACGTGATAGGTCGCTCGCCCAGCTGGACCTGGAGCGATGTGGGCACCCCGCCGCGTAGTAATGCGAGCTCCACGATTTTGCCGGCGCTCTGCGGACCGAGCAGGCGCACCACATCGCGTACGCGATCGACCGGCTCTGCGTTCCAGGCCGTGATGATATCGCCCACGAGGAGGGCCGCCCGCGCCGCCGGCCCATTTGGATCGATGCTTACGACCAGAACTCCGTTGCCTGAGGACGGGGCGTCGTGCTCCGCTCGTCCGCGGCGAACGGCCTGCAGACCCGCGCCCAAGTATCCGCGAAACACATGGCCCTTGGCGAGGAGCTGATCAACCGAGCGGTTGATGGTCGATGCTGGAATGGCCAGAGCGCGGCGACGCGGACCCAGCAC
>JBKPOZ010000005.1:0-11353 GCA_046733355.1 Pseudomonadota bacterium | reverse complement strand
AATTTCTTTTGGCCGTACACGCGATTTTCGTGTAAAAATGCGGGGGACCTCACTGCCTGAAGAAAAACTCGCTGGCGACCTCGGTAACGTGATTGGGGCCAGGCCGAATCGGTAGTCGTCGGTCAGATTTTTATACAGCCGGCAAATTGACGCCGAGCAGTTTAGGATTTTTCAACAGCATCGACCCCAACCTGACATAAGTGGCCCCCAGGCGGGTCACCAACCATACTCGCCGAGTCTCTTTCCAAAACCCACGGAAAGGTGTGTGATCTTCCGGCGGAGGAGGTAACCGGAGGCAAGTTCCATGTCGCCCAGCTCCTACGAAAACAGCCTTCGACGGCGAGACATTCTTTGCAGTGGTGGTTCAGCGGTCTTCAGCAGCCTGGTGGCCGGATTGCTGGGCGGTGCCAAACCGGCGCAGGCACAGAGCATCTCGGGCAAGGTGCCTGAGTCGACCGCGCCGCGGTGCGCGTAGTCACGGACAATTACCATTTTGCGCTCAGCCCAAGCGGCAGGATCGGCGACGTTATGGTTGAGCGGGTCGTATTTCCGCTTTCGGACAAGCCGCCGGAGAAAGTGCTCCTGAGCGAATTTGGACTGTCGATGCACCTTGAGACCCAGCGCGGCAATGAGACGCGAAACATTCTGATCGACTTCGGCTATTCGTCGCCGACGCTGCTTAATAATATCGATATCCTCCATATCGATCCGGCGAAGCTCGATGCCATGGTATTGAGCCACGGCCATTACGATCATTTCGGCGGCATGGTCGGCTTCCTCGCGGCGACGCAGGGGAAGCGCAAGCCGAAGCTGCCGCTCTACATCGGCGGCCAGGAATGCTTCTGCTCACGTCAATTCACTGCCGGGCCAACGCCACTCAATTTCGGCGCCCTCGATCGCAAGGCAATTGCGGAGGCCGATCTGTCTGTAATTACCGCCGAAGGGCCGGCGTTGATTGCCGACCATGCCTTCGCCACCGGTCACATACCGCGGGCGACATTCGAACGCGTGCTGTCGCCCACCCGCATGAAGGTTGGCGTCGAGAACGGTCTCGGCTGCTTCCCCGAGAAGATGCAGGCGGACCGCTGCCCGATTGATTGGGCTCCGGACGAGTTCGACCACGAGATTTCAACCTGCGTGAACGTGAAGGGACGCGGGCTGGTGGTCACGACGTCCTGCGGACACCGCGGGGTGGGGAACTCAGTGAAGCAAGCGATAGCGGTATCGGGAGTGCAAAAAGTTCATGCAGTCGTTGGAGGCTCCCACTTGGCCCCCCATCAGGAGGATTATCTCCGCCAGACCCTGAAGGAACTCGTTGATCTCGACGTCGACTACATCGTGCATTGTACGGGAGAACCATTCTACGAGATGCTCAAGGCGGAATTGCCCAATAAGGTGATCCGCTCATATACCGGTACTAAGCTCGTGTTCGGTGCGTGATACTACCGAGAAGACATCGCCGTGCGTTGCCCAGCCTGCGTGAAGCTGCACTGCTAGAAATCTGATCCCATGCTCGACCGGGACCCGGCTGCGCAATGACGGCACGGGGCCACGTGATTGCCGCACCAGCAGTCAAAGTGATGAAGTCGCGCCGCTTCATGTGCGGGCCCTCAGTTCAAGAATTACACCCTACCATCATTCAACATGTGATCGAAGCAATTCGACGGCCTGTAGGGCCGTGCCCATCTGCAAGACCACGCGTGAAAACTGCGGGAAGCCTTTTGGAACGGGTATGTGGCCGCGCGCCCTAATTCGCGTTCACTTTAGTTGATCGGCCACTTTGTCAATCCCGGCCTGAACGCATACTTCGTCCTTTTCGCCGCCCGGGGCGCCCGAAGCGCCGGCTGCGCCGATGACCTCGTCGCCCACCTTGATTGGTAGAGCACCCCGGTTGGCTATGACGTTGGTGAGATGGATCAGCCCGAGCGTCGGCTCGGTCTTTAAGCGCTCGGCCAAATCGCCAGACGGCGAACGGAAGGTGCGCGCGGTATACGCCTTGCGCATGCTGTTCTCTAACGTATGTGGGCCGGTGTTGTCGCCGCGCACTTGCACGATGATCTCACCGTTGCGGCCGACCACAGTCGCCGACACGGCGTAGCCGTTAGCCTTGCAGGTCTCGATTGCGGTTTGCGCGATCGTGATGGCGATGGAAGCGCTCAGGTCCTTGTGGTTGAGCAGTTGCGCGCCCGCTGTCGAGGCGAGAGCGGAGACACAGCCAAGCGTGAGCGCGCTGCAACGAATTGTATGTCGGATCATCTATCCCTCACTAATTGTTGACTACCCTATTTCGATATATAACGAACCAACCAAACCGCAGGAAGCATTCAGCTATCAGGCGCGTCACATCAGGCCAGCGCGAGCATGCTTGGGGACGCTCACATAGGGGGCGTGAGTCCATCGCGGCCCACGCGCCAGGACCGGCCTTCGAGGCTTCCGTCCGGCCTCTTGAAAGCGACCACAAATACTTTCGCCCCTGGCTTCAAATCGCTCTTTTCGCCGTGCACAAAGGTCACAATGGGAGCCTCCGCCGGAACGAATATTTTTTTCTCTCCTCCCTTATATTTTAAAGTCAGCGTGCGCCCATCGACGGCGGTTACCATTTGTTCGACATTTGCGTTCGTCATCATGCTCTGAGGTTGAAGGTCCCACGCAAAATGCCCCTCATTGGTTCCGCGCATGTTCTCGGGAAAAATGAGCACCTCCAGAGCCTTGTAGGTGCCGTCAGCCTGCGGCATTGAAGCGATGCCGACGAACGTGCCCTCCTTTATATCAGAAAGCGAAGCTTTGGTTATACCGGCAAACGACGGATTTTCCGAAAGCACGAGTTTTACTTCAGATCCGTCGCGACTTTTGATGATGTAGGTGGGGTCTTCGGCGCGCTCAATCGTTCCACGGACGCGGGTCGGCGACGGTTGCTGGCCCCACGTGGGCAGTATCGCTATCGTCAGCGCAATCGGAACTATCACCCACGCAACGCTCCATTTTGCAAACATTCTCTCCTCCTTGCTTCAACAATAACTTGTCGGCTGCGCCTCTCGATGCCTTGGCGTTTTGGGGCCAGCTCACATGCCGGATCGAAATCGGCTAAAGCCCTGATCGAGTTAACCGGGTACAGAATTGCGCCGCTTCGGCGGCCTTCTGCGGACTCAATTTGATCGCCTCGTTGAGATCGGCAGCGGCGCGCTCGAGATCGCCCTTGGCGCACCAAACGTAGCCGCGAACCTCGTACGCGTCGGCATATTTCGGATTGAGGCGAATCGCCTCGCTGGAATCAGCAATGGCACGGTCGAGATCGCCTTTATCAAACCAAGCCAAGCCCCGGTTGTTGTAGCGGTTGGCATTTGTGGGGTCGAGGCGGATCGCCTCCGTGAAATCGACCATGGCGCGGTCCGGATCGCCCTTCGCACGCCAAATTAACCCGCGGTTGTTATACGCTCTACCATCTTTTGGGTCGAGGAGGATGGCCTCATTGAAATCCGCAATGGCACGGTCTGGATCCCCCTTGTAGCTCCACGTACCGCCGCGGCTATTATATGCATCAACCTTTTTTGGATCGAGGCGAATCGACTCGTTGAAATCCGCAATGGCACGGTCAAGATCACCCTTGGCGGTCCACGTATTGCCACGGTTGTAGTAGGCCGAAGCTAGCTCATGGCCCGTGTACCGGCCGGACTCGATCACACGTGTGCAGGCCGCGATTGCAGCGTCGGCGGAAGCGTTTGTACACGTCTCCCAATCTTCGGCGGCCGCTGCTGATAGTCCCGCGATTGTTCTCCTGAAGATGAACACTGCGCCAGCCAGCGCAGCAGACAATGCCGATACCAAGACTTCGCTCCGTCGGGCTTAGGGTAACATCACGGCTGATCATTTCAAGGTCCGGTTCCTGCGCTGGTATGCGGCTGCACTGGCGCGCTCAGCGCCGCGGTTGTGTAGTATAGGAGTTGAGCGATGTCCGAGTTGGCTCCAGAGTTGGTCTTTGCGGGCAAGTTTGGGACGTCCTTTCACGGCAGCTACGGGTGGCCGCGTTTTTCATGCCACTCCTGACTTCGTCGCTCTGACAGGCTTGCTCGCCTCACCCTTCAGTTTTCTTGCCTGATATTCGGCCAGGGCCTTGAGCACACCGTGATAGGCAAACGCATCTGTAACAAGATCGCTTGCGGGCTTGCCGTTGATGAAGTCCCGCACTGTCCGGCGGTAGCCAGTTGCATACAGATCGCAAAGAGGGATGCTGATCCGGTACACGTTGCCGCCGATCCGGCAATCCCAGCCCTGCATCCTGGCACCAGCGTCGAATGGTACGCGGGCTGCACCCATAGCGCTTGGCGGCACCGACCACCGTCATCGAGGAACTGAGCAGCAGTTCAAGCCAAAGGACAGGATGCGGAGGCATCGCAATCAGAGCTTACCACTCACCCTATGTGTTCAGCACCGGTGAACGGGAAAGCAGCGCGCATGGCATCCGGCACGGCTCCGGCCTGAACCAGCCGGGGCTGCTTCTTTTTGGGCGACCAGGCTCAAACGTGCCGCTTGTTCATCATTGGCCGCCAATCCGGCCGCACGTCCGCGCCACGGTGCCCGCACCGGGCACACACCATCCGCGGACCTAGCGAGCGGATCAGGAGATGGTCCGGCAAGTGATCCGCGTTCATGACGCTGCCGTGGTTACATTGGATCGAGCCGCAATACACAAGTAGCTCGCGGCAGCGATGCCCGCGAATGTGACCGAGCGTTATCGACTCGAAACCTTGTTCCTTCTCGGCCATCAGCCCCAGTCCTCTTGAGCTTCCCGCTTCACCGCAGGAGCATTCGGGTTTTTGCTCTTGATCCAGTACAGCGACCGCCCCGAGACGTAGCGCGAGTCCTTACGCTTAGAGACGATCCCTTCCAGCCCGAGCTCACAGGCACGCTGGAAAATAATGTCCCCCTCGCACGTGATGTGCTCATTGAAGCGAATGCCCAGAGCTGCTTGGCTCAGCATCCCTTCCAGCGTGGCCTTGCGCCTTTCGAGCGGGTCCCGCCGCATGTCTTGCCCGTCAAGCGCGAGCAGATCGAAGGCCCACATGAAAACGCTTTCGTCTCTGTCAAAACCCCGGAGTAGTTCGAAACAGGGCATTCCGTCCGCTCTGCATGCGACCGCCTCCCCGTCGATAATGCAGGAATACGAGCGCAGCTTAGCGACGGCTTCAACGATTGAGGGAAAACGGTCGGTCAGCTCATTGCCGGGCCTGCTGTAGAGCTTCACCCGTGCGCCGTCCTTTCGCGCGATTACGCGAAAGCCATCCCACTTGATTTCGTGAAGCCAAAGCTCGCCGGACGGCGGTGTGGGTGCAGAGCTCGGCAGGCAGGGCTCAATAAAACCCGCCGGAAGATCACTCGGACGCACTAGCATAGCGCCGCAGCGTATACGATTTTCGACGCTAGCGAGTCGAGTCGTGACGCATACATGAGTGCCTTGCGCCCAATCTGGCCCCCTTGAGCCCTATTGCGTAGGTCGCAGCCGTGGCGCTGATCGCGCTCGCAACCGCAGGGCTGCTGAAATGAGCCACCGCGTTCTATCTGTTGCGCAGTTCAGCTATGACAATCTGCCAATTCTCAAGTGAGTCAAGCGTCACCCTCTTCGCTTCTGCCGCCGCACTGATGCAATCCGCGCAAGCAAACTCCAAGTTGGGAGGAGCCGGGACCGGCTTGATCATGGTCGCCAACAGTTTGCCGCACTTCACGCAAACCACACCTGTAGGAAACGACATACTCGGTACTCCAATGCGGATCCCCAAGCAGCCCTTCGGTCACTCGCCACTTGAGTTGACACTGCTCGTCGATGAGGCCGGCGCGAGGCTACAGGAGAGCCGCCACGCTTGCGACCGCCGCGATCCCCCTTGGGATCCCCAGACGCAGCAAATCGCGCTCTCTGGCTCGGGCTCTGGTTTGGGCTCCCTTGCCGGGGCTCCCCCGACCGTCCGCCCTACATCGAGGTCTGCGGTCCGTCGGGGACAATTCTTACAACCGCACTAGGGTAGTTCGCTACGACCGGCTCGTCTGCGTACACGCCGGTCGCCGTGCTGAATTCAGCCGATAGGTGCCGAGCGGGAGCAAAACCCCGCGCTCGTGAAGTTAGTCGAGCTGCCGATCGAGATATAATTGTGCCGTCACGTGACAGGATTTGTACGACTACCGTCGCCCTTTGGAAGGTGCCGTTGAGCTGAGCGTCGAGTGCGGTTTCGCTCATGGGCTAATCATCTCGCGTCAGCTTTGCGGTACTCGGAATTGAGGGAAACGGTGCGCCCCCGCAGACGTACTCTGGTTAAGGAAAGGGCGCGCCGCAACCGCGGTTGGTCGCGCCGATCTCTCGGCTCTGGGATTCCTGTCATCAATCTGCACGGGGGAGGAGGCATCCGAATGCAAAATTTAGCAACGCACTGATAACCAAACGCGTGCATTCGTTTTGCTCTTTGAGATTTCATTCAGTCTTGCGACGCCATCCTCATCGCCTGGGGGGCGTGAAGTCAGGTGCAAAAGCCCGCCCACCGGGACGGTGCTCCGGTTCAGCGACCCAGTGGACCGGAGCACCGCTTGCCTGCCATCAAGACAACGGGAGGCCGCAATGAAATACCCGACACAATCAATCTGCAAACGGTGTCAACGGGAAATGACAGAGGTGGCAACCATTCCGCCAATGTGCGGCAGCCCAGGGCTTGTTGCGTTCCTCTGTGCTCAGTGCGGAAAATCAAACAGCATCTTAATCGAGCCCGAACAGCAAATCCGAGGCAAGCAACTCGATGCATACCAATGCGATGTAAAGTTGTGAGCAAACGGCGCGGCACAAGAGCGGGCTAAAACTGCGGAAATCGGACGCAAAAGAAAAGTCCGGGCCGCAGAACGCAACCGGGGCTGGGTAAATGCAGCAGCCCTCACGCCCGCCGTAGCGTGAGATAGCCCGAAATGTTGAAGGCGGGTTAGCGAGGCGGCCAGCTCTGCCATCGCATCATGTTATCAACTCGCGCACGCGCGTTTACGGGCCGAGTTCACCCTCGAACTTAGCCGCCCGGCTCACCACCGGGCGGCTTACTTTCTTTGGGGCGGCTTCCTTAGGCAGACCTGCCCAAATTACCGCAATTCCGATAAGGACGAAGAAAAAGAGCTTAGCCAAATGGCTTGCAGGAATTGCAGGAGCCCGGCCCCACACCCGCATTAGGGGCGATATTGCAGAGTGCTCCGACTTGGGTAGGCCTCTGCTGAGGATGGTGGCTGATCTTGAGACACCGCAGGATGGCCGAAATGCTTCACCGTGCGCCTGCTTCGCAGCATCGACGTTTTTCCAGAGATACACACCGCCCGCACGCCGCGTACCTTCATCGAACAAGAACGCCTTGTGGATGAGATCGGCGTTGGCCTGCCACGTAGGCACGCTCAGGCGATACTTGGCAACAGTATCTTCGCGGCTCATTCCTTCTGGTAGATGCCAGGATACGATCTCTGTAATCATCGAGGTCTCCTTCTCATAGCGGCTCCAGGCGCGTGCGTGAGGCACTGCTCGTACGCCTACTCCAGAACCTCATCTATAATCGCGAGTAATGTCGGTGGAATTTCTAACCCAAGCCTTTTGGCCGTTTTCGCATTCACCACGAGCTCGATTTGGTGGGCTGCTCGACCGGCAGATCGGACGGTTGGAGGCTACTACGAGCACAGCAGCGATCAAGGCGCGCCATGATGCACTCCTTTCGGTCTCCTTGACGCCCCTGCTCGCCCGCAGCAAGCATCAGCAGCTCTCTGAACGGCGTAGAGCGTTCGCAAATGGACTGGCGTATGCGTGAACTTGTCGCCCTTGCTCTGCTCTCCGCAGCTCTATGCGGTGTGGCCATTGCTGCGGATAATGTCATAGCGACCAGCGTGTTCGCGGGTCTCACGGGTGCTATCGGAGTACTTGCGGTAGTGCTTAGGAGACCGCAGTGAGCTGGAAGCAACGGCAGCTTGCGATGCTCGCTGTGCTCTCCGCCGTCATGTGCGGGATCGCGGGGGCGGCGCTCGTCCATCTTCGCGTATTTGACCGCTGGTATTGTGTTGGCGTTCGTAGCAGTCAAGATATTTGGCGACGATGCGTACGAGCGCTGATCGGCGCTATTCTTAGTGAGCCGTCGCAGCTCGGTCGCGTCGTGGCGCGCCCCGAGCAGAGTTGCTCGGACAACCACGAGAAAGCTAGATGGGCGCAGTTCCCGTCCAATCCTCAGCGGCCCAGTCCAGAGATGTCTCTCCGCCTAGAACGCGATCCTAACAGCGCACATTCAGAAGCCGATCAGCTTGCTATGAGCGGCAATTTGTGCGTCGGTCGAATTTACAAGCGAGAGTTCACAACCACCACGCAATGGCTCTGGGCGATCAACGGCGTGCAGCAGACGCCGCCGGAGGTGATGCGCCTCGCAGGCGTGACAGGCTCGTTCGAGGAAGCGCAAGCCGAGCTGAAAGAGAACTGGGCCAAGTGGCTGGCCTGGGCCAAACTGCAGGAGATAAGTGAGTAAAGGACGCACTCGGCAAAAGCTCGGGAAGGGAGGACAATACATGCACACAAAAACAGTTTGGTTGATGGCGCTGCTTATAGCGCGGTAAGACGTGGCGGCAGCGGCGCCGCTACCACGAGCATGCGAGCACCGCACACGCTTGCGCTGTGCTGCGAGCGCATGCGCGGACGGCGCGCTCCTCAGGGCCATGGACACCACGATGTCGGTCTGCAGGCAATACTATCCGCGCCACCATAGTGGGCTGCCTAGTTTGCTCCGAGCTCAGCGCACGTGAGCAATTTGTTTGTTCCCGCATGTTTGTACCGTCTGCATATTCGCCAACAGCCATACTAAGGAATGCTACAAGGCCGACTGCAGATAGTGGATTGTGATCTCAGGCGGACAGTTAAATCGGGCCGGCACAATCGAGCACCCTGCTCCCACTGACGTATAACCTATCATGTTGTGGTATTTCCACGGACCCGAGCCGAGGTGCCGGGGCAGCACAGAATCCAGGCTGATGGGTATTCCCCCTGGCAGACAAATCTGGCCGCCATGCGTATGCCCGCTCAACAGCACATCGAATTCGGCGTGAGCAGCTTGTTGATAAATCTCGGGTGTATGGGACAACAGGATGGAAAATTCCCCCGGCGGGATATCGGATGCGGCTCTTTCAAGGTTGTCCGCCTGGTAAAAGTGAGCATCATCGACGCCCGCAAGATGAATGCGATGAGAGCCGCGACTGAGAGTAACGCATTCATTTAGCAGCATTCGGATGCCCATTTCTTCAAGAGCAGGCAACATCCGAATCGTGTCGTGGTTCCCGAGTACACCATACATCGCCTTTTTGACGAGCTGACAGATGCTCGCCATTCCATTAAGGGCAGCATGATAGGCCCCGAAGGTTTGGCCCCTGTAATCACCAGTGAGAACACAGATGTCGTACACAAGGCTTGGCAGGATTTTTTTTAGTGCGTCCATCGCCTTTACACTCAGATCGACATGCAAATCGCTGAGCTGAAGGATCGAAAATCCGTTGAAGCTGCGCGGGATCTTCCTAGAAGCGATGTAATTAGATTTCACCTCTATCTTCGTCGCATTTCTGCATCCGCGGCCATACAAGCCGGTGATTGCAAGACATGCCTGGATCGCGAAATGAGTCCAGGGCAGGTTTTCAAAGTGGAAATAATTGATTCCCTGCCCGAAGACTTGCGCCTCATGGTCTGCTTCAACACCGAGACGCAGTCGTGAATGCAGTCGTCCAAGACGCTGCTCTAGGCGCGCAATGACGTTCTGGTCCAACGCGAGTTCTACCCGAAACTGTTTTCAGGAGTTTTCGGCCATAAAATCCGACCATGCAGAACATGGCGCCGCGGTTTACAATCCCAATTTAGGGTATTTTTAACCCGACTCCTGCGATGCAGCAAACTGAAACGTTATTCGATCACCTCGTCGGCGATAGCGAGCACGCCCGGCGGGATGTTAAGGCCGAGGGCCCTCGCGGTCTTGAGATTGATGACGAATTCGAATTTGCTCGCCTGCTGGACCGGCAATTCACCCGGTGTGGCACCCTTGAGAATTCGGCCTAGATAGATACCGCACTGGCGAAACGCTTCCACTTCGCTCGCGCCGTAGCTCATAAGACCGCCTGCGACCGGAAACTCTCGGCGATCATACAACGCTGGAATCGCATAGCGGGCTGCGAGCGTCACGATTTGTTCCCGCCGGGCGATAAACAACGGATCGACATTGACCAACATCGCGCCCACTCGAAATTGGACCATAGCAGCGAAAGCCGCGTCGACATCGCGCTCGGTGCTGGCCGGAAAGACCCGCAGCTCCCGCCAGAGCGAGGCTGCTGCCGCCGTCTGCACGTCTTTTGTATCGGGCTCGGCATTCGGATTCGTTGGGTTGATCAGGAAGGCCAGGACCTCGGCCTTAGGCACGGTATCGCGGAGCAGTGCTAGCTTTTTTGGGCCCAAGAGGTTCTGGAAATTGCTGAAGCCGGTTACGTTGCCTTCGGGTCGATTGAGGCTCGCAACAAGTCCCTCTTTGACCGGGTCCTCGCCAATTGAGAAGACAACGGGAATGCGCGTGGTCTGGGCTTTTGTCGCCAGCACGGCTGGGGGGCCGTGAGCAAAAATCACGGCCACCTGACGGCGAACCAAGTCCGCCGCCAGGGCGGGCAGTCGATCGAACTGACCGTCCGCCCAGCGATATTCGATCGCCACGTTGTGCCCCTCAACATAGCCGGTTTCACTCAAGCCTTGGCGCAATCCAACGACCTGCGGTGCGAACCCGTCGGATGAGCCAACACTGAAAAAACCGACTAGCGGCACAGGTGCCTGCTGCGCGTGGGCGGGGAGCGGCCACGCGGCCGCGCCACTCAGCAATCTGATGAAGTCGCGCCGCCTCAAATGACTGAAATGCATTTGCCGCCACGTTCGAGGGAGGACCGCATTCCATCTTACTCGATTACGCCAATCCGGGAGCGCAGGTCACTTGTTCCGTCCTAGGGGGGAAGCGATGCCGAATAGGCCGCTAGCGCGATCATGTCCGTAACGGTGAGCTTTTCGACCGGTGGCTTCATGGTCTCGCTGTTCGCACTTTTACGCGCGCCCGATTTGAAATCGTAAAGCTGCCGGAATAGGTAGGTCGGCGACCGACCGGCAATTGTCGGCACGACATCCTTGCCGCGAAGATCGGCGCCATGACAAGCCGTGCATTGAACTGAGGGATCGCCGCTCATCGCAAGCTGCCGTCCTTTCTGAATACTACCCGGCGGCACGTGAGCGATGAAACGAACGCGCGTGTCTCGGCTAACGAAGTTTTCGACGTTTTCGGGGATCTCGATGATGCGC
>JBKPOZ010000004.1:0-8198 GCA_046733355.1 Pseudomonadota bacterium | reverse complement strand
GCGCCCCCCCCCCCCGAGACCTACACCGGATTATATTCGTCGGCAGCGTCAGATGTGTATAAGAGACAGCTTATAGGCTGCCCTGGTTGTGCGCCGCTGCCTTCTAGAACCACGGTCCATCCGCCTCTAGGTCCGGCAAGGCGTGTCTGATCTCCTCGTGCGCGCTACGCCTCAGTCTCGGGCTTCGTACCGCTCGGCCTTCGCGTCGATCGTGACCGGCGGCTTGGTGCGCTTGCCGTCGTCGGATAGTGCGACTCGCGACGGCTGCCGATTTCACCCGGCGGAGTAATCGCCGATGTCGGCGGAATAATCGTCCGCTCCGTTGAAAGCGCAGTTGACGCCTAATCGTCGGCTAGCGGCAGTGCTTCGCCGACCAATAAGCGCAACCGCTCGACCTCGGCACGTAGCGCCGTGATCTCGTCGTCGGGCTCGTCACCCTCCTCGCCCTGGTTGGACGCCACTTGCTCGTCAATCTGATCGATCCGAAACTGCAACATCTCGCGCTCGGTGAGCGTCGGATCATGGGCCTCGACACGAGCGGCGCGCTCGATCCGATCGGCCCCGATCCGGTTCAAGATTAGTTCAAGCACGCGCTTGCGAGCGCCCGACGCGCTCACTGTCGGCGGCCCCCCCGTCTCGGCGCGCATCGGCGGCAGGAAGTCCATCCATCGACTCGCCGTGTTCGGATCATCCCTCACGAACGCGTCCGCAATTTTGGCGGCGATGGACTTGTGCAGCGGGCTCGTCAACCCACGCGATTCGATTAGATCGGCGAGCACCGCCTCCTTCGTAACACCCGCCATTTGCGTCTCGATGGGCGGTGCGGGCTTCGCCTGCCGCTTGCGAGCACGAGCACGGCGCGACCGCTCGGCAGGGGATAGCGGCCTGTCGCCCAGCCGAGGCCGCCCATGCCGATTCGTGACGGGCTTGGCCATTTTGGTGTCAGCGGGTGTGGCTTTCGTGCTGTCGCTCATTTCAGGGTCCACGAACCGAGCCCGGAGGCGGGCTTGTCGCGCTCGTGCTCTTTCAGGCCGAGCGCCGCAAGACTGCGCGCCGCAGTGTTCTCCAAGCGCACGAGCGTGTCAGGATTGACCACCACCTTGCCCGTCAGCGCGTCCCGCCGCGCCATTTCCGCAAGCACCACGAGCTCCGCAGCGCGCCGCACTCTCGCGGCCATCAGATCGGACAGCGCTTTCCAGCCGCCGAGCCCATCGGCCAGCGCGTCAGCGATGTCGAGAAGCCTGCGCCCCTCCGTCGTCGTGCCAGAGAGCACCATCTTGCGCGGCCGATTCGTCACCCTGGACCGCGTCGTCGGAGCACGCGACGCGGCTGCGCGCCTCGCGGCCGTCGAGCGCTCAGCGAGCGTGTTTCCCAGCATTCGCGTTACTCCGAATCGCTACTTTCGCCGAGCGTCGCACGATTCGGCCGCATTCTACAAGGCTTCCTGCCTTGCTCCACAGATACGTGCGGGGCGACAGGCGCTTAGAAGTAACGCGCACCAATGTCAGCGAGCGCGCAAGCGAGCCCGTCTGGCAAGCGGCGCGTGTTTCTCGCTCTCGCTGTGATGTCGAGATCGCGGGAGGACTGCTGGCTGCGATATTCTGCAAGTTGCAGAATTTGATCTCCGCGTGCCGCGATGCCTGCGTGCTTGCGTGTGTGCTGCGCTTCGCGTGCGCTCGCTTCGCTCGATCTCTCAGCCTCCTTACTGTCGGCTGTCGCTTGTGTTGTCGTTTGCTTCGGTAGCGGGCTCTGTGCGGTCGCTCTGTGGGATGCCGCGCCTTGACGTTAGGGCGCTCGGACGTGCGTTTTGCGTGCTGACGGCTGTCAGACAGCGCAGCACGCTGTTTGCGCGCTCACCGCCTGCGCCCGTCACGCTCCCAGCCCGACGTGAACTCGCGCTCGAACCGACGCCACGGGCCCCACGTCATGCCGTCACTGTTGACGCTCTCATGCTCGTGCTTGCGCAGCCATCGGCTTGCAGCGTCGTTCTCGATTTCTCGAGGCTCGTCGTGAATGTTCAGCGTTCGGCGTCGAGCACGTTGCCAGTCGAGCTTCGTCGCCCGTCACGCTCCCGGTTGTAGATGTGGCGCACTGGCGGCGCCCCGCCCGCTAATCCGTCCCGTCGCTCCATCGCCTTGGCATATTCCCGCGACGCGTTGAGAAGGTAACGGCCATGCGCACGCTTGCGCTTGCTCTTCGACATGACCTTGCCGCGTCCAGCACTCTTCCAGCCGCCTGCGACCTTGATGCTCATCGTCGCCTCCTGTTCTGCGTCGCGTCTCTCGTTTCAGTTGCACTCGCGTTTTTCGCAACTCGGCTGGCATCCCTCAACTGAGAGAGTCTCTCTGTTGACAGAGGACTCGTTGAAAGTCCTCGAATTCGAATCTTCGAGAAGTGCCTGTGGACTCAGAGGTGGTTGGTTCGTCAGAAAATCGGGCCAGTTCGAAAACTGGAAAGCGCATGGGCGCATCCGCGATCTGCTGCCGGGGCTCCAGCGTCTCGGGCGCTCAGTGCGGCCCTTCCCGAGATGCCATATGCGAAGCCTCTGCACCGACCTCTGAGTCCCCAGACGGCGACTTGTGCCCCAGTCCCTCGCGGTTCTGGACGCTGCCGGACGCTAACCCGCCAGCGCAGTGTGTTCTGATTGTTGTCGCGGCCAGAACGGTGGGCTAATGCCGGAGACTCCCGCGCTCTCCACAGACGTGAAGAGGATCGCTCGACATTTCTGCCGAACTGCGATAAGGGTCTCCGTGTCGTCGTGGACCTTCATCACAGGTTCATGGGCGGTCCGGACTCGTCAACCGGGCCGCCCTTCGTTTTAGAATCTCCCCTTCGTCACGTTGCGCATCACTTCCTCGCTAACAGTCGTGCGATCCCCTGGGATCGACGGGGCTGGCTGGCTCGTGGTGTGTGGGGAAGCGGGGTGTGGCCCCTACTCGCGCCACACGCGAGCGAATCGCCAGCCCCTTGGAACAAACAGTAAACGAGTCGCGGCGCAGAGTCACGCACGACCTTTCAAAAAGTTATCCACAGCATTTGGCTTCGGGATTCGCGTCGCAAGCGCACAGGCTAATCCTGATCCTCCTCGTCTTCGTCGGCGTCGGTGAAGTCCCCGGATTTCTCTTTCGCCTTTTGCTTCTTCGTGCGCAGATCATCCAGTTGGGCTCCGAGCACGTTCTGGACCGCGTCGTCCCAGCGCAGGTCTGGATGCTTGGTGAGAATTGCGCGCACCCGCTTGCTCAGATTTTTGGGGACCTTGATGCCGGTCGCTTTGAATCCCTTCTCCAGTTTCTCGAACTTCTCGCGCAGTTGCTGGCTGCGGTGGAATTCCTGATACGCCTCGGCGAGCATGTCATCGTCCGGGACGACCTTCTTGAGCCCGTAGCTCTTGAGCTTGCGCTCAATCATCGCGACCAAAGCGTCGCTGGTCATGGCGTTGAGCTCGACGCGCTCGTTGAGAAGGATGGTGATCTCGGCGTCGGTGGCGCCGTTCTCGTCCAATTGGTCGCGCAGGATGCTCTGCGCGGTCTTGGTCGCTGCGGCGGGCTCGCGCTCAAGGCCTGCGATGTCCCCGATGCGCAGCCCGAGGTCGACCGTCTCGAATGAGCTTGAGAATTGATAGCGCCGGGTGTCGCGCTGGAGCGTGCCGAGGATCATGAACCCGGCAACATCGAAGTCGTGCAGCGCGAACAGCGGAAGGTCATGGCCGCCGCAGACGGTGTCGATTAACTTCCTCGCGGCGGTGACGCTGACGCCCTTGGTCGAAATGATCATCAGGTCATAGCGATTGGCGAGGTTGACCGCCTTGAACAGCGGGTTGAACCCTTCCTTCTCGCAGAACAACACGCCGCTGATGCCCCCGGACGGGCCGATGACGCTGACATTTGCGTCGGAGATCGCTAACCCGTTGACTCTCGGTCTCTTGATCGCGTGCAGGTAATTGCCGACCTCGATCGTCCCGCAGCCGATGCGCCGGTTGGTGTGCGGCTCCTCGAAGTGGCCGCGTGCGTCGTAGACCACCTTCCAAGCGACGCCGTGCTCCTCGACGTAATCCGGCAGCAGCGTCTGCGAGAAGTAGCCGTAGGCAAGCTCCTTGTCCTCGGTCATCGCCATGATCTTGGGGCGTGCCTGGTAGTAGATTTGCCGTGCCATCGCAGGCAGCCTGCCGCCGCCGCTCGCTGCCAGATACGCCTCCTCCATGATCTGCCACGCGGCGTCCTTCTGCGAGGTCCGCGGCTCCCTGGTCATGCGCGAGAAGCGATAGCGGCGCATGCCGGGGTGCCGCTCCTCCGACTTCTTCTGCCGCGTCCATTTTCTGGTCACGGTCTCGAGCGATGCAACCATGTCGTCGGCGATATTGCGCGGACGCGGTGGCTTCTTAGTCATCGGGTTGCTCCGCATCGTCGGTGAGGATGATCGAACTCTTGCCGCGATCGGCATACTGGACGTGGGCCGATGCCAGATGCACGGCGCAGATCACTGCACGCGAGTCGGCGCGCACCTTCGACAAGGTCGTCTCCAACCCTTCCCCGGTCCTTCCGAAGGCGCGAAACGGATTGACGATCCCGACGCTCCAGTTCGCACCAGTGATGAGCTTGCGAGGCACAGTGTTGGAGCCGCCGTCCGTCAAAGCGGATTGGTGCAAGCCGAAAGCGCACTCGATGATGTACGGGATGCCCTCGCTGGTCATGCCCTTGCGCCGGTCGTATTTGAACGTCTCGGCGTTGCCGCCCGCCGCCACGAAACGCTGCCTAAGATGGTCCGTGCCGATGATGCCCAGATGCTTCGGGTCGACCGGCTTGCTGTGCTTGCGCATCGACGCCAACAGCTTGGCGATGCCGACGCGATTGACCTTCTCGACGCCGAAGAACTCGGCAAGCGACTGGCGCGCGCAGCCGACCTCTTCAAGGATTCTGCGCTGGATGGCGGTACCTGAAAGTCCGCGAAATTCAGTGATGAATTCCCGCACCGTGCCATGGCGCTTGCGGTCGCGGTCGCGCGCCACGTGAGCGGCCAAGTACCGCTGCAAGCGCATCTTGTTATACCAGTGGGGGCTGGTCGGGTTGCGCGGCCGCCATTTCTCCCAGTTCGGATCGGTCGCGGCGACCTTGATGAACTGCTTGCCGTGCCAGACCCCGCGCAACGTCAAATGAGGGTTGAACCACACATAGGACTCGGCAAGCTTCTTGAATCCCCCCTCCGCCCATTCCAACAGCCTGGTCTTTGGCCACTTGACCGTGATCTTGGTCCCCACGGTGATCGGCGACGGCGTGGTGACGTGGGTGATCTTCGGCTGGCTATTGATGTGGTCGACCGCGAACTCGATGCGATGCGTGGTCCCGCGAGTCTCGATGACGGTCACGCCGACAGCGTCGGCATCGCTATCGGCAAGCTCGCGGTCGAGCGCGTAGCCCATGGCGAGAATGGTCTTGAGCGCGTTGCCTTGCGCACCGCGAGTCGGGCTCACGTACGCTTCGCGGCTGGAGACGCGGATGCTGTAATCGAGGACCGATTTGATGGTCTCGGCGTCGATGCCGTCGGCGTTGTCCTGGATCGTGATCGAGGATCGACCGACGGCGATGGAGATCACCGGAGCAACCTCGGTCTCCTCGCAGGCGTCGAGCGCGTTGTCCATCAACTCCTTGAGCACCACCAGCGGCCATTCCTGATAGTGATGCCCCGTCTGATTCTGCAACTCCCGCAGCGAACAAAATTCCATGAGCCGCGAGACCTTGAACGCCACTCGCGTCAATTTCGGCTGCGGTTTTCCGCGAATGGCGCGGGTTTCCTGCGCCTCGATTTGTAAAAATCGCGACCCAGTGACCCGCTTTTTAGCTTGCTGAAAATTGGCGGCGACGCGGCCGCGTTGAAATAGCGATCCAGATGAAGTAGCTTCGCGGCCGATCAGCTCGCCAGCATGATCAACGTCCGCTCGGGCTCCGCCATCGGTGGGATGGATGGAGCCCGACGCTTTGCGTGACGACACTCACGCGCCTTCCCGAAGCTCGCTAACGACCTTGCGGTGCTGACGCTTCGTCTGCTTGCGACGCTTGCGGCGCGGCTCCGGAGCGCTCGCGGCATCGGCTCGCTCGCGCTCGATCTGGGCGAGAGCATCACGCCAGCGCGGCCAAGCGTCGAGGATAATCTTGCGCTCGCGCTCGTCAGCACCGTCCCAAAGATCGAGCAATTCGCTCTCCCACATCGGGGCGAAGCCCGTCGGATAGGAGGGCGGCGGGAGCTTTTGCTGTTTGACGAGTCGGTCGATGCTGTTGCGCGAATAGCCGTAACGCCGCTGCACGGGGCGGTGGTGAAGCCAAGTTGTGGGCATGGAGCCCTCCGATGACCTGCATCGCTCGCGACTTTTCGCGAGTGTCTGCATTCCATCGAGGGCCACAATACTAGGAGTCGTTCTGTGCTCTTAGTGACCGGCGCTCACCATCATCGGGCAACCCTACGGTGAGGCAAACCAAATTCACGGGGCGATTCAGATACGGGTCTCCGTTCTGTTCACACTCAATTTGCTGCGGGGAATATACACCCCGAGTCGAAGCCGGAGGAAATGCGGGACCGGCTCGACTCGAATAATAAGCGCTTTTGCGAGATGGTGCAACGTCGCGCAAGCGTGCTGTTAGTAACGTCGTTTGACGTATCGCGAAATCAGCGACGCGCTGCGCGCTCTTGCAGATCGATGACGGTGCCCTCTGGCGGATGCACGATCCGCTCGATCAGCGCTGCCAGCCGCTCGAACGCGTCGCGCATCTCGTCGATCGGCCGATAGTGATCATACGTCGCGCGCATCGGCGGCAGCAAATGGCCCAAACACCACTCGCAGATGTCAGGCAGGACGCCAGCGCGGGAGAGCAAGGATCGAGCGGTGCGCCTCAAATCGTGCAAGCGCCATCCGCTCGTGCCGCTCTTCTCGCGCAGCCGCGCCATCGGCTGGCTGAAAGAATTGAGCGGGCCGAGGCCCGTCGTCGTGAACGGCCACGGACAATCCGCGACCCGGGGCCGCTCCTCGAGGATCGCGAGCGCCATCTTGCTCAGCGGCCGCACGACCTCTTCGTTGGTCTTCGATCGGCTCGCTGGCAACACCCAAATGCCGCTCTCGTCGACCTCGCGCCACCTCATGCCCGCCGCTTCGTTGCGCCGTGCGCTCGTGATCAACAAAAATCGCACGAACGCCGAGAACGGCGCGTCATCTTCGGTCGCTTTCCACACCGCGCGGATTTCGTCGTCGGTGAGGGTGCGCTTCCCACGGTGCTTCTTGGCGTTGTAGTACTGGAGCCCCATCGAGCGAACGATCGGTGAGTTGAAGTCGCTCTTCCGCAGGGCGTACCAGTTGAAGGATCGCCGCAACAACATCAGCACGACGTCGGCCATGCGACCGTGCCCCCTGGCTTTGATCTTGTCGAGCAAAGCGAAGATGTCGTCGCGCTTCACGTCCCGGATCGGTTTGCGGCCGAGCTCCGTCGGGTAGACCAAACGCTCCAAGATTGCCCGCTGTTGATCGGCGGTGCGCAACTCGGATCCCTTGAACTTGATGCACGCCTCGCAAACGCTGGCGACGGTATCTTCCGCTGCGACCGCCGCCGCGATCTTCTTCGCCTGTCTCGCCTCGCTCGGATCGATGCCCTTCGCGGCGCTCTCGCGCGCATCGATGGCAAGCTTGCGGGCAGTCGCGAGGCTCACGTCCGGGAAGCGGCCGAGCCCGAGCTTCGCCTGCTTGCCGTCGATGCGGTACATGGTGAACCAGCTTTTGCGGGCGCTCGGCTGAACAGACGCATAAAGCCCGACGCAGCCGCCGTCCGGAACGGCGTATGCGGTCTTGCGTGGCTTGAGGTTGCGGACGGAGATGTCGGTGAGGCGCTTCGACTTGGACATTGGTTACCCCCTAAGGGATCGCGAAAAGTAACGGGTCCGAGTAACACTATAGCGGGATTGCGGGTGGCGCAAGCTGAAGTAAGATCATGCACTGAAAACGCAGGAAACGCGCGTCTCGCAAGCTCTTTCAACGCTCAAATGCAGCAAGCTGAAGCAGCCTGACGGCGCGCTTTCCATATCAACAGAGCAAGGGCGCAGCCGGCCAATTCCACACCAACCTCGCCGCCGCCGGCATCGATCCCAAAGCCGTGGACACGGTGATCATCTCCCACATGCATGGCGACCACATCAACGGCCTGCTCGGGGCCGACAACAAA
>JBKPOZ010000003.1:0-7020 GCA_046733355.1 Pseudomonadota bacterium | reverse complement strand
GGTCATAGGTCATTCGTTCGCTCATTCGTTCGCTCCTCTGACGCTCGCATCCCAGGGTCAGTGAATAGCTGTCCTATAGCCGTTCCTGCAACAGCAGCCGTTTGTGGCGATAGCCCGAATCCATCTTCGCCGATCTGCTCGCGATCAATAAAGGTCCGTTATGCGTCCCATAAAAAAGATTGACTTCTCTGATGGTTCGTTTTGCTGCTCGATAGTTGCGTCACTTCATGGGTGGCATTTCTATCCCAACTTAGCCGCTCGGCTTCACTGCCGGGCGGCTTTCTGGCTAAGTTCCCCTCGCACGGGATCGAGCGGCTGTCGTGGCGCTGGGTCCGTCGTGACCCCAAGGCCAGTGTTCTACGCGACTACTGGCCGCTCGCATCCCGCAGAAGAACAATGCACCGGCAGCGCTATAGTTTCCGATATAGCCGCTCCTGCAGGTGCATCACTGGGATTCATTGATGGTGCTAAAGGAAACAACACGTAGTCTGTTTCCCGCAGATTTGTTCATTCAGCCAGGCGACCAGCCGCCGGTAATAAGCCAGGACCTCACGCAGGAGATGCTGGCCCTTTATGAGGCGCCGGAATATTCGCTCACGAGAAACCGGTGCGGCAGGTCGTTGCTAGAATCGAACAGCTCGACCCGGCGTGGATCCACCCATGCATGGCGGCAGCTTCAGGCAGGAGCTCGCCCCCTCGGTTCTGTTCGCGCGCTTCGCGAGGGGCCCTTTGCTTGACGGCGTCTTACGAGGTCGGCAGCTGCCGCTATCGTAAACATCACGGTCGAGCAGCTCGTTTTCGGTCTTCAAAAATCCATCGGCAGACAAACTCATGTCAGAAGAAAACAAACGCTTAGTCCGAAGATTCTACGAGGAGATCGACAAGGGCAACATCGATGCAATGGATGAGCTCGTTGATGAAGAGTATCTCGATCACAACCCGCCACCTTTTCCAAATCTCGCAGCGGGACGAGAGGGTCTAAAGCAAGCATTTCGACTATTCTGGAAAGCAACCCCAGGGCGGCATCATATTGAGGATCAAATCGCCGAAGGGGATAAGGTCGTTACGCGCATGACCTCATATGGAAAGCATGATGGCGACCTTCCCGGCGCTCCGCGGACCGGAAATGACTTACACCTGACTTCGATCACGATTCACCGGATTGCGAACGGTAAGCTGGTCGAAAAATGGGCTGAAAAAGACGTACTATCGTTTCTCAAGCAAATAGGGGTATTGCCGAAGTGACTCGACCGGAAGAACAGCTGTCTATTAGACAGTCGGCATCGCCAAAAAACAAGCCAATAGCAATACGAGGTTCTGAGCACCTGGACTGCCGCATTCGTTGAATGCATGCGTGAGCACGGGTGGATCGAAGGCCACATCGTCGCGATTGAGTATCGCTGGGCAGAGGGAAGGAGCGAGCGCTTCGCTGAAATTGCAACCGAGTTCGTTCGGCTCAAGGCCGATATTATCCTCACGGCCGGAACCGATGCAGTCCTCGCGGCGAAGAAGGCAACGTCGGTCATTCCCATCGTGTTTGGGACGGCGGGGGACCCGGTTGCCAATGGCCTAATAACAAGTTTGGCTCGACCGGGTGGCAACGTGACCGGCCTTTCAACCAATCCGCCGACATTGTCGCTAAAAGAATCGACCTCTTCGAGAGGTTGTTCCGAGCCTTCACCGGCTCGCAATCATGGCCAACATCGCCAGCTCCATTGGCGCGCTTGAGATGCATGACGCCCAGGCAGCGGGGCCCGTGCGCTCGGGCTCGATGTTACTACGCTCGAAATTCGTCAAGCGGCGGACATTGCGCGCTCCATCGAGGGATCCTATGGAGCAAATATCCCGGACCTGTTCCGGCGTGCGGCCGACATGGTCGACAAGATCCTGCGTGGCACGAAGCCCGGCGATATCCCCGTCGAGCAGCCGACAAAATTCGATCTCGTGATCAATTTGACGACTGCCAGAGCGCTTGGTCTCAGATTCCAGACAAACTGCTTGCCATTACCAACGCGGTAATTGAGTGAAGCAGACAAAGCACTGATGTTGCATCTGCTCACAGCCGCTTGTGGCACTGATGCGACCTACCGAACATATTGCTTGATGTCCGCTCATTAGGGTGAACCTGACTCACTGCGGAGGTACTTGGGACAGCCGTTGTGACCCAATGCGGGACTACCCAGCCCTCCGAATTGCGCAATGCAATACTCACTATTAGGGGCCGTGAAAGTTGATATTATTTTCACGGCTTCTTGTCGGTAGCGAGGTTGCCGCATGAGGCGACGCGATTTTGTAGCATTCCTCGGTAGTGGAGTTGTCGCAGGGCCTACACGGGCCGTGGGGCAGCACGCGAAGCCTAGGCGCACTGGTTTCCTTCGCGTCGGGCCCCCACCTGCAACCTATATCGGCGGCTTCCGGGATGGGCTGCAGGAACAGGGTTTGGTTGAAGGCCGAGACGTACTAATCGACTTCGCCTTGGCTAAGACGTCGGTGCAAATACCGGAAACGGCAGTCCAATTAGCACGCGCCCAACCGGATATTATTCTTGCTGCTGGGACACCTCTGTTTTCCCGGCCAGAGATGCTGCAGGTCAGATTCCTGTAGTATTTGTGGCAACATTCGATCCAGTTACCACAGGACTGGTCCCGAGCCTGGCTCGACCGGGTGGCAACGTGACGGGACTCACGACCATCAGCGGCGATCTTGTGGCAAAGCGACTGAGTTGATCAAAGAATTCTTCCCCAGTTTCACGAAAATCTCAATCCTCGTGCGTGAGTCTAGTCCAACGGCCCCTCATTACGTAGAAGAGTCGGCGCTCTGCAGCGGAGAAGCTACACATCGAGCTGCAAGTCCTTACTGAGCGCCACCCCACTGATCTGGACAAGCTGCTCGTCGCCGCGCAGGCGGCTGATGCGCTGGTGGTAGGGGATGATACTTAGTTTACAACTTTCAGAGCTAAGCTCGCGGAGCTTGCGATCATCAACAAGGTGCCGACAATCCACGGTTTAAGGGAAATGGTCGATGCAGGTGGTCTGATAGCGTATGGAGCAAGCTTTCACGATCTCTATCGGCGAGCTGCCAGCCAGGTCAAAAAGATCCTACAGGGCGTCAAGCCTGGACATATTCCGGTTGAGCAAGCGTCAAAATTCGAGTTCGTGGTGAACTTGCGGACGGCGAAGGCGATCGATCTAGAGCTTCCAGCGACGCTCCTGGCCCGCGCCGACGAGGTGATCGAGTGAGATGGCGCGAGTTCATTGAGGGCGGCATTTTCTTGTCGCGCTCGGAGACACAGTAGCCTGCAAGGATCTGGCGCTATGCCCGCTCATTTAAAAAGGCGAGAGTTTCTAATCAGTTCGCTGGTTGCACTTACGGGCGTAGGTTCAGCACATTCACAACAGCGAAATCGCATCCCGCAAGTGGGATGCTAAGCCCCGAGCGCTCTGACGAGGGTGGGGTCGAAGGATTTCGGCAGGGGTTGTAGGAACTCGGCTATGTTGAAGGCCTTTGTAAGCCGCGACTTTGATGTGATCGTCGCATATGTCACGCAAGCGGCTATCGAAGCCAAGTGCGACAATCCCCATTGTTATGATAGGCGTTGCTGATCCAGTCGGAGCTGGGCTCACTCGGTCCCTTGCGCACCCTGGCGGTAATGTCACGGGCACTTCCTCAGTAGCCGCCGATTTGGTCGGCAAGCAAATCGAACTGCTTCGGGAGGTCGCGCCAAAGACTTCTCGCATTTCGGCCCTGTGGAATCCGGCTAACGTCGTTTTCCAGCGAATTCAGCTTAGACAAGTAGAAGCTGCCCGTCAGGCAAGCAATATCGATATTCACCTTGTGGAAGCGCGCAGCCAGGAGGAGTTTGCAACCGCCTTCGCATCAATCCGCAAGGAGGGCACCGATGCACTCATCATTCTGGGTGAACCCGTATTTGAATCGAACTTTTCAACTCTCGCGAGGCTCGCTTTAGAAGACCGGCTCCCGAAGGGTTGGTGCACGGAGGAGTTTTGCTCGTGCGGGAGGTCTTATGGCATACGGCACAAGCTTTTTTGAGAGGTATAAGCGTGCCGCAAGTTACGTAGATAAGATTTTGAAGGGGGCGTCGCCTGCTGATTTACCAGTCGAGCAGCCCACCCTTTGCGACTTGGTCGTAAATGTGAAAGAAGGCATTGGAGCTTAGTATTCCGCCAACGATTCTGGTGAGAGCCGATGAAGTTATCGAATGACGGCTTTGCTGTGTTGCAGGAGTCCGGAAGTGGCACGAAGGCAATTCTGCATGAAACGGAGGGACTTTATCGAGCTGCTGCATATGCAGGGTGAGGGACCGATTATCTTTAAGCATGCCTGCAAGCTGAATCTTGGAGACGACCCACCGTCAAAGGGTCATTTATTTGAATGATGTGGTAGACTGTGGGGCTCCTCCGACGGCCTCTGCGAGGACGTTATCGGGCCGTCGTCTATAGCGGACCCATTCTCAGCGTGGCGACCTGCCCGTCCAGCAGGCTACGAACATGGAGCTGATCATCAATTTGAAAACGGCCAAAGCCCTCGGCCTGATGCCGCCTCTCTCGTTGCTCAGGCGTGCCGACGAGGTGATTGAGTGAGGAGGCGCGAGCTCATCGGACTGCTGGGCGGAGTGGCTGCGATGTGGCCGTTTGTGACACGCGCGCAGCAGGGCGAACGCCTGCGCCGGATTGGCGTGCTCATGAACCGCGCCTCCGACAATCCAGAAGGCCAGGACCGGGCCGCGGCGTTCCACCAGAGTCTGCAGGAATTGGGCTGGGGCATTGGCCGCAACGTGCAGATCGACACCTGCTGGAGTGAGGACAATGCGGACCCGATCGGAAAATGTGCTGCGGAACTGGTCGCGTTCGCGCCGGACATCATCTTGGCCAGCGGCACTCTGGCGGTGATGGCGTTGCAACACAGGAGCCGCACTGTACCTGTTGTCTTTGCGGCCGTCGCCGACCCGGTCGGTGCGGGCCTCGTCGACAGCTTGGCCAGTCCGGGCGGCAACGTCACCGGCTTCATGATTTATGAATATAGCTTGGCTGCAAAATACCTGGAACTCCTCAAGGAGCTTGTGCCGAACGTGATGCGAGTGGCTATCATCCGGAATGCCGCTCATCCTGCCGGAATCGCCTCGTTCGCCGCCCTCCAGAATGCAGCGCAGTCACTGCGCCTTCAGGTCACCCCGATCAACATTCGCGATCCCGGCGAAATCGAACGCAGCGTTGCCGCCTTCGCCCGCTCGCCCAATGGCGGTCTGATCGTGACGCAGACCGCTGCGTCCCTTCATCGCGATTTAATCATCAGACTTGCGGCCACATACAAGTTGCCAGCTGTTTATTCTGTCCACTACGACGTCGCCAGGGGCGGCCTGATCGCATACGGACCTGGCATCGTTTACCAATTCCGGGAAGCGGCGGCTTACGTGGACCGCATCCTCAAGGGCGCGAAGCCTGCCGACCTACCCGTGCAGACACCGACCAAGTATCAGCTGATGATCAATCTCAAGACCGCCAAGGCACTGGGGCTGCACGTTCCGCCGGCGCTGCTCGCCCGCGCCGACGAGGTGATCGAGTGAGTGGAAGGCGGCAGGCAAAGCTGGTGCGATCCAGCCGGTGAAAGCCCGGCCCAGGTAAGGAGTAGCGTCCGCTTGGTAGCGAGTGTTGCGTGACCACTGGTGACAGTGGCCGCGAAGCGTACACAGCGATTGCGTGGGTGTGGGGTTGAGCCTCGAAAGATCGATATCGCACGGGCCGAGAGTTTCTATTCGCTCGAAGGCAACATGTGCGGCACCGTCCGTCAACGAATGCCAGGTGCTGACGCCCTGTCGGGTCGCTAGGCCACATCGCGTGCAAAAGGATCGCATCGGAAGCTGGGAGATGTCGTGTCCGCAAGGTGCGGAGCATAGGTGTCGTCATGGCAGATGCTTGAGTCATGGTCTGGTCGACCTGACGCCCGATAGCGCGGGAGGGTATCGTGCAGCTGCAACGCCGTCTTGCAGTCCCGTAAACGGGGGCCATCTCTGTTTCGGTGGCCAAGATGCCCGTCCTGGAGAGATCGATGTCCCAATACCTGTTCCGGTTCGCCTTCCTGGCTCTGGTAGTCGCGTCGGTGCTGCTTGGTCTGCCGCTGAGGGCAACTTACGCTGCTGAGGAACCGGACCTGATCTTTAAACGGTCAACCGTGTTCAAGTGGGTCACTCCGAACGACAAGCTCGCGACGTATGGCCTGGACGACCCTGATGTTGAGGGCGTCGCATGCCATTTCACGGTTCCTGAGCGAGGTGGTCTAACTGGCTGGATCGGTGTGGCGGAGGAGGTTTCGGATATTTCGCTGGCATGCCGCCAAGTCGGACCAATTCACTTCAAGAAGAAATTCTCTCAGGGCGAGGACATGTTTCGCCACCGCCGCTCTTTATTCTTCAAAAAGATGCAGATCGTCCGAGGGTGCGACGTTAAACGGAACGTCTTGGTCTACATGGTATACTCGGACAAGCTGATCGAGGGCTCGCCGAAAAACTCGACCTCCTCTGTTCCAGTCATGCCATGGGGACCCGACGGGCAGGTAGAGAAATGTGCTGACTGGATCGAGCATTGACCGGTTTTTGCTAGCCCGCACAAAACCATTCTGGGTCGCCGGTTAGACAAGTTGCTGAGCAGCAACTTTCGCTCAGACGAGCGTCAGAAAAGGGCCAGCGAGGCGCTTGATGTGCCAGCCGTCATCGGGCTTGATGCACAGCCGACCTGTGTCGCACGAGCGCGGAGGAGTGCAGAAGGCGCGCCGGGCTTTCCATCGATCCTACCACCAGAGCTGCGTGTCTGGATTCTGGTCCGTGCTTGTGCTGGCGGTTACCGCCGAGGAGTTGATGAAGCTGCGCTGCGCCGCCCCAAAGCAGCAACACCTATCGCGAAGACCGCCTGAAATGGCGGGGCGGCTCAATGAGAGCCGGTGTGGCACATAAATCCGAGCCACAGCTAGGCCGAGCCTAAGTGGCTCTACTCGACCCTGTAATTC
>JBKPOZ010000002.1:0-12694 GCA_046733355.1 Pseudomonadota bacterium | reverse complement strand
GGTGTCCTCTCTGCACGAAAACCGCACCCCCAATTTTTACCCTACATCCTGTGGTGCGTGCGTGGGTCGCGAGCGAGCCTCGAAGGATGCGGCTCGGGACGGCGGCCGTCGTCCTTCGAGGCTCGGCGCGTTGCGCCGAGCACCTCAGGATGACGGAGTGAGACTGGGAGTTGTCGACGCATGAACCTTCGATGACCGCATGGCCGCGTACGGGCTCTACACGCATATCCAGGCGAACAAGCGCCGATCCGTCGCGCTTATTCTCGGACTGTTTTTTCTTGTCTATCTCCTGGTATTCGCCGGCGCGCTGTTAGGCGAGGGACTCACTTCGGGTGATTCCATCGATGCGCTGATGCGGCGTGCCATCAGCGATACACTCTACGCGGCACCATTCGCCACGCTCGGCACGCTGCTTTGGATTATCATCGCCTACAGGTTTCATCAGAAGCTCATAGATGCAGTCACCGGCGGGCGCGAGATCACGCGCAGCGAGGCGCCCCGCCTCTATAACCTGCTTGAAAATCTTTGCATCTCGCGCGGGATCACCACGCCGAAGCTGCGGCTGATCGAAAGCGATGCGCTCAATGCCTTCGCCACGGGCATGAACGACCGGCAATATTCAATTACGGTCACGTCCGGTCTCGCCAACAGCCTCTCGGATGCCGAGGTCGAATCGGTGCTCGGCCATGAGCTCACGCACATCCGGAATGGCGACGTGCGGCTACTGGTGATCGCGGTGATTATTGCGGGCGTGATTTCTTTCTTTGCCGAGCTGGTGTTCCGCCTCATCTTTCAGGGCGGGGTGCGCTGGAGAAGCGATCGCGATGAACGCAAGGGGGCGGCAGGACTTACTATGATCATCGCTCTCGCCCTCATTGCGCTGGCCTGGGTTCTTTCGATCGTCATCCGGTTTGCGCTCTCCCGCAAACGCGAATTTCTTGCCGATGCGGGCTCGGTCGAGCTCACGAAAAATCCGGATGCGATGATCTCGGCGCTGCGCAAGATCGAGGGGCGTGGCGAGCTTCCCGGGGCTACCTCGGCGGTGATGGAAATGTGCCTCGATAACCCGCGCGAGGGCTTTTCCAACATTTTCGACACGCATCCCTCGATCGACAGCCGTGTGGCGGCGCTAGTCAAATATGCCGGCGGCCATGATCCCGGCCCGATTCCGTTGCCCTTGCCGGCGGAAGAGGAAACGGAGGCATCTACACAGGCGGAGGAAAGCGCGGCTGAGGAGAAGCCATTCGTGCCAACGCGACCACCAGTCGAGCTCGGCTCGTCGGGCGAAAGCGAACCCGGCCCCTGGGGCCCACACCGGCGGTAAGGATCCGTCCCCGAAGCATCTAGCCCGCATGAGCGGAGCGATATGCCGGGAAACGGCCCGGATATCGCTGTCGCTCATCCGGGATACGCGCCAGGGGTTCACCCCATCGGGCGTTCGTCCGCGATTACCTTGCCGTCGTTCGGCAGCTTGCCAACCGGCACGAGCTCCACCTGACCGCGCAGCTTGGTCATCGCCTGAAGGGTTGCGGCCACGGCCGTCTGCAAGTCGGCTGAAGCAGCAGCGCATTCGGCAAAAAACGTCATCGCGTCCTGCTCGTCCGCGCGGGTTACCACGAGGCGCACGCGCCCGAGCTGCGGATGGCGCCGCGCGATCTCGTTCACCTGGCCCGGGTGCACGAACATCCCTTTGACCTTCGTGATCTGATCGGCGCGACCCATCCAGCCCGCGATGCGCATATTGGTGCGCCCGCAACTGGACTGACGGCTGAGCACGGCGGAGAGATCTCCGGTAGCGAGACGGATCATGGGGTAGTCGGCATTGAACGATGTCACGACGACTTCACCGACCTCGCCAGCCGGGACCGGCTCGCCCGTGCCCGGGCGCACGATCTCCAGGATGCGCCCTTCGTTCACGATCATGCCGTCGCGTGCCTCGCTCTCGTAGGCGATCACGCCCAGCTCGGCCGTCGCATAACACTGCAGCACATCAACACCGCGGCCGGCGAGCTCTTTGCGCAGCGATGACGGAAGCGCCGCGCCGGAGACGAGACCGCGCTTGAGCGAGGAAACATTCTTGCCCGATTTCGCAGCCGTATCGAGCAGGATCTTCAAAAAGTCCGGAGTGCCGGTGTAACCGCTCGGCGCAAAGTGGGCGATGGCCTCGACCTGCTGCTCGGTATTGCCGATGCCCCCCGCAACGATGACGCAGCCGAGCGCATGCGCGCCCGATTCCATGATGAAGCCGCCCGGCGTGAGATGATACGCAAACGAGTTGTGGACGATGTCTCCGCGCCGGAAGCCAGCAGCGAAAAGCGCGCGGGCGGATCCCCAAAAATCAGGACCGTGTCCTTCCGGCTCGAAAATCGGCCCCGGCGACATTTGCAGCCGCCGCACTGCGCTCACGGGAGTGGCATTGAACCCCCCGAAAGGCGGATGCGCGCGCTGGCGTGCCGCAAGCTCGGATTTCCGGAGGAGTGGCAGCTTCGCGAGTGCGCCGCGAGAATTCACCGGCTCGGCATCAATCCCGCGCAGATGCTCGGCCCAGCCTGACGCGTTCATCGCACGCTTGAGCAACTGCGGCAGGCCCATGAACAGGGCGTGCTCTCGCTCCTGCGGGTCAGAGGTTTCCAGTTCGTCGTAATGTTCGGCCATAGTGGCGCGCTACTTGCGCCTATTTTGGCCCGTCATCCTGAGGTGCTCGGCGCAACGCGCCGAGCCTCGAAGGACGCGGCCCGCGCGGAGGCCCTGCATCCTTCGAGGCTCGCTCGCTGTGCCCGCTCGCGCCTCAGGATGATGGGGTAATACAAGCGTCTTTGGCACCAGCATTACGCCAGCCAGCGCTTGCGGCGGCGGTAATGCTTGCCTTCGCGGAATGACTTGCGCTTGCCCTCCGCGATGCCGAGATAGAACTCTTTGACGTCCTGATTTTCGCTGAGCACCTTTGCGTCACCGTCGAGCACCACGCGGCCGTTTTCCAGCACGTAGCCGTAACGCGCATATTTCAAGGCGAGGCGCGTATTCTGCTCTGCCAGCAGGAATGAAACCTTCTCCTTGCGATTGAGATTGCCCACGATCTCGAAAATCTCCTGGACAAGCTGCGGCGCGAGTCCCATGGACGGCTCGTCGAGCAGGATCATCTTCGGACGCGACATCAGCGCGCGCCCGATGGCGCACATTTGCTGCTCGCCACCCGAGATATAGCCGGCAATCGAGCCGCGCCGCTCCTTGAGCCGCGGGAAATATGCATAGACCAGATCGAGGTCCTGCCGCACCGCGGAGCTGCGGTCACGCCGCGTAAATGCGCCGGTGAGGAGATTCTCCTCGACGGTAAGGTGCGCAAAGCAATGCCGGCCCTCCATCACCTGGATGCAGCCGCGCCGGACTAGCTCGTTCGGAGTGAGCGCGTGCACCTCGGCGGCGTCGAACACAATCGAGCCCTTTGTCACTTCGCCGCGCTCGGCTGCGAGCAGGTTGGAAATTGCTTTGAGCGTTGTCGACTTGCCGGCGCCGTTCGCGCCGAGGAGCGCCACGATTTGACCCCTGGGCACCTGCAACGAGACACCCTTGAGCACCAGGATCACGTGGTCGTAGACCACCTCGATATTGTTGACGCTGAGGATGGCCGCGCTTGCAGCAGCTTTTGCCGCCTCGTCCGCCCGAGACGCGAGAGGAGGCGGCGCAGCCGCCTCCTCCAAAGAACGATCCGCCTGGACCGACATCAGTTGGTCAGGCAGCCCACCGTAATCTTCTTCTCCGCCGCATATCTTGCAGCCGCGTCCTTGACCATGGGCAGAATGACGTTGTCATCGCTGCTGTACCAGTCGGAAGTGATCTTCCAGTTCTTGCCGTCCCAGGTCTGGATGCGCCCGGTGCGCGCGCCTTCGTGATCGGCGCAGGACACCTTGATGGGCTTTACATCGCCCTCGAAGCCGAGCGCCTTGATGCGATCCTCGGAGAGGTTGAGATTCTCGAGCCCGAAGCGCACCTGCTCCCCGGTCAAAGGTTTTTTGCCAAATTTCTCCTGACCTGTGCGAATGGCTTCGATTCCGAGCATGCCGTCGATGAGTCCGCGGACGTAGAGGATCTCGCCCGTGTCCTCCCATTTCGCCATGCCGAGGCCCTTGTCGTAGAGGTACTTCTTCAGATCTTCATGCAGCTTGAACTGGCCGGCGCTGTGCTGCAGCGTGACCGAGTTGTAGCCCTTGGAACCGTCCTCGGCCGGGCGCACATCGGGCTCGGCGCCGGACCACCACACGCCGTACATCCTGTCGCGCGAATAGTTCACGGCCGCGGCTTCCTTGATCGCGGTTGAGTTCATCACGCCCCAGCCCCAGAGCAGCACGTAATCGGGACGGTTCTGCCGGATCTGTAACCAGGTCGCCTTCTGCTCGACGCCGGGATGGGGAACAGGCAGCAGCATCACCTCGAAGCCGTGCATCTGCGAGCGCTTCTGCAGCAGCGCGATCGGCTCCTTGCCGTAGGGCGAGTCGTGATAGACGAGCGCGATCTTTTTGCCTTTGAGCTTGTCGAAGCCGCCTTCTTTCTTGGCGATGTGCTGCAGGATTATGTCGGCCGCCGTCCAATAAGTGCCAAGCAGCGGGAAATTCCACTGGAACACGGAGCCGTCGCGGGATTCCGATCGGCCATAGCCCATGGAAATGATCGGGATCTTGTCGACGGGGGCTTTCTCAGTGAGTGCAAAGGTGATGCCCGTCGAAAGCGGAATAACGTATGCGGCCCCCGTGGGTCCTTTGCCTTTGAGTCGCTCGTAGCACTCAACCCCGCGATCCGTCGCATAACCCGTATCGCATTCTTCCCACGCGATCTTGACGCCGTTGATCCCCCCGTCGCGTTCGTTGATCAGCCGATAGTAATCGGCGATGCCGTTGGCGAAGGGAATGCCGTTGGGGGCATAGGCACCCGTCCGATAGACCAGGTGCGGGATGAACTGCTCGTTCTGCGCCGACGCGGGCCACGCGGCGGCGGTGCAGGCCGCCAGTGCGAGCAGCGCGGTTCCAAGCTGCTTTGTTTTCATTTGCTTTCCTCCATGGACGGCTTTGTTGATCTTGTCCGGGCAGGGCCGCTCGGGGCCTGCTGCCATCTGCATCCGATACTGAGCCCGATTTGTCCAGTCCCTCAATATGGAAACGGCCACAGCCTGAGCTTCTCCTTGCCGATCGCCCACAGCCGCGCCAGCCCATGCGGCTCCGCAATAAGGAACAGCACGATGAGCATACCGAACAGCATGAACTCGATATTCGAGATGGCAGCAGTCGACAGCGGAATCCCCAGCCAGGCAGGCAGCTGGTTGAGCATGATCGGAATCAGCACGATGAATGCGGCGCCGAAAAAGGAGCCCAGGATGGTGCCAAGGCCGCCAATGATGATCATGAAGAGAATCTGGAAGGACCGGTTGATGTCGAAGGCAAGCGGCTCCCACGAGCCGAGCCGCAGGAAGCCCCACAAGGCGCCGGCAACACCCAGATAGAACGAGGATACAGCGAAAGCGGAAAGCTTGGCGTGCAGCGGACGGATGCCGATGATCTCCGCGGCGATGTCCATGTCACGCATGGCCATCCACATGCGGCCGATGCGGCCGCGCACCAGATTTTTCGCGGCAAGCGCCAGCAGGATGGTGATCGCCAGGACAAACAGATAGATGCGCAAAGGCGTGTCGATGCCGATGCCGAACAGCTCCACGCGTCCGACCGCGACCGAGCCGGAAGGCGCATAATTGGTGAACCATTTCACCCGCGCAAACGCCCATTCGATAAAGAACTGCGCCGCGAGCGTGGCGACCGCCAGGTAGAAACCCTTGATGCGCAGCGAAGGCAGCCCGAACAGAATTCCGACCAGCATGGCCATCAGCCCGCCGAACATGAAAACGAGAAGGATGTTGGTCTCGGGCACGCGCAGCGCGAGGTTATAGGCCGCGTACGCACCGACCGCCATGAAGCCGCCCGAGCCTAACGAAAGTTGGCCGCAATAGCCGGTAAGGATGTTGAGACCAATGGCGGCAATCGAGAGAATAAGAACCGGAATCAGGATTTCCGTGTAGAAATATTGTCCCGCGAACAAGGGAACGCCCAAAAAAGCAAATGCGACGAGCCCAAGGACGAACCAGCGATCTAGCAGGATCGGAAAGATCGCCTCATCGGCGGTGTACGAAGTCTTGAACTGCCCCACCTCACGATAGAGCACGTCACACCCGCTCGATTATGCGTTCGCCAAAGAGGCCCTGCGGCCGGAACAGCAAAAATACCAGCGCCAGTACATAGGCGAACCAGTTTTCGATGCCGCCACCGGCGAGGTCGAAGGTGCGGATGAGCACTGGACCCAGCATGATCTCGGCGAGCTTCTCGCCGGCACCGATGATCAGCCCGCCGACGATGGCGCCGGGAATTGAGGTGAAGCCGCCGAGCATCAGGACCGGCAGCGCCTTTAGCGCGACCAGAGAGAGAGAGAACTGCACCCCTAGCTTCGTGCCCCACATCATCCCGGCGACAAGCGCCACGAGTCCCGCCACCGCCCACACCACGAGCCAGATCTGATTGAGCGGAATGCCGACCGACTGCGCCGCCTGGTGATCGTCGGCGACCGCGCGCAGGGCGCGCCCGACGCGCGTCATCTGGAAGAAAAGGGCCAGCACGAGCACCATCACGGCGCAGATCGTCGCCGCAATGAGCTCGGCCGGATCGATGAGAATGCCGCCGGGAAAGACCGATTCGAGAATAAAGATCGGGTTGGTCGGAAGCCCCAGGCGAATTCTGTAAATATCGCTGCCCCACACCGTCTGCCCGAAGCCCTCGAGGAAATAGGCAATCCCGAGCGTGGCCATGAACAGGATGATACCGTCCTGATTGACGAGTCGGCGCAGTACAAAGAATTCGATCGCGTAGGCGAGTGCGATCATAACCCCGATCGCCAATGCAAGCGCAACGGGCAGCGGCATGAATTCGGAAAGGCGGGCGAAGGACAGCGCGGCAAACAGCACCATGGCGCCTTGTGCGAAATTGAACACGCCCGACGCCTTGAAGATGAGCACGAAACCGAGCGCGACCAATGAGTAAAGGACCCCGGTCAGAAGACCGCCGATCAATGTCTCGATGAAAGGGCCGAGCATCAGCGCCTCAATGGGCCACGCCGAGATACGCATCGATCACGGCCGGATCGGCCTGCACCGCCGCGGGTACGCCGTCTGCGATCTTAATACCGTGGTCGAGCACGAGCACGCGATTCGAGAGGTCCATCACCACGCCCATGTCATGCTCGATGAGCGCAATCGTGGTGCCGTACTGATCGTTCACGTCGAGGATGAACCGGCACATGTCCTCCTTCTCCTCGAGATTCATACCCGCCATAGGCTCGTCGAGCAGGAGCAGATCGGGCTGCATGGCCAGCGCCCGCGCGAGCTCGACCCGCTTTTGCAGGCCGTAGGGCAGCTTGCCCACCGGCACCTTGCGGATGTGCTGAATTTTCAGAAAATCGATGATCTCCTCGACGGCCCTGCGATGCTCCACCTCCTCGGACAGCGCCGGGCCGAGGCGCAGGATCTGCCAGAAGAAGCCGCGTCGCATTTTCAGCGTGCGTCCCGCCATGATGTTGTCGAGGGTGCTCATGCCCTTGAACAACGCGACGTTCTGGAATGTGCGGGCGATACCGCCAAACGCGGCGTCGTACGGACGCATGCGCCTGCGCGTTTTGCCTTTGAACGTGATGCGCCCGCGCTGCGGGTTGTAAAAACCGTTGATCACGTTGAGCATCGATGTTTTTCCCGCGCCGTTCGGCCCGATGATGGCGCGAATCTCGCCCCGCTGAATATCGAAGGAGACGCCGTTGATCGCTTTTACGCCGCCGAAGGCGAGCGATACGTTTTCGACAGAGAGGAGCAGCTCCCCCGCGGCGACATCCTGCGCGCTCGGCGCCCTCATGCAGCTTTCCGCAGGTCGGCGCTCGACGTCGAGTGCGGTGAGAGGTCGCGTATCTTGATGCGCGCCGATAGCGTGCCCTTGCGCCCATCCTCGAAGGTGACTTCCGTCGAGATGTCTGCTTGGGCGGCTCCCGCGTAGAGACCGGCCAACAGAGGCGCATAACGGTCGGCGATAAAACTACGCCGCACCTTCTGGGTGCGCGTCACCTCGCCATCATCGGCATCGAGCTCCTTGTGCAGGATGAGGAAGCGCCGGATCTGCGCGCCCGCCATGGCCTGCTCCTCGCAAAGAGACCGGTTCACCTCATCAACGTGCTCGGCGAGCATGTCATAGACGAGCGGATGCGCGGCCAGCTCCTGATATGAGCCGTAGACGACGTTATTGCGCTCGGCCCAGTTTCCCACGGCGGTGAGATCGATGTTGAGCATGGCGCAGACAAAGTCCCGCTTGTGGCCGAACACCACCGCCTCGCGGATGTTTGGGTAGAATTTGAGCTTGTTCTCGATGTATTTCGGCGCAAACAGGGTGCCGTCGTTCAGGCGGCCCACGTCCTTTGCGCGGTCGATGATCTTGAGGTGGCCGGTCTTCGGGTCGATGAGGCCGGCGTCTCCGGTACGCACCCAGCCGTCCGGCGTCTTGGCCTCAGCGGTCTTTTCCGGGTCCTTGTAGTAGCCGGCAAACACGCCGGGAGACTTGAACAGCACCTCGCCGTTATCGGCAATGCGGATTTCAACATCGATATTCGGTTTACCTACGGTATCGGCAAAAATTTCGGCGTCGGGCTGCGCCGTGATGTAAACGGAGGCTTCGGTCTGGCCATAGAGTTGTTTGAGGTTGACGCCGAGTGAGCGCCAGAACCTGAATATCTCCGGCCCGATGGCTTCGCCGGCCGTATAGGCAAGCCGCACGCTGGAAACGCCAAGGCGATTCTTGAGCGGGCCGTAGACCAGCGTTTCGCCCAGTCCATAGAGCAGGCGCGCATGCCACGGCACTTTTTCGCGATTGAGAATCTTCTCTCCCCAGCGGCGCGCCACCTTGATGAAATAATGAAACATCGCGCGCTTGAATCGCCCTGCATCATCCATGCGCACCATGGTCTGGGTGAGGAGGTTCTCGTAAATGCGCGGCGGCGCGAAGGCATAGGTGGTCCCGATCTCGCGCCGGTCCTCCGGGACGGTTTCCGGGCTTTCCGGGCAGTTGACGCAGAAGCCCGCGGTGAATGGCTGCGCATAGGAGAAGACGTGATCGCCCACCCAGGCGAGGGGCAGATACGCGATTACCTGCTCGTCGGGGCCAAGATTGTCGAAGCGATTGCCGTTAATCGCGGAGACAATCAGGTTCTCATGGGTCAGCATCACGCCTTTCGGCCGGCCCGTCGTCCCGGAGGTGTAGAGCATGATCGCGAGATCGGAGGTCTTGCCGGCATTGATCGAGGATTGCCACCACGCCTCGCATCCCGCTTCGCGCACGAGCCGCTCGCGTCCAAGCTTCTGCACATCATCGATCCAGGTGAGCCGCGCGTGATCGTAATCGCGCAGCCCGCGCCGCTCGTCATAAACGATGTGCGTCAGGCGGCTCAGCCGATCCGAGATGGAGAGGAGCTTGTCGACCTGCTCCTGATCTTCCACCACCGCGAGCGTCACCTCGGCATGATCGAGAATGTAGGCCATCTCCTCGGCGACCGAATCCGCGTAGATCGGTACCGGCACCGCGCCAAGCGCCTGTGCCGCGCACATTGACCAATAGAGGCGCGGCCGGTTTGTGCCGATCACCGCAAGCTTGTCCTCGCGTTTGACCCCAAGCTCAGCAAGCCCGATGGAAAATGCGCGCACCTCGTCCAGAACCTGCGGCCAGGTCCAGCTTTGCCAGATGCCGAGGTCCTTGTGGCGGTAAGCTGTGCGCTTCGCGAACTCGCGTGCGTTGCGCAAGAGAAGCTTGGGAAACGTGTCTGTGCGAGCGGTATCGGCCGACACCGCGCCCTCCCGCTGGATTGTCGCCAGGCAACTTAGTCTCTGGCGCCGTTTGTCGGCACTCTCGTTGCGGATATAAGAAATTGGACCTGCCCGGGGGTCAAGGCCCAACTGCGCGCTATTCCGCCGCTTTCAGGAGCGGCGGCGCACCGGCCCGGAACGCCTCAAACAGCGCCGCTTCGTCCGCCTTTGCCGCCTTGAGATGGCGCGTTTTCACATGCCCGAAGCCGCGGATCTTTTCCGGGATCGCCGCGAGGCCGACCGCAACGGCGTGGTTAACGGGATCGAGCTGCCCCAGCACTTCCTTGAGAATTGCCTGGTAATCACGGATGAGCTGGCGCTCGGTCTTGCGCTCTTTCGTGTAGCCGAACGGATCGAGAGGCGTGCCGCGCAAAAACTTGAATTTCGCAATGACCTTGAAGGCCGAAAAAATCCATGGGCCGAAGGTGATCTTTTTCGGCTCGCCGGTGATCTTGTCCCTGCGCGCGAGGAGCGGTGGGGCGAGATGAACCTTGAGGCGCAGATGCTCCCCGCTCACCTCGTTTGTTACCTGGTGGGCAAACGCGCCGTCCGAATAGAGCCGCGCCACCTCGTATTCATCCTTGTAGGCCATGAGCTTGAACAAGTTGCGCGCCACCGCCTCGGCCAGTCCAGTTTTCCCAGGAGCACGCTCGGCTTCAGCCGCCTTGGCGCGATCAACCCATGCGCGATAACGCGCGGCATATCTCCCGTTCTGATAGCTGGTCAGAAAGGCAGTACGCCGCGCAAGCATCTCGTCGAACGATTGCGAGAGCTTGCGCGCGTCACTCGCCTGTTCCCGCTCAGGCGTTGACACCGCAGGCAGTGCGGCCGGGTCGACCACCGCACGCCTGCCCCAGCGGAACGCCGCCTTGTTCATCTCGACTGCTTCGCCATTGAGCTCAATCGCCTGCTCGATGGCCTCGGCCGAGAGCGGAATGGCGCCGAGCTGGAAGGCATAGCCGACAAGGAAGATGTTTGCGCCTACGCTGTTGCCCAACAAAGCGTTCGCAACGCCCGTCGCGTTTACGAAATGCGTCTTCTCGCGCCCTCCATCCGCGATGATGGCGCGCTTGAGCCGCTCCATGGGAAGCGAGAAATCCGGATTGCGGGTGAAATCGCCGGGCAAGACCTCGGCCGTATTGATGACCATCTGGGTTGCGCCATGCTTGACCGCTGCGAGCACTTTTTTATTGCCAGCCACGACAATGTCACCGCCAAGAACGAGGTCGGCGGCGCCGGCCGCGATCCTGATCGCATGGATGTCCTCGGGGCGCTCGGCAATGCGCATGTGGCTGTAGACAGCCCCGCCCTTCTGGGCGAGGCCCGCCATGTCAAGCACGCCGACCCCCTTCCCTTCGAGGTGCGCCGCCATGCCCAGAATCCCTCCGACCGTCACGATGCCCGTGCCGCCGACGCCGGTTACGATGATGTCGTATGTCTGTTGGATTGCGGGCAGCTTCGGGTCGGGCATTGCGCCGGCGTGAGCGGCCATGCCGGGCGCCACTCCCTGCTTGAGCTTTGCTCCTTCGACGGTGACGAAGGACGGGCAGAATCCTTTCAGGCAGGAAAAATCCTTGTTGCAGCTCGACTGGTCGATGGTGCGCTTGCGCCCCCACTCAGTTTCCAAAGGCTGCACCGAGACGCAGTTCGACTTGACGCCGCAGTCACCGCAGCCTTCGCACACGAGTTCGTTGATGATCACCCGTTTGTCGGGATCGGGGTAGCGACCCCGTTTCCGGCGCCGCCGTTTTTCCGCCGCGCAGGTCTGGTCGTAGATGAGCGCGGTGACGCCGGGAATCGCGGCAAGCTCGCGCTGCACGGCCATGAGCTCATCACGGTGATGAATGGTGAGACCGCGCGGCCAATCTTCGCTTTTCGGATATTTCCATGGCTCGTCGGTGACGACGACGACGCGTTTGGCGCCTTCGGCCGCGACCTGACGCGCGATCTGCGGAACGGTGAGGCCGCCGTCATTGGCCTGCCCCCCGGTCATCGCTACCGCATCATTGAATAGGATCTTGTAGGTGATGTTCACGCCCGAGGCGATCGCAGCGCGTATCGCGAGGAAGCCCGAATGATTATAGGTGCCATCGCCGAGATTCTGGAAAACGTGCGGACGTTTGCTGAAAGGCGCTTCCCCGATCCAGTTGGCACCCTCGCCGCCCATCTGCGTGTAACCGAGCGTCGAGCGGTCCATCCACTGCGCCATGTAGTGGCAACCGATGCCCGCATAGGCGCGCATGCCGTCCGGCACGACGGTTGAGGAATTGTGCGGGCAGCCCGAGCAGAAATAGGGCGTGCGCACCGCCACATCCTGGGTCTCGGCAAGGATTTTTTGCGCTTCCTTGAGCTGGGCGACGCGCGCGGCGATCTGCTCGCTCGCGCCGACGCGCTGCAGGATGCGCTCGCCGATGCAGATGGCGATGTCGTTGGGATCGAGCGCGCCCTTCACCGGAAACAGCCAGTTGCCCTGCTCGTCCTTCTTGCCGATGCAGGCAGGCTGATTGGCGGTGCCGTAAAGCTCCTCGCGCACCTGCACCTCGATGAGCGAGCGCTTCTCCTCGACCACGATGATCAGGTCGAGGCCGGAGGCGAATTCCTGCAGGTCGGTTTTGCCGATGGGCCACGGGCAGGCGATCTTGTAAAGCCGGATGCCAAGATCATTGCACTTGACCTCGTCGACGCCGAGCTCGTCGAGCGCCTGGCGCACATCGAGATAGCTTTTGCCTACCGTGATGATTCCTATCTTGGGCGCGCGCCCACCCGATG
>JBKPOZ010000001.1:0-35597 GCA_046733355.1 Pseudomonadota bacterium | reverse complement strand
ATCTGGGACCGCAGTATCAACGCAAAAGAACCGTTTGGATTTGCAGCTGCCTGTGCGGAGTACATCGCGGTCGACACATACGGCCCGGAATACCCTACCCATCTTCCAGTTTGGCTGGATGCCAGTTCTAACGGCCTCCAGCATCTCGCTATGTTGTCGCGCGATCCAGAGCTTGCCAGTTGGGTCAATCTCGAAACGCGGGTAAATTTATGGCTCAACGTGCGTGTAAATGAGGCCGGGCGATTGATAGCGGAAGTAGACCCTAAAGAGGTTGAGATCCGAGATATTTACCAGACAGTCGCCGCTCGCGTTCGTCAAAAGCTGTATGCGGATCGCGACGATCCCGCGGCCCGGCATTGGCTGGACAGTGATCTACGCGATCTGCTCAAGACGCCGATTATGACGTTACCCTACGGGGCTGGAAAGTGGGGCATGTACAATCAGATCAAGGAAGCGTGCGAGAAATATGGAAGCGCACCATCGCCCGAGACCATGTGCAAGCTTCGCGATCATGTTTGGGAGGCCATCAAAGAGAAGCTCCCCGGAGCCGTGTACATTATGGAGGGCATACAAAGCATCGCCCGGGATTGCCTCAAGCGTAAAGATTTTATGACCTGGATAACGCCGACAGGACTCCCAGTGGGAAATCGCTATTACAAGAGCGACGCGCCCCAAGTAAAACTGCCGTTTCTGGGGGAAAGCGTTAAAATCGCGCGCGGGTTCACGACACAAATCAGGAAGAGAAAGGTCATCAACTCTGCGGTTGCCAACTTCGTACACTCTCTCGATGCCGCGCATCTGGTTCGTTCTGTGAACAGGGCCGTGATCATGGGGATCAAAAATGTCCTCACGATTCACGATTGCTTCGCAGCCTTGGCGCCGGATGTCGATGAATTCAAGCAAATCCGGCGCATCGAACTGGCTACGATGTACGAAAACAATCCGCTGGCGACCCTGCGAGACCGCAATTCTCCGAGCATAAAGCTGGAATTCGGCGAGCTCGTGCCGCGAGCCACCGCTTTCAGTGAGTATTTCGACAGATAGGGAAGCTATGGCACGCAAAAGCACAACGCCTATCGAGCGCATCGATAAAATGTTGGCGTCCTATGCCGCGTTGGATCGTGAAGCACATGACCTGATGGACCTTTATGTTGGCGAGTGTCGGGTGGAAAACCCGGGCGTACCCTTCGCGGTGATCAAGCAATGCGAGTTTACGAACCGGGCGGGGTATGTGTTGAACATCCCGGCAGCGCTGCGCTTATTGCAGGATAAGTTCCGAATTCACTCCTAAGCGCTGCCCACAATCCAATTGATTAGAACTCGAACAGCCTTGCAGCACTCCCTCGACTGTTGCGGCGCCGGCGAAGCCTTGCGTGGTTTCTCCGCAAGCCCAGGCCAGCTTTTTAGAAGGAGAGAAAGATTGGAAACTGAAGCCTCTAATGTTTATCAGCCTATCGAAGTGCTTGAATCGCAACACTACAGCGGCGACCAGGCTGGATTAGGATGAATTGAGCCAGAAAGTGCTCAAGCTCATGGGGAACAGCTAATGCCACAGAATAGATTTTTACTAGGAAATAATGGGATGGGAGGCGGTAGACCTGCCGGTGCTCGGACCAAGCTAGCCACAAAGTTTCTGTGGGACTTGCTGAAGGAGTGGGAAGCCCATGGGCCGGGCGTGCTGCGGATTTGCAGAATAGAAAAGCCAGTAGAGTTCATGAAGGTGGTAGCCTCCACATTGCCCAAAGAATTCGCGCTTGAGACCGGGGCTCTCGCCGATTTGTCCGATGAGGATTTGGCTGCCCACTTGCTAATCCTTCAGAAGCTCAGAGCGCGGGCAGTTGAGAGCGGAGAACGGGACGAAGAAGCCGGCGATGCAGACACCAAGCACTAGGCTGGCCCAATCCCCCGGCAAACAGAAATACGGCAGATGGACTTTAATTGCGCCCCTCACAGCTGGGGGGCGTCTTTATTTGTGCGAGTGCGATTGCGGAACCATTAAGCCCGTTGCGGTCCGAACTATACGTTCCGGCATGTCCACGTCATGCGGAGGCTGCCGTCGAAGAGAATGGCTTACGGGACGGAAACGAAATAATTGGAAATGGCAGGATGGAAGTACAGGAACTCACGCCGGATAAATTACGAGCACTAGAGAACAGACTGCTTGCAGAAAAAGAACGCCGCATCAACGAGAATAGGCTTGCCCATTACATCCCGTATCCAAAACAGCTTGAATTTCATAGTGCAGGCGCTACGCACAGAGAACGTCTGTTATGTGCCGGGAATCAGCTCGGGAAGACTTTGGCAGGCGGGTTCGAAATCGCCATCCATGCAACGGGGCGATATCCCGATTGGTGGCGAGGTAAGCGGTTCGACCGTCCGATAGTTGCTTGGGCCTGTGGAACGACGGGTGAAACGGTAAGGGATACGGTTCAACGTGTTCTGCTGGGCAGAGATAAGGATGGGAAGGGAGCTATCCCCAAGGAGTGTATTGGCCAGCTAATAAACTCCAGGGGTGTAGCCGACCTGTTAGATACCATTAAGGTGAAACATATCAGCGGTGGGTTCAGCACCATTGGATTGAAGTCATACGTCTCAGGACGCGAGCGCTTCCAGGGTGAAACTCTGGATATTGCTTGGCTCGATGAGGAACCCGACGCCTCGATTTATACTGAGGTGTTGACCCGTACAAATGTGAGTAACGGGCCGGTTTTTATGACCTTTACTCCCCTACTGGGAGTCTCGGAAGTTGTCAGACGATTTCTCATGGAGAAATCTCCAGACCGACACGTCACGACCATGACCATCGATGACGTGAAACACTACAGCGACGAGGAGAAAGCACGGATTATTGCGAGCTATCCAGCCCACGAGTTGGAGGCTCGCACCAAGGGAATTCCCATTCTCGGCTCCGGTCGCATCTTCCCGGTCGAAGAAGGAATGGTTGCAATCGACCACAGAGAATTTCCGCCCCATTGGCCACGAATAGGTGGAATGGACTTTGGTTGGGACCACCCTTTTGCTGCAGTGGAGTTGGTTTGGAACCGCGATGAGGATGTTGTTTACGTCTCCAGAACGTACAGGTGCCGGGAAACGACTCCAATCATGCACGCGGCGGCTTTACGACCGTGGGGCAAGGACCTGCTTTTCAGTTGGCCTCGCGACGGTCGGAGAGAGACGCTGGAAGGTGCGGGGATAGCCCTAGCCACTCAATACAAGGAGCAAGGCTTGGACATGCTCCATGAACACGCCCAGTTCGAGGATGGCAGCGTTTCCGTAGAGGCTGGGTTGATGCTGATGTTGGACCGGATGAAGAGCAGCCGATTCAAGGTATTGAAACACCTGAATGATTGGTGGGACGAATTTCGTCTTTATCATCGCAAGGACGGCAAGGTTGTGAAGGAGGGCGATGACCTAATGGCCGCCACTCGATATGCCCTGATGTCCCTTCGTTACGCCCGAACCGCTGCGGAATACGATGCATTCACGCGACCAATCCAATACCCCCGCCGCGCCTATGTCTGATCCAGTCTCACACGCCCTCCCCGACTTCCGGCCGCGTTCTCCGATGCGGTCGGCAGAGGCGTGGGAGCGCCATGTCCCCTCCCCCGGCACTCCCCGCCTCGTTCCACTCAGGCGGATTTGCACGGGGTCACCCTGCATTTCCGCGCATGGAATCAGCTTTCTCCAGAACAGGTTAATGGCAAAGGAGAGCTTAGGAGTTGAATACGGTGTTTTGGCTTGAGGGAAGACACGTGCTGCAACAGCATGATTTATCGAAATGGACGCCTGTTTTCCACCTTGTTCCCTCTTTCGGGTGAAAAGCCTGAAGGCGTGATTTTATTTTACTCGCATCTAGGCGTATCAGACTCATATAGCGCGGTTCGGCGCTTTTGCACCGGGGAAATCCATATCGTGACGCGCGGACAAATACAGCGGGGAGGACACAATGTCTCGGGGTAGGCAACGAGTTAAGCAGCGAGAAGTGACTCGGATAATGCGCGCCGTCGATAAATCGGGCGTTCCGGCGCAAATCAAAATCGACCTTCGGGAAGAGGCGATCCTCATCATTCCCAGCGCTCCCGCCGCGCCCAACAACGATCTCGATGAAGAACTAGCCGCCTTCGAGGCGAGACGTGGTCAGAGTTAATCTTCTCGGGATCGCCAAGGTCCAAGCGAAGGGCCGCACGTACTACTACGCCTGGCGTGGCGGTCCCCGCCTTCGTGGCGAGCCCGGATCGTCGGAATTCATGGCGTCGTACAATGAAGCGATTGAAGACCGACGTATGCCAGATGCCGCCCGGTTCCGATCTCTTGTGGTGCTCTATAAAGCCAGCCACGAATATAAGAACCTCTCTGATTCAACGAAAAGGAAGTGGGGGCCCTGGCTCGATCAAGTCGCGAAGTATTTTGGCGATCTGCGCATTGCCCAATTTGAGCGCCCTGACAAGATCAGGCCCGTAATTCTCCGTTGGCGCAACCAGTGGGCAGATAAGCCCCGCACGGCAGATTATGCGCTGCAAGTCCTGTCGCGTGTGCTTTCCCATGCTGTTGATCCGCTGGGAAAGATTGCCGGCAATCCGTGCCACGGAATGAGGCAGCTCTATCACGTGGATCGATCCGACATAATTTGGACCGAGGCGGATATACAGGGCCTCAAGCGGACCTGCTCCGCTGAAATAGCCCGCGCGGTCGATCTCGCATCCCACACCGGACTGCGATTGGGAGATTTGTTGCGCCTTACCTGGTCGCAAGTGGAATCCGACGCGATCACGATCACCACAGGCAAGAGCCGGCATCGAGTAGAGGCGGTTATACCGCTTTACGATAAACTGAAGGCGATACTCGCAAGTATTCCGAGGTGCTCACCGACGATCCTAACAAATAGTCAGAAGCGCCCCTGGAAGCCTGCGACATTCGCAACGGTTTTTGGTCGAGCGAAGAACCGTGCTGGCATTCGCCGCGAATTGCACTTCCACGACTTGCGGGGCACGGCTGCGACCCGGTTCTACCTGGCCGACCTAAACGAGCGCACTATCGCGAAGATCATGGGGTGGGAAGAAGAACACGTTGCTCGGATCATACGGCGATACGTGAATAGGGCGGCGGCAACCCGGCAAGTGATCAAGCTGCTCAACGAAAGGGGAACGTAGCTTGCAAAACTGCCAGCAAAACCCGCTTGGCGCATTAGAGCTAAGCCTTAGAGCGCACGGAAGAAAATGGCCGGCAGTTGAAGAGCTGCGGGAGCTCATCGATGCTGAATCTGCGAATGATGCGTCCAATCCAGGTAACGCGGGAGTCACCCCGGCTCGTCTGGCGAGAGCCATGCGGATCAGCCTGATCCGCGAACATGGACCTGAATTTGAGGACCTCGAAATGCGTTCCGTTGAACCCCTCGCGTATTTGCCGGAAGAAGACGGGGCCGCGGCTTTCCAGTTTTATCGCGATCGCGGTAAGCGCGAGCAGGGGCGAGACAATAGCCAGCGCCAGCACGGAAAAAACTATGTCCTCGCAACGCTTGATCCAGCGTTCCCAGCCGGCAATGGGACAAACGCCCGCCTGGAAGGCAAGCCCCTCGCCCAGCTCAAGGACATCGAGCACTTCGCCGCGCAGGCGTTCGTCGTTGCAGTACAGAAAGACGTCCACGGCGAGGTGTCGGAGCTTACGCATCTGGCCGGCGAGCTCCGGCGTCAGCGCCCACGGCACCGATATATAGACCTGGTCGATTTCATGGGTGCGGATCGCCTCGGCCAGGTGGTCGAGCTCTGCGTTGCTCGACAACGTGTGGCACCTTACCGCGCGCGCTCTATAGCTGGTGCACAGAAGCAGCTGCTCGGGGCTGAGGGCCGGCGCGCCAAGCCCCAGGCTGAGGGCGCGATAGATGCACGCTCCGCGCCGCAACCGCCCATTGACCCACATCAACGAACAGAGGCGGGCGAAAAGTACCATCTCGCTCGCCGTCACGGCCCAGCTGAAGAACCAGAGACGGGAGTACTGCTGCGTTGTCTTGGTAGCAGCCGCAATTGCGACCAGAGCGGCAAAGGTCGCAAACAAGACGAGTGCCAGGCGTTTGAGATTGAGCTTGCTGTCGAGAATATGCGCTGCTGCGTAAACTGGATAAAGGCGTGCCGCGCACAGATAGATGGCCGCTCCCACCGTGACGGCCGCGCGTTGCGCCTCGAACTGCTCAGGTGTGAAGACGAGCAGCCCGAATTTCTCGAGGCAAAATCCAGGAGCAATTGCGCACAAACAAAACAGCGCGAGCTCGATCAGGAGAAATGTGACGACAGTCTGCTGCAGCGAAATACGACGACCGGCCAATGCAGCAGGCCGGCTGAGATTCCCACCGACAAACGCCGTTACCGTCACTATACCCAACCCCCACGCGCCCTGTACGTGTCAATTTCCGCGAAATCATTGCCGCAACCGGGCAAAATTCGGCTTTTTCCTTGGCCGTGCTAAAGAAAGGGCCAGCTAATGAACACCAGGCCACGCTCTCCGCCCAGCACTACAAAAAGCTGACATGAAGCCCGTGGGCGACGCCATTCGGTTGGTGATTGCGGATGATCATCCGCTCTTTCGTGGCGCCTTGCGCGAGGCGGTGGCGGGCCTTTTTGAGGGTGCCCACATTGGCGAGGCAGGGTCCTTCGATAACGTCACGCGCTTGCTGGAAGCGGACGCCGAGATCGATCTGATACTGCTCGACTTGTCAATGCCGGGTATGCGCGGGTTTTCCGGGCTGATGTATCTGCGCGCCCAATATCCAAGCGTGCCGATCATCGTCGTATCCGCGAACGATGATCCGGCGGTGATTCGCCGCTGCATGGAGTTTGGCGCCTCAGGCTTCATCCCGAAGACTCTGGGCATAGACGAGATGCGCATCGCCATGACCCGGGTGCTCGAGGGAGGCGTCTGGACGCCGCCCGATGTGAATCTCGGCCAGAGCTGGGATGCACAGGCAGCCGAGCTGATGCCGCGTCTCGCATCACTCACTCCGCAACAGGTGCGTGTGTTGATGATGTTGTCGGAAGGCTTGCTCAACAAGCAAATCGCGTACGAGCTCGGTGTGTCCGAGGCCACCGTGAAGGCACATGTGTCGGCGATTCTGCAAAAATTGGGCGTGGAGAGCCGCACCCAGGCGGTGATCGCCGCCTCGAAGATCGAGCTGGGCCAGTGGTCCCCCCAGCAATGACGGCTATTCCGCGGCGGCCGCGCGCTGGACACTCCACTGCGACAGCAGGGCACGCAGTGCGGCCGGCTTGAGCGGCTTGTTAAGCACCTGCACGTCATCGGCGCGCGCCTGCTCGCGCAGATGCGGGCTGCGATCAGCCGTAATCAGAATGGCCGGGAGATCGGCGCCGAAGCGCCGGCGCAGCTCGCAGATCGCATCGATACCGTGCCCGGCGCCGAGGTGATAATCGACCAGGAGCCCGTCAGGCGAAATCTTTGACTGCACGACCGCGGCGATCGCTTCCTCGAGATTGGTCGCATTGAGCACCCGGCACCCCCAGCCGCCGAGCAGCATCTCCATTCCCTCGAGAATGGCCGGATCGTTGTCGACACACAGCACTGTCATGCTGGAAAACCGCACGGGGTCGGCGACAGGCCGCAGGGTTCGTTCTGAACTGAGCGGCGATGCAGCAGACCGGGGCACTTGCACCGAGAAGCGCGATCCCTGTCCGGGAATAGAATCGACGGTTAGCTTGTGGTCGAGAATGCGGGCAATGCGCTCGACGATCGAGAGCCCCAGCCCGAGGCCGCGCGCCACCTTGGCGCCCTGGTCGAGCCGGTGGAATTCCTGAAAAATGGCTCCGATCTGTGATGCGGGAATGCCGAGACCGGTATCATAGACATGAATGTGCAGGCTTTCGTTTGCGCGGCGGCATCCCACGAGCACACGGCCCGTCGCTGTATATTTTACCGCATTCGAGACGAGATTCTGCAACAACCGGCGCAGCAGGCGTCGATCGGAGCGCACCGCAAGCGAGCAGGGCATGAATTTCAGCTCCAGCCGCTTCTCCTTTGCAAGCGGAGCGAATTCCACTTCCAATTGCCGCAGCAGTTCCTCGATGCGAAAGCTGACGATCTCAGGTCTCATCGCGCCGCTGTCGAGACGCGAGATTTCCAGGAGGGCGCCGAAGATCTCCTCCATCGCATCGAGGGATGCTTCAATATTACCGACCAGCGCTCCATTGCCGGACAATCGCTCCGCCAGTGTCGTGACGTACAGGCGTGCGGCATTGAGCGGCTGCAGGATGTCGTGACTTGCGGCCGCAAGAAAACGGGTTTTTGAAATATTCGCCTGTTCCGCCTCGGCTTTCGCGCGCCCCAATTCGCTATTGAGCCGGGTGAGCTGTTCCGTGCGCTCCAGCACCCGCAACTCAAGGGACTCGTTGGCGCGCTCGAGCTCCTCCGCCGCTTTCACGCTAGGCGTGATGTCGGTAAACGTGGTGACTATGCCGCCATCCGGCATCGGATTGGCAAGCACCTCGATCACCAGGTCACGATCGGTGAAGCGCTCGAGGAACGGCTCGCGGCTTGTGAGATAGCGCGTCATGCGCTCGCGCATGCGCCCCTCGTTCGTTTCTGCACCCGCGCTTCGCCCCGCATTGTAGTGCACGATCTGATCGAGGCTCGTGCCCACGCGGGTGAGCTCGGGGGGCAGCGTCAGAATCTCTCGGAACTGTCTGTTCCAGCACAATAAAGAAAACTGCTTGTCGAAAACGGCGATGCCTTGCCGCACGTGATCGAGCGCGGTCTGCAGGATTTCCCGATTGTAGTGAATTGCGGCGTGTGCGTCATCGAGAAGCTTGAGCGCCGCCCGTGTCGACACCGTGCGCTTGCGCAATAGCAGCGAAAGCACCAGCCGCGACGATGCAGCGCCGATCGCGGAGGCGAGAAGATGCTCGGCAAAGCGCAGCAATTCGAAATCGGCCTCGGCCTTCGGCTCGAGGACAACGCCGCGCGAGAGCGCATAGCTCGCAAGCGAGCTGCGCCAGCGTTCTTCGCCGACAAATCGCGCAATTGTCATGCCGAGCTCGTCCACCGTTACGGATGAGCGCCACAGCCTGAAGCTCGGTGCTATTGGCGTGAGGCGCGTCGGCACGAACAGGTCTGCCTGCAATCGCTCGATGCTCGCCGGTGCGCGGCTCAGCGAGAACATCACGTAGGCAAGCAGATTGAGCGTGAGACTCCAGAAAACGCCGTGGACGAGCGGCGGCAGATCGAGGCCTAGCAGCGCCTGCGGACGCAAGGCGGGAATGGCCCAGGGGCCCTCCGACAGGATGGCCTGCCCGATGATGCCGGCCTCGACAAAGCTCGGGAGCAGCAGCGTGTAGGACCAGGCGGCTGTGCCGAACAGCATGCCTGCGATGGCGCCGCGCGCGGTAGCGCGTCTCCAGACGAGGCCGCCGAAGAAACCCGGCGCCAGCTGTGCGACGGCAGCGAATGCGAGAAGGCCGATGGAGGCAAGTTGCGCCTCGCCGGCGAGGCGATAATAGACATAAGCAAGAAACAGAATGACAAAGATGGCGGCGCGACGCACCGTCAACAACAAACCACCAATGTTCTCGCGCCCGGTGATCAGCGTCTGCCGCCGCTGCAGCACAAGTGGCATAACGATATCGTTGGAAATCATGATGGCGAGCGCCACCGATTCCACAATCACCATCGCGGTCGCCGCGGACAGTCCGCCGACAAACGCAGCAATGGTCAACAGGTTGGATTGCGCAAACAAGGGGAGCGCCAGCACGTACATGTCGCCTTCGACGGCATGCTGGTTGAACGTGAGCAGGCCGGCCATTGCAATCGGTATAACGAACAGGTTGATCAGGAGGAGATAAAGCGGAAACAGCCAGGTCGCGCGCCTGATCTCTTTTTCGCTCTGGTTCTCGACCACGGCGACGTGAAACTGACGTGGCAGCAGCACAATGGCGAAAAGCGAGAGCAGCGTCATTGCAACAAGCGTGCTCCAGCTCGGCTCGCGCATAAGGGCGTGTGCGGTTTCGGGCTGGTGCAACGCTTGGCCAAGCAATGCCAGCGGCCCACCAAACATGACGAAGGTGACGAAAATTCCCACGGCAACGAAGGCGATGAGCTTGACTAGGGATTCCGTGGCAATCGCCAGCATCAGCCCGTCCTGATGCTCGGTCGCATCGATGTGACGCGTTCCGAACAGCACGGCAAAGAGCGCCATGGCGAGCGCCACATAGAGCGCAATATCGCCCAGCACCGGCCGCACCGGGCCGCTGTCCGGCCCGATGTGCACGAGGATCGTGGTCAGGGAAGACGATACCGCCTTGAGCTGAAGCGCGATGTAGGGAACCGTTCCCATGATCGCGATCACCGCGACAGTGGCGGCGACGGCCTGCGCCTTGCCGTAGCGCGCGGCGATGAAATCGGCGATGGAGGTGATGTTCTGCGCTTTGGCCAGGCGCACGATACGTCTGATCAGGGGAGAACAGGCGCCGATCAGCAGGATGGGGCCGATGTAAATCGTCAAGAACTCGAACCCGGTACGCGCCGCCAACCCCACCGAGCCGAAGAAGGTCCAGGAAGTGCAATAGATCGCCAGCGAGAGCGGATAAATAAACTGTCGCCAGCCCCGCTCGCGTCCAAACCGGCTGGTCTCGTCGCCGTAGCTCGCGATTGCGAACAGGAGTCCGATGTAACCGAGGGCAACTGCGATGACGACCCAGGCCTGCAGCATGCTAGTCGCGCTTGCCGCTCACGCGCCTTTTCCAAAGCTCCCAGGGACGCGAGACCACCTGCTCGTTGATCATGTCGGCCTTGGCGCCTTCCTCCGGCGAGAGGTAGGTGACGGGCCCGCCCATGGCAATCGCCTGCAGCTGCAGTCGCGCGTTCACCTCGGTATAGACGGCGCGGAACACGGCCATCGGCAGCGATGCGGCGACGACCACATTGCCATGGCCGCGCATCAACGCCACGGGCTTGTCGCCGAGTGCCTGCGCCAGAGCTTTGCCAAGCTCGCGATTGCTGATCAGCATGTTAGTCATACCCGCGACCGCGCGGATATCGAACACGGGCACACCCGCAGCGAGGAATGCGGCGTTGTGATAGACGGCCTGCATCGGCACCTTGGCCACCCCGAAAGGGATGATTCCCTGCGAGTGGCTGTGCACCACGGCCCTGACGTCCGGCCGCAATTTGTATACCTCGCCGTGAATGAACCGTTCGAGGAACACCGTGCGCCCGCGCTGATCGACGGCGTTCGCATCGAGGTCGAATTCCATGATGTCCTCCGGCGTGACCAATGCCGGGGCGAGTGAGCGCGACAAGAGAAAACGGTTCGGATCGTTCGGATGCCGGATACTGACGTGACCGAAGGCATCCAGAACCCCCTGATCGACCAGAATCCGATTGGCAAGAACGAGATCTTCGAGCACCGCGGCGTCGACCGGGCCTGCGGATGCGGGACTGCCTTGCGCATTCGCCTGCGTGAGCGGGGCAGCGAGGATCAGGAGCGCAGCCGCAAACGCGTTGCTAATGCGGTGGCGCACGGGTGCTCTCCATTGCGGACTCCACTTGAGATTATATCGCCAAACATGCTGCTCGCCGCAATCGCGACACGCAAAAATGGATTTTAGGCCACTCTCGCGCCTTGCTGCGATCAAAGCCGACCCCTACTGCAGCGCCGTTTCGCGCATCGCAGGGGGCTGCCATGCATCACTCCCGTTCGGCCATATTGATGCTGAAAATTGTTTTAGCGTGTTTTGCAATCCTCGCGCTCACGCGGTTCTTCGTGGGCACCGAGGTAGCGCTGTCAAACGGGCTTGCGCTCACGCAAGCCGAGTACATAGCAGCGCTGGGCGACCCGCAAGCCGAAGCTCGGCGCGTCGTGCAAGCGCATTGAAGCAGCGCAATCCGCGCGGAGTGAGCGACCCGCCTCCGCTCGCGTGCGAGCTACGGCGGGTTGGAGTCCGCCGAAGCGCTGAGCGCGAAGGCGGAAGCGAAATCCGGGACAGCCATAGCCGGATTTCACTCCGTTCAATCCGGCCTACGAGCCACCCTTTTCAGGAAAAATCACCCTAGAGCCGCTGGCATGCGCCGGTTCGCTTCGAGCCGGGGTCGCACCGGCCGGACCGGCGCAGGCTCGGTCCAGGTCCACGCGCTTGCGTCTGCCATCAGGGCGCAGAGTATTGCGTAATTGAGCTTATGGCCGCCCCGCACTGAGCGGTAAGTGGCGAGCAAGGGCGCGCCCGCAAGCGCGAGATCGCCGACTGCATCGAGCACCTTGTGCCGCACGAACTCGTCGGCATACCGGGTGCCCTCGGGGTTGAGAATGCGGGTGTCGGTGACCACGAGCGTGTTCTCGAGGGAGGCGCCCAGCGCGTAGCCCGAGTTCCACAGGCTTGTCACATCGCGCATGAAGCCAAACGTACGCGCCCGCGCGATCTCACGGCGGAAGGTGTCCGGCCGGAGATCGATCGAGAACGCTTGGCAGCCGATCAACTTGTGCTGGAATGCGACCTCGGCCTCAATGCGGAACCCGCGCGGATTGGGGCGGAGTTCGCCGTATGCATCACCCAGCGCGACGCAGACAGGCTTGAGCACCCGGATGTGGCGACGCGTTGCGTCGAGCATTTCAAAGCCAACGCGGTCTATGGCGGCCACAAATGGCGCGGCGCTGCCATCCATGATCGGAGCTTCGGGGCCGTCGATCTCGATCACCGCGTTGTCGACCCCCAGGCCGGAAAGCGCTGCGAGCACATGCTCGGCAGTGGAGACGAGGGGTCCGCTTTCGTCCCCCAGAACGGTGGCAAACTCGGTCGCGGTGACTGCCCCGATCTCGGCGGCAATTTCACGGTGCCGCCCATCGTCGAAATGAGTGCGAATGAAGCGCAGCCCGGTGCCGGCATCGGCGGGATGCATGGTGAGGGTGACGGGGAGCCCGGAATGAATTCCCACTCCGAACAAAGCGGCAGGATCGCGCAGCGTGGTTTGCCTGACGCTCTTCATGCCTACAGTCCACAACCCTCCCGGCCGTGCACGCGCTCACGCGTGCCGACACATGCGGACGACATGGGTCCGGTTCCTGCCTTTGGTACGCTCAGAAACCCGCGGGCAGATTTCGGCCGCGACCGTCCCCCAAAACACAACCCCATTCCGAAGCAAACATTACCGGCACCGGCGCCGAACGCCAATTCACGCTTTTTTACGAAGTGTTACGGACGGGCGCGAGCCAAGAAAAAGCCCCGGCGACGCGTCGCCGGGGCCCATGTAAACGCCCCTGGATCAGATCAGTTCGCCTGCCGACGCAAGAAGGCGGGGATCTCGAGGTGATCCTCATTCACGGAATTATGCACAGGCGCCTGACGTCCATGCAGATCAAGCGTCTGATGCATGGAACGCTTGGCATATTCCGAGACCGGCTCCGGAGCACGCGGGCCGGAGATGGGCGGGCGCGGCGGCGCCGGCGGGCGGTCCGCTGAGGCGGGTCGCTCAACCGGCCGCGGTACCGGCCGGACAGGACGCATGTTGGGCTCTCTTTTCTCCGACTGCGCGTCCTCTTCGCGCCGGCCAAGGCCGACCGAGGCAAGGCGCCGCAGCAGACTTGGTTTGCGCTTCTCAGGATGCTCGGTATCGGCCTGCTCACCGCGCTCTGCGCGGAGTTGCGCCTGGGCGGGACGCGGCAATTCATCAATGCTGGGCATGCGTCGCGGCCGCACAGGGCTCGGCTCCGGGGCGGGCGGGATAAAGGTCTTTGCCGGAGCCGCTTCTTCGCTCGCCGTCGGCTGCTCAGGAAACAGGGACGGCTTGGGCGGAATGGGCCTGATGAGCACATCTTCTGTGGGCAGAAGAGCCGCCGCGACCGCCGCCTTGGCCGCGCTTTCGATCGCCTCGATGCTCTGTTGCACCTGCGTGGTGGGGATCGTTGGCGTGGCGAGAGGATGCGAGCGCGCATCGACGCGCTCGGACCGATCGCTCGCGCTGCGCTGGAGCTCGATGCGCTGCTGATCGGAGCGGATCTTCTGCGTCAGCTCCGTAAGTCGTGTCTCGGGCGACGCACCCCCGCGCGAGAGGGCCGCCTGATCGATTCCGGTTGCCACGACGGAAACACGGATAATGCCCTCGAGCGTCTCGTCGAAGGTTGCTCCCACGATGATGTTGGCGTCCTGATCGACCTCCTCGCGAATACGCGTGGCCGCTTCGTCGACCTCGTAAAGCGTGAGGTCCTTGCCCCCCGTGATGGAGATAAGCAGGCCCTTTGCGCCCTTCATGGACGCATCGTCGATCAGCGGATTGGAGATGGCGGCCTCTGCAGCGGAGAGCGCGCGCTTCTCGCCCGACGCTTCGCCGGTCCCCATCATGGCCTTGCCCATCTCGCGCATCACCGCACGCACATCGGCGAAGTCGAGATTGATCAGGCCCTCCTTGACCATCAGATCGGTGATGCAGGCCACGCCCGAGTAGAGCACCTGGTCGGCCATCGCGAACGCATCCGCAAAAGTGGTCTTCTCGTTCGCCACCCGGAACAGGTTCTGGTTCGGAATGATCAGGAGCGTGTCCACGACCTTGTGCAGCTCGGAGATTCCGGCCTCGGCGACGCGCATCCTGCGCACGCCTTCGAAATGGAAAGGCTTGGTGACCACACCGACGGTGAGGATGCCCAGCTCCTTCGCGCAACGGGCGACCACCGGCGCCGCGCCGGTGCCGGTGCCGCCGCCCATTCCGGCGGTGACGAACACCATGTGCGCACCCTGGAGATGATCACGGATCTCGTCGATGACCTCCTCGGCGGCGGCGCGTCCGACTTCCGGCTGCGAGCCGGCACCAAGTCCTTCGGTGACCTGCACGCCCATCTGGATGATGCGCTCGGCCTTGGACATGGTCAGCGCCTGCGCATCCGTATTGGCGACGACAAAATCCACGCCTTGCAGGCCGCTCGTGATCATGTTGTTGACTGCATTGCCGCCCGCGCCGCCGGTGCCGAACACGGTGATGCGCGGCTTCAGCTCGCGAACGTCCGGAATCTTCAGATTGATGCTCATGCTTTCCTCTTTACGCGGAAGTCACCGCCGGGTCGGGCTGGTCCGCCGCCGCCCGTGGGGATGAGATAATCGAGTCATCAGAAGCTCTCGCGCAGCCACCGTCCGACCCTTGCGATATAGCCGCCGCCTGTTTGCGAGTGCCGCGTTCGCCGCGGTTCAAAATGCTCGAGCTGTGAAACCTGCGGATAGACCAGCATGCCTGCCGCCACCGCGAACGCGGGTCCGCTCGCCTCCGGCGAGAGCCCGCCGATATCCAATGGCCGTGCCAGTCGCACCGGGCGGCCGAGAATCTGGGCGGCAAGCTCCGCCATTCCGGTCAACTGGCTTGCGCCACCGGTAAGGATGACGCGGCCGCGCGGCTCTGCCGCAAACGGGGAGGCCGCAAGACGCTCGCGCACGAGCTCGAGCGTTTCCTCGACACGCGGCTTGATGAAGCGGACGAGCGCGGCGCGCGAGACAAAGTGCGGCGTCTCGGCTTCGTCGCTGTCGACACTCGGCACCGCCACCATGTCGCGCTCGTCGGAGCCGCCGGTCAGCACGCTGCCGTAAAGCGTCTTGATGCGTTCGGCGTCGCTGATGCGCGCGCTCAGCCCGCGCGCGAGGTCGAGCGTGACGTGACGGCCGCCGAGCGCGAACCCGTCGGCATGCACGAAGCGGCCGCCGGCAAATACTGCAATCGTGGTGGTGCCCGCTCCCATGTCGATCAGCGCGGCGCCAAGATCGGCTTCATCATCCGAGATAGTGGACAATCCCGAGACGTAAGGGCTTGCGACCATGGCTTCGATATTCAAGTGACAACGCTCGATCGCGAGCATGAGATTGCGCACCACCGAGATATCCGTGGTGACCACATGCATGTCGATGCCGAAACGGCGCGCGAGCATGCCGCGGGGATCGCTCACCCCCGAAGCCCCGTCGACCACGTAGCCAATAGGCAATGAGTGCAGGATCGCGCGCCCGGCGCGCACGGAATGGCGGCTTCCGGCGCTGAGCACCTTCGCAATATCCCGCTCCCCCACGCTTTCTCCGGCAATCTCGATGGACGCGGAGATGAGCTCGCTCGCAGGCCGGCCGGCCGAGACTGACACCAGGACCGAATGCACCTGCATCCGTGCGGTGCGCTCGGCGACGTCGACGCACTGGCGGATGGCGCTTTCCGCTTCGCCGAGATCGACCACGCCGCCGGCCTTGATGCCGCGCGCGACGGTGTGCCCAGCCCCGATCACCTCGATCGAGTGGCTGCGCCAGGCGAGGGCGTCGTCGCCGCCGCGCGGCCGCAGCCGCGCCACCAGGCAGGCAATCTTACTGGTTCCGACATCGAGCGCAGCAATCAGACTCGAACGCCGCGGCGGCAGCGGCTTCATCTTCGGAGCGAGACCGAACTGGAGCGCGCTCATGCAGCACCGCCCTTTTTCTTCGCCTTCTCGGCGAGCCCATCGGCACGCGCCGCCGACGCGCGATCCGAGAGCCGCACGGTGACGCGATCGGCAAGCCGCAAATCGACGACCGTGATGTCGCGGGTGAGCAGATTCTTGTCGCGGTTAAGCGCCGCAAGGCGATCGAGTGCAGAGCCGGCGTCTGCCTCCGGAAGCCGCACTTCGATCCCATTCTTCAGGCGCAGGTTCCAGCGGCGCTCGCCGACCAGGACGGAGGCCCATGTCAAATCGCGAATGGCGGGATGGCGGGCGAGCGCGCCGAGCAGCTCGCTGGCGCGATGCTGCGCGCCGCTGCCGACCACGAGCGGCAGCTGCACGAGAGACGGCGCCACATAGGGCTCGAGCACGGTGCCATCCTCGGCGATGACGAAGATGCGGCCTTCCTTCTGCCAGAGCGCAAACGGCGCGCGCTCGCGAATGCCGACCTGCAGCTCGCCCGGGTAAAGCTTGAGAATTGTGGCATCAGCTATCCACGCGTGGCCTCGCAGCCGCTCGCGCGCCTGCTCGGCATCGAGGAACAGAAGAGATGTGGTGCCGGTGATGCCCGCGATGGCCAGCACCTCCTCGCGGCTGACGTGCTGGTTGCCGGAGATCACAATCGAGGTGATGCTGAGCCCGGCGGCACGGGCGAGCTGGTCACGCGCAACTTGCGCATATGCGAGAACCGGACCGAGCCGCTCCTCTTTCAGAGCAAAACAGGCAGTGACGATAAGGATGAGCGCGCCGGCGAGCGCGGTCAGAAGCGCACCGGACCTGCGTCTCAGCGGTCCACAGAAGCGTCCTCGATCATCCATCGCACGAGCTCATCGAACGTGATGCCCGCGTGCGCCGCGAGCTCAGGCACGAGCGACGTTTCGGTCATGCCAGGCTGCGTATTGACCTCGAGGCAAACTATTCCCCCCGGCCCGTCGATGCGATCGTCGTAACGGAAATCCGCACGGCTTACGCCCCGGCAGCCCAGCGCGCGATGCGCCGCCACTGCCAGTCTTCGGACTTCTTGGTAAACAATCGATGAAACAGGAGCGGGTAAAAGATGTTTTGATCCCCCGGGGGCATATTTCGCCTCATAATCGTAAAAGCGCGTGGTGGGAACGATCTCGATTACCCCCAGCGCGTCGTCGCCCAGCACCGCGCAGGTCAGCTCCTTCCCGGGCACGAATTGCTCCACGATCAGGCGTTCCCCATAGGCCCAGTCGTGCCGCGTGAGCTCCTGCGGCGGATGCGCGTGCTCGGGGGTGACGATGAAAACGCCGACGCTCGACCCTTCGGCGAGTGGCTTGATCACATAGGGCCGCGGCAGGGCATGCTCCTTTGCTGCCTCGAACCGCGACACCACGACGCCTTCGGGCACCGGCACGCCGGCGGCGCGAAACAGGATTTTTGCCACGTCCTTCTGCATGGCAACGGCGGACGCCATGACGCCCGAATGCGTGTAGGGGATGGCGAGCACTTCGAGAATCCCCTGCAAGGTGCCGTCCTCGCCGGGGCGGCCATGCAGCACATTGCAGGCGATGTCGGGTTTTAGTTTTTCGAGGACGGAAGCAATGTCATGGCCCACATCGATTGGCGTCACACGATAGCCGAGCCGGACAGCCGCATCGGCGCAGGCTTTGCCCGAGCGCAACGAGATTTCGCGCTCCGCCGACCAGCCGCCCATGAGCATGGCCACATGCTTGCTCATGGCGATGGATTCCGGGTGCCGATGCGCTTGATCTCCCATTCGAGCTCGACGCCGGAATGCTCCTTCACGCGGGAGCGCACCAGCTCGCCGAGATCCTCGATCTCGGCGGCGCTCGCCGATCCGACATTGATGAGAAAGTTGCAGTGCATGGGCGAGACCTGCGCGCCACCCAAAGTGAGCCCGCGGCACCCGGCTGCATCGATGAGCTGCCATGCCTTGTGACCGGGCGGATTTTTGAAAGTGGAGCCGCCGGTGCGGCTTTTGATCGGCTGCGTGCTTTCCCGCTTTTCGGTGATCTGGTTCATTTCCTCGGCAATGATTGCGGCGTCGCCCGGGGCGCCGGCAAACAGCGCCTCGATAAAGATGATCTCGTCCGGCACGCCGCAGTGCCGGTACGCGTAATGCATCTCACTGTTTTTGAACGTCCGCGCGTTGCCGCGGCGGTCGAGCGCGCGCGCCTCGATGAGCACGTCGCGCGTCTCCCGGCCATAGGCTCCGCCATTCATGCGCAGCGCCCCGCCGATCGCGCCCGGAATGCCGCGGAAGAAGGAGAGGCCGGCGATGGCGGCTTCCTGGGCGCAACGGCTCACTTTCACGTCGGGTACCGCGGCGCCCACGCGAATGCGCGCGCCTGCTTCGATTTTGAGATCGCCGAAGCCGCGCCCGAGCCGGATCACAACTCCCGGCACGCCGCCGTCCCGCACGATCAGATTGGAGCCGAGCCCGATGACGGTCACAGGAACATCGCCTGGCAAGCCGTCGAGCAGCAATGCCAAGTCATGCTCGTCCTCCGGCACGAACAGGACTTGCGCGGCCCCGCCGACGCGAAACCAGGTGAACTCCCTGAGCGATTGATTCGGTAAAAGGCGTCCACGCAGCCCCGGCAGGCGCGCGCGCAGCTCCGGAACAAGATCGGCGGAATTCACCGCGGGTCCCCTCTCCCGTAGGGAGAGGGATAGGGTGAGGGGTTAAAGCGATGCAGTAAGGTGTCCCCCTCACCCCAACCCTCTCCCCAGCCTAAGTCGAATTCATCCGACTTAGGCCAGTCACTAAGTGCCGAACTCGGGTAAACCCGAGTTCGGTGGGGAGAGGGAGCACGCCGCGTTTGCCGCATAGTCAAACCAAAGGTCATGCGTTCTGCGCGACCGTGTCGAGGGCGGCGAGCTCGTCGGGCAGCGCGTAGGCCCATTGGGTGATGTTGCCAGCGCCGAGACAGACGACGATATCGCCGGGCTGCGCCAGGCGTCGCACCAGGCGCGCAAGCTGCTCGGCTCCGTCGAGCGGGATGACCTGACGGTGTCCATGCGCGCGCAGCCCCTGTACCAGCGCGTCGCGATCCACTCCGGCAATGGGCGCTTCTCCGGCTGCATAGACATGCGCCACGATGACCGTGTCGGCATCGTTGAAGCACGTCGAGAACTGCTCGAACAGAAAGGACAGCCGGCTATAGCGGTGCGGCTGCACGACGGCGATCACGCGCCCTGCGCTGGTCTCACGCGCTGCGCGCAATACCGCGGCGATCTCGACCGGGTGGTGCCCATAGTCGTCGACGATCGGCACGCCGTTCCATTCACCCGTGCGGGTGAAGCGCCGCCGCACGCCGCCGAATTTCTGCAGCGCCTCGCGAATGAGTTCGTCACCAATGCCAAGCTCGTGCGCGACCGCTATGGCTGCCGTGGCGTTGAGCACGTTGTGCGCTCCCGGCATCGGCAAGGTGAGACGCTCGATCTCGTGCACCAGGGCCCCGGTGCGATCGCGGAACGTAATTGAAAAACGCGCCTCGCCGCCGCTCTGCTCGACAGACATCGTGCGCACGTCCGCCTGCGGATTGGTGCCATAGGTGATGATGCGCCGGTCGGTGATTTGCCCGACCAGGAGCTGCACCACCGGATGGTCGGTGCACATGACGGCAAAGCCGTAGAACGGCACGTTTTCCACGAACGCGCGAAAAGCCTCCTGCACGGCCTCGAACGTCTTGAAATGATCGAGATGCTCGGGATCGACATTGGTGACTACCGCGATATCCGCCGGAAGCTTCAGAAACGTGCCGTCGGACTCGTCGGCCTCGACGACCATCCACTCCCCTGCCCCCAGCCGTGCATTGGTGCCGTACGCATTGATGATGCCGCCGTTGATGACGGTGGGATCGAAGCCACCGGCGTCCACCAGCGCCGCCACTAAAGAAGTGGTCGTGGTCTTGCCGTGGGTCCCGGCAATCGCCACGCAGCGCTTGAGCCGCATCAGCTCGGCCAACATCTCTGCCCGGCGCACAATGGGCAGCCGCCTCGCGCGCGCCGCGACCAGCTCCGGATTGTCGCGCCTGATGGCGGTCGAGACGACGACCACCGCGGCCTCTCCGAGCTCCGAGGCCGAATGGCCCACGGCAATCTTTGCGCCCTTGTCGCGCAGGCGTTTGACGTTGGCGCTGTCGGCGGCATCGGAGCCCTGCACCACGTAGCCGAGATTGAGCAGTACCTCGGCAATGCCGCTCATGCCGATGCCGCCGATGCCGATGAAATGAATGGGGCCGGTTTCGCTCGGCAGTTTCATGCGTGCGCCTTCGTGAAGAAACCAGTCACCAGGTCGGCGAGCCGTTCCGCAGCATCGAGCGTTCCCTGCGCGCGCGCTGCCGCCGCCATAGCTAGGAGCTTTTGCGGCATGCTGGCAAGCATGCGGACTTCCTGCGCGAGTCTGTTGGCGGTGAAGAGCTGTTGCGGCAAACGGATGGCGCCTCCGGCGGCTTCCAGCACCTTCGCATTCTCCGACTGGTCCTGGTCGAGCGCGTGCGGCAGCGGAACCAGAATCGAGGGCCGGCCGATCGCGGTGAGCTCGGCAACCGTGGAAGCGCCGGCACGCGCGACCACCAGCGTTGCGGCCGCAATACGCGCCGGCAGATCGGCAAAGAAAGGAGAGATGTCGGCGGAAACTTGCGCGGTTGCGTACTGTTGCTGGACGCGCTCGACATCCTCGACACGCGCCTGCTGCATAACGCGAAGGCGGGCGCGCATGTCGGAAGGGAGAGCGGCGATTGCAGGCGGCACGATATCCGCCATGATGCGCGCGCCCTGGCTGCCGCCGAAGATCACGAGGCGCAGCGCGCCCTCGGCATCCGACACGTGATAAGGCGTTGCCGCCGCGGCGATCACATTGGCGCGCACCGGATTGCCGGTTTTTGTCGCCTTGGAGCGCAGCCGCGCCGCGCCGTGCAGTATTTCCGGAAAGCTCGTTGCAATTGCGGTCACGTGCGGCGCAAGTAATTTGTTGGCGCGTCCCATCACCGCGTTCTGCTCGTGAATGATTGTGGGAATCCTTCGCGCTGCCGCGACCCAAACGGGTGGAACGCTGGGATACCCGCCGAAGCCTACGACGGCACGCGGTCGCACACGCGAGAGCAGCCGCCACGCCTGCAGCGCACCGAGCCCAAGCATGGCGGCCGTGCGCATGATCGAGATCGGATCGCGGGCGCGTATTGTCTCGCTGGCGATGAAATGAATCCGCCGCGCCGGAAAATCTGCGCCGTAACGGTCGACACGGTGATCGGTGGCAAGCTCCACAAATACGCCGCGGCCGGCAAGCGCCTGCGCGAGCGCTTGGGCGGGAAAGAGATGCCCGCCCGTTCCTCCCGCCGCGAGCAGCACAACGTTTTCGTGGTTGAATTGTAGGGTGGGCAAAGGCGCGTCTCTCGGACTTACCGCGTGGGCAAATCGCGCGGCGCCGTGCCCACGCGGAGAGAGCGGCGACCCGCGATTTTGCCCACCCTACAGATTTGCGGCTTCGCGTGCGCGACGCAACCGTTAGCCAGTAGCAGAGGGTGAAGGCGCAGGCGCGGGCAAAAGCTCGGCACGGGCACGGGCGCGCGTCAGCGCAAGGAGCATCCCCATGGCAAAGGCAAGCGAGATCATGGATGAGCCGCCATAGGAGATGAACGGCAGCGTCATGCCCTTGGCCGGAATGAGATGCATGTTCACCGCCATGTTGATGGCGCACTGCAGGCCAAACAGAACCGCGAGGCCTGCAGTGGCGAGCCGGGAAAATTGATTGCCGCGCGTCATGCTGTGGCGCAACGCACGCAGCACGATGAAGGCGAACAGCGCAACGAGCAACAGACAAAGCACGATGCCGAATTCTTCCGCGGCGACGGCAAAGACGAAATCGGTGTGACTTTCGGGCAGAATGCGCTTCACCGTACCCTCGCCGGGGCCGCGGCCGAACCAGCCGCCGCGCTGGAACGATTCCAGCGCCTGATCGATGTTGAAACTGTCGCCCGACGTAGGATCGAGAAAGCGCGTGACGCGGCGGGCCACGTAGGGGACGAGCATGTAGGTCGCTGCAAAGCCGACGCCGGCCACAGCGCCCAAGCCCGCGACCCAGATGATGCGGATGCCGGCGAGAAAGAACAGCGCGACCCACACCAGCGCGACGAGCATCGTCTGGCCGAAATCGGGCTGCAGCACCAATCCGACGAGCGCCACCGGCAGAACCAGGAGCGCGATGGTGTGCGCGGGCATTTCCGGACGCCGTCCGGATTCCGCAAACAGCCAGGCAATCAGCACCACGAACGAGGGTTTCAGGAATTCCGACGGCTGGATGTTGACTCCAAAAATCACGATCCAGCGCCGCGCACCCTTGATCTCGGCGCCGAACTGGACCGAGGCGGCCACGAGGGCGACACTTATAATGAACACGCAGAGCGCGAGACGGCGCACGTGCCGCTCCGGCAAAAACGAAGTGAGCAGAAACAGGCCGAGCGCCGGAATGACATAGAGGACGTGCCGCCCCACGAAATAAAACGGGTCTAGACCGAGGCGCGCGGCAACCGGAGGGCTCGCGGCAAGCGAGAGCAGGATACCGGCGAGCATCAAGGCAAGCACCGCCGCGAGAAGCGGCCGATCGACGCTCCACCACCATTCGGCAAAAGCGGTGCGTTCGAGACGCGAGACCATTCCCCCTCCCCTGCGGCCTGCGCGCATTGGTGCCTTGCCTTGATTGACAGGCGGTTAAAGGTAGGCTGGGTTGAGCGAAGCGAAACCCAGCACGTGAACCTCGAACTTTGATGGGTTTCGCTGCGCTCAACCCATCCTACGCAGCTACGCGGCATGCCCACCGTCCTCATTACCGGTGCCAATCGGGGACTTGGCCTCGAATTCGCGCGGCAGTACGCGGGCGACGGCTGGACCGTATTCGCGGCATGTCGTGAGCCGCGCAAGGCGCGGGAGCTGCGCGAGCTGAAAGGCGATAACGTCACCATTCTCGCAATGGATGTCACGGACAGTGCGAGCGTGGGCAATGCTGCACAGGAGCTGCACGGCACGTCCATCGATCTCCTCATCAACAACGCGGGCACTGCCGGCAAGCGCGGACAGACGACCGGGAATGTCGATTACGAGAACTGGCTGCGCGTCCTTGAGGTCAACACGCTCGGCCCCATGCGCGTCGTGGAAGCTTTTGCGGATTCGGTCGCGCGCAGCGAGCGGCGCCTGATGGTGACGATCACCAGCGGCATGGCTTCCCTCGCGCACAACACCGAGGGCGGCTCAATCGCCTATCGCAGCTCGAAGGCCGCCGTGAACATGGCCATGCGCAGCGTCGCCGTCGACCTCGCCGCGCGCGGCATCACCTGCGTGGTGGTGAATCCCGGCTGGGTGAAGACCGACATGGGAGGCGCGAGCGCGCCTTTAACTCCGGAGCAAAGCGTGAGCGCGATGCGGCGCCTGTTTGCGCGGCTCGGGCCGCGTGACTCAGGCAAGTTCTTCAATCACGACGGCAGCGAGCACGCGTGGTGAATGTAGGGTGTGCAAAATCGCGCGCACTCGGGCTCTCCGTGTGCGCACGGCGCGACGCGCGATGTGCGCACGCGGTAAAGACCACGCCGGGCGCCTTTGCGCACCCTACGGCTATTGCGCCCTGCTGGTGCGCGAGAGAGCTTCGCCTTTGCTTGCGTCGAGGGCGTCGGCGATGCTGTGCACGAGGCTTGCGGAGTCCTGGCACTGATTGAAGCCCTCGCCTCCTTCCGGACGCCGATATTTCCGCGCTTCCTGCGCGAACTCCTGCGCCTGCTGCAGCGCGGTGTATCGGCGCGTGCCGTGCAGCCCCGAGGCGTGCAGAAAGAAGTCGTTGGCGAGGAGATGATAGATCCAGGCCAGCCGCTGCGCGCAATACCCATGGGCGCGCGCGTAGCACACCTCTGCGCTGGGATCGGCGCCGATCTCGGGAGCCGGCAAGGTGAGCGCCACCTCGCGGTAGGCGTAAAAGTCCTGCTGGTAAGCATCGAGACTGCCGGCCTGCTCGTCCCAGCCTTTGAAGCAGCTTTTTGCCGTGAACAGACGGTCGTTCTGCACCCGCTTGATCTCGCCAGCGAAATACCAGGCGTGGCCATTCTGCGGATCGAGCGTCTTGAGCGCCTGCACGAGGTTTTCGGCCGCTGTGAAATCGTCGGCGCGCGCCGGTTGCGTGTTGTCGCGCGCGCGCATGAACTCGGTGCGCAAGCGCCGCGCGAGCTCGAGCGGGTTGGCGACGGCATGGGTCGGGAGCCATGCCTCGAGCAGCCCGGCGGAAAGGAAAAGCGCCGCAAATGCAAGAACGCCCGCAGCTGCGCTCATGCGGCCCGCGTGCCTTTGCGCAAGCGATATGGGAATGAGGCGCCGCGCGGCCGCATCTCCGAAAGCGAGCGCGCACGTTCCGGCAAGCGCGAGGCTCGCGCCAACAATGCTCGCTGTCACAACCAGAGGAGACGTCCTTGGACCGACGCCTGCAATGGTCAGCAACAGAGCGGCGATCGGCACGAGCGAAACGAGGGCACAGCAGGCGGCGGCCGTGCGCGCGCACGCGGGAAAGCGCGTAACGAACTTGCCGCGCGCGTGCAGAAGCCGATCGACGCTGGCGAACAATTCGAAAATATGCCGGTCGAAGTCCTTGCCCGGCTCGACGCGCGCCGCGTTGAGGAAGCAAAGCGCGCGCAGGCTCTCCGGCACGTCTGCCGCGGCGGGCATTGAGGCGCCTTCGACGAGGACGGGTAGCACGCAGGCTCCGGTTCGCAGTGCGGTCTCGACCTCGCCCCTGACGGGATCATCGGAGTCGTTGATGCGCACGGCGCCGCCAGTCGCGCCGAGCCAGCGCGGGCCGATGACAACGAGAACGACGTCGGAGCGCGACAGGTCGGTGCCGATATTGTTGCGGAAATCGCTCGCCAGCGGGATATTGTCCACATCCCGGAAAATGCACTCTTTGCCGTAGCGCGCGCCGAGCCGATCGTAGAGATGGCCGACCATGGCGGCCGCATCCGCGCGCCGGTACGAGATGAAGATGCGCGGACGGGTGTCCCGTTCCGCGCGCGCGCTTTTTGCAGGAACTGCTGCGTTCATCCCCTGCCCCCCGAAGCGTGAGTACCGGCGAGCACTCACCCGATCCCGAGCGCGCCAGCGTGGGCGCAATTGGCCTTTTCTAAGACGAACTCGGCGCTGGCAAATCCTGCCGTCATGGCCGGACCTGTTGCCATACGTGTGTCCCGGCTGCGGTGCAGCGCGAAGCCTTGCGAAGCGATGCACCGCTGCGCCGGGACCGCTCCAGACTCGGAATTTGGAACGATCCCGGGTCTGCAGCGCACCATGAAGCTATGCTTCACGCTGCGCTGCGCCCGGGAAACGCTCTGAACTTAGCGCTTGTGGGAGTTGTTCTTGCCCCTCCACGTCTTGCCCTGGCCATTTGCGATTAAAGAACGTGGATGCCCGCGACAAGCGCGGGCATGACGAAGAAGTCCCGCATGTCACTGCGCTCATGCGGGCTACGGCCTGTTGGCTTTGGTTAGTTCACTTTGTTTTGTCACTTTTGGCTTTGGTTAGTTCACTTTGATTTGTCACTTGCGCGCTCTCCAAGTCGCGGACTGCGGTTTTGCGCAGTCTGCGCGCATGCGCCTCATAGCGCTGAAGCGCGGCAAGCCGCCTGATTTGATCGCGCCTTCCGCGGCCGAAAAGCGCATGGCGCGCGCGGCGCACGCGCAGGAGATCAAACTGCGCCGCGGCAATGCGAAGGGCTGTGGAAAGCAAGTCTCGTCGCCCGCTTTCATTCGCGATCGCCTGCGCAAAGGCCGCAGTAGTGGAGGCGGCGTCGGGCTCGCAACTTGCGGGCCGCGTCAGTCCATGGCGTAATGCATTCTGGGCGATGCGCTTTTTTCCGGCTTCGGTTTTTGGACCTGTGCTCTTTTGCGAATTCTGCGCAGCGCGCTGCTTGCCGGTAGACGTTTTAGGACCGGTACTGTTGGCGGCAGCTGCGCGTTTGCCCGCAGCGGTGCGCGGACCCATGCTGTTTCGGCCGTTGCGCGCGGCGCGCGCCTTGCCGGCGGCCGTTTTCGGGCCCGTGCTCTTGCGGGCATTGGCGCGATTGGCCGCGATTTTGGCGAGGCTCGTCATGCCGCCTCGATCGCAGGCGCGTTCTCGATCCTTTTGACCTCCACGTCCTCGACTTCTTCTATACTGTGGCGCATCCGGATGGCGAACTTCGCCCGATAGCGCTCGATCTGCTCCAGGGCAGCGTTGCGCCGCTCCTCTGCGCGCATCGTCATGCGCTCGATCGTATCGATGTAGCCGAGGTGTTCGGAAAGGGCGTTCGCCATGACCGCGTGCATGGAGAGCCCTGCGGCATTGAGCGCCCCGTTGACGCACGCACGCGCCTCCCGGTCGCCGGCTGCCCAGGCGGTCGCGGTCTCGTAGGCGTGTTCCGCGCCGAACCTGACCAGCAGTTTCGTGACGCCGTGGCGGGCGTCGCCCGCAAGCAGCCCTGCTTTCAAGCGGCGCAGGCGCAGGATTTCCCACGTCAGATCGACGACATCGCGCACCCACATTTCCTCGATCAGGTCGGACGGCCTGACCGTCTCGGTCATGCGCGTGAGAAGCTCGTCATAGGCCGCGGCGTCTTCGCCGAAGATTTCCGGCAGCTCTCCAAAGATGCGGCGCGCGGCTCGGCTCGTTTCCGGGACATTTATGTCTGTCATTGCATTTCCTACTGTTCTCTATATGTTCTAGCCGCCTTGGCCAAGTAAGTCAACTGGAATCGTTAGATTGAACGCATGATACCATTCTGATATCAATGCAGGCACTGCACCCGCAAGCTGATGCTCGCTCCCAATGGCCAATCTCCACGTCCGCAACATTGATGATGCGCTGATTGCGCGGCTCAAACGGCGCGCGGCGCGCCACGGCCGCTCCATGGAAGCCGAACACCGCGAGATCCTGCGCCAGGCGCTTGCGTCGGACGACGAACCCTCGTTCGAGAACCTGGCCGCGCAGCTGCGCAAGCTCACCCAGGCGCGCACGCAGACTCCATCCGAGCTGTTGCTGCGCGAAGAAGGCGACGAGCGGTGACCCCGCTGGTCATTGATGGCCGCGTCGCCCTCAAATGGGTGATAGCGGAAGCCGGAACCGAAGCGGCGCTCGCGCTCCGCCTCGGGGCGAGATTCATTGCGCCGGACATTCTGCTCGCCCACTGCGCCACCATTCTGTGCAAGAAAGTCGCGCGCGGCGAGCTGACGCGAGACGAGGCGCTTCTTGCCGCGCGCTTGCTGCAGGGCGCGGGCATCGAATTCGTATCAACGCGACCATTGCTCGAGCCCGCGATGCTGATCGCGCTCGACCTCCGGCGGCCGCTGCGCGACTGCATCTACATCGCGCTCGCGGCTGCGAGAAACTGCCGCCTCGTCACCGCTGATTGCGTGCTCGCGCGCAGCGCCGCCGAGCGGGCGCAGGGCGCCTGGAGCGACCGCGTGATCTCGCTCGCGGATCACGCAGCGTAGGGGCGCCAACGCCGCGTGCCTGCACAAACCGCAAGCATGGCGTTTCAAGCCCCGGTAATTGGAAGTGAGGCAGGACCTCGCCGGGTTTGACGAATTTGCACGCGGAAGTTGTGCGTGGAACTTTGGGCGCGTCCAGTGGTTTTCATCCCAGCACGGATTCCTTCCTGTCATCCAGGGAGGTTCAGATGTCCTCACAACAGTACCGCGAGTTTGCGAAAGAGTGCTTGCAATGGGCCGAGGAAAGCACCTCGGAGCAGGATCGCTGCCATTTTGTCGAAATGGCAAAAGCGTGGATGCACGCAGCGGCTGAGCTTGAGAGCTCAAGCCAGCGAATACCGCCACGCCTTAAGGTTGCAGGCGGTAGCGGCCGGCAAAGCTGATTTTTTCAGATTTCCTCAGGAACAAAGCCGCCCGTTTTGCGTTCCGCGCTTGGCATTCCAGGCGGCACTCACATGTCGATCGCGCGGTATTAGCAACGACAGGCCAAGTCTCCCCGGCCCGAGTGCGCGCACAGGCCATGAAAGAGCTCCACGAGGGAGGGGACCCGCACTGCCGTGGCTGACTTCAACCATCGCGACGTGAGCTCAACAGGCAGCATTTGCTCAAATGGGTAAGGGACCAAAAGAGGGCACCGTGCCGTCAGTTGATGAGTATCTGCAGCGTGCGGCCGAATGCATCGACCTGGCGCGGCACACGGCTGATGATAGCAAAAAAGCGCGGCTGCTTGAAATGGCCGAAGCATGGCGAGCGCTGGCCGCAAAACTAAAACTAAAGACCGAGAAGCCGAGTAAAACCAGAATCGCTCGCTGAAAAGCGAGTTCATGGCATGTGGTCGAATATTTTGCGTGCACCCCATTCGTTGGATCGCGCTGAAGTCGCTGTCTGACGTTGGACATCAGCACTGCAGAATGACGGATGTTGACCGGGTTCCGCCTGAGCGGGGAGCATGGTATTGTGGCAGCAGTCACCTCACCAACGGCACGGAGCGGGTCCCATGAAGCGGATATCCCTCGCAGCGGTCGTTGCGCTCGCTGCCGCGACCATCGCGCAAGCTGCTGCCCCACAATCTCCTGAACAGCGACTGGGCAAAGTGCACTTTGCCACGTCCTGCAAACCGCGGGCGCAGAACCTTTTCGATCGCGCCATGCTGTATCAGCACTCGTTCTGGTACAGCGCATCAAGGCGCACCTTCGAGGAGGTCCTCAAGGAAGACCCGCAATGCGCCATTGCCTATTGGGGGATTGCGCTGAGCTATTTGTACAATCCGCACGCGCCGCCGCCGGCGGAGAGCCTTCCGCTTGGTCTCGAAGCCGTGAAAAAAGGCCAGGCGCTCGGGGCCAAGACGCAGCGCGAGCGGGATTACATCGATGCGATCGCGGCGATGTATGTCGACTATGACAAGGTCGACCACCGCACGCGCGTGCAGCGGTATCTCGCGGCCGAGGAGCAGGTCGCGGCCCGGTATCACGATGATGACGAGGCGCAGATCGCGTACGCGATCACGCTCAACGTGGCGGCTTCGCCGGCCGACAAGACGTATGCCAACCAGCTCAAAGGCGCGGCATTGCTGGAACCGATCTTCAAGCGCCAGCCCGAGCACCCGGGCGTCGCTCATTATTTGATTCATCTCTATGACTATCCGGCGCTCGCGGAAAAAGGCCTCGAGGCGGCCAAACGTTATGCGAAGATTGCGGCTGCGGCGCCGCACGCCCAGCACATGCCATCGCACATCTTCACGCGCGTCGGCTATTGGAACGAATCAATCGCCTCGAACAAGGAATCCGCCCGCATCGCCAGACAAGATGGCGAGCAGCACGATCAAGCGCACGCGATGGACTATCTGGTCTATGCCTATCTGCAGCTGGCCCAGGACAATGCGGCTCGCGCCGTCGTGGACGAGCTCACGAAACTCGAGTTCAAGACCGAGCGCTTCCCCGGTCCTTACGCGGTGGCGGCAAGCCAGGCACGCTACGTCTTCGAACGCGGCGACTGGAAGGCGGCTGCCGAGCTTCAGGTGCGACCGACCAAATTCCTCTATGCGGATGCCATCACGCATTTTGCGCGCGCAGTAGGCGCGGCGCGTTCCGGTAACGCGGCGGCGGCGAAGGCCGATATCGCCAGGCTGGTCGAATTGCGCGATCAGCTGAAAGAGGCGAAGGACGCTTACTGGTCGAACATCGTCGACATCCAGCAGCAGGTGGCGAGCGCCTGGGTCCTGTATGCCGAAGCGCGATACGACGAGGCGCTCAGCGGGATGAGCGCCGCCGCCGAGGCGGAAGACAAGACCGACAAGCATCCGGTGACGCCGGGACCGCTCGCGCCGGCGCGCGAGCTCTATGGGGCGATGCTGCTCGACCGCGGCATGGCCAAAGAAGCGCTTGCCGCCTACGAAGCCGTGCTCAGGAAGGAGCCCAACCGGCTGGCCGCTTATGTCGGAGCGAGCAAAAGCGCCAAGGCTTCCGGCGATCAGACCAAGGCCCGGGAATACGCGGCGCAGATTGCCCGGCTCACGGCCAATGCCGACGCATCAAGACCCGAGCTGAAAGAGATACGAGAGACAACAGGCACCAGGCTCTGATGCAAAGGACAATGTGGCGCGATGGCGGCGCGGCATTGCTGGGCGCCATCGCGCTATGTTTGGTCGAGGTGTCGCCGCTTCGGGCGATGGAGTTCCTCGGTCAGGCGGGCGTGCTCGGCGAGTGGGAGCTGAGCGGTCAGCTCACGGAAGCCGGGTCGCGGCTGCACAAGGAATTTTCCGGCCCGGTGAAGATGAAGCACGTCGGCATCTGCGCCCAGGATGGACCGGAGGAACGTGCTGGAGAGATACGGCTGCAATTCGCCGGCCGTGCGGAATCGCGCATGACCGCCAGGCTGGTATTGGACGGAGTTCCCTGCAGCTACAGCGCGCGCAAGACACACGCATACGAGGGTACGATGTCGTGCGCGGGCCGCGTGCCCGTGCCGTTGCTGGTGTGGCTGAAATAGGCGCGCGCAGCTCCTCGATTTGTCGGTAAGGAGCGTGCTCCCGCAGTCAAGCCATCATGACGCGACGCAACGTGCACTGGACGGCAGTGTGCCGATGCAGTCGCTCGGTGAGGTCCCGTTCAACGGCAGGGCCGCCGCCGTCGAAATTTTCTCGCTCACGGCCGCGCAGCTGCACTGACAGTGGTCGATGCAAGCCGTAGCCCGGATTGAGCGTAAGCGAAATCCGGGAACGACAGCCCCGGCTTTCGCTTCGCTCAACCCGGGCTACAGTTGCTGATATTTCCCGCCTGCCGCGCCCCTCGCCCATCCTGTTCCCGCTGAAGAAGCGAGGAGAGGCAGGAGAGCCGTGGCGTCACCCCTTTATCAGTTGTACGCCGGTGCGGAATGAAAATCATTGCGCACCTCGTGCACTGCGAGCGCCCGAGCGCCGTAGAGTCGCATACGACCTGTGGATGATACATGTGTTGCATCTTAGTCGTCCAGGTGATACACTCCCATCATGACGGTCAGCGTGCAAAAGACACTCGCGCATAGCTGGCTTTTGCTCGTTCACCAGCTGCCGGCGCAGCCCGCCTATCTGCGGGTAAAAATCTGGCGCCGCCTGCAAGCGTTGGGCGCCGTTGCGATCAAGAACGCCGTGCACGCGCTGCCGATGAACGACGGAACACAGGAAGACTTCGAGTGGCTGTTGCGCGAGATCGGCGAAGGAGGCGGCGAAGCAGTTCTGTGCGAAGCACGCCTTATCGATGGCATCTCGGACGACGAGGTGCGGCGCCGGTTCGATGAGGCGCGCGACCGCGATTATGGCGAGATCACCAGCGATGCCCTCGCGCTGTCGAAGTCACTGCGCGGAAAGCTGAAGGGGGAGGCGATCAACGATCTTCGCTCGCAAACAGCGCGGTTGCGAAAACGGATTGCAGATGTGGTTGCGATCGATTTTTTTGGCGCGATGGGCCGGCAAAAGGCGGAGGCAGCACTTGCCTCGCTGGAAGCCCGATTGGACGAGGACAATTTGAAAAAGTCCGCCGAAGCGCCGGGCACGAGGAAAATCGGGGAGCTCGCCGGCAAGACCTGGGTGACGCGTCAGGGCGTGCACATCGACCGGATCGGCAGCGCCTGGCTCATCGCGCGCTTCATCGATCCGCAGGCGCAGCTCAAGTTTGTCTCGGGAAAAAGCTACCGGGCCCAACCAAATGAGCTGCGGTTTGACATGTTCGAGGCAGAATTCACCCATGAAGGCGACAAATGCACCTTCGAGGGTCTCCTGGATCATATCGGCTCGAAAGATCCAGCGCTTCGGGCAATAGCCGAAATCATTCACGAGATCGACCTGAAGGACAACAAATTCGGGCGTGACGAGGCGCCCGGCATTCGCACGCTGATTGACGGAATCGCAGTGGCCACGACGGACGATGATGAGCGGATCGCCCGCGGCGCGTCGGTATTCAACGACCTGTACGAGTACTTCAGGAAGAAACGCCGCTAGGCTCGAGCGAAGCAGGAGTGCGCACCATGCAAGCACGATCAGATTCAATTTCTCCCGCCGAGTTGTTTGCCCGGCTTGGGACCGCAAATGCGCCAAAAATCATTGACGTGCGCCGGCCTGATGATTTTGCGGCAAGCGATGTGCTCATCGTCTCGGCTTTTTATCGCGCTCCGAATGAGGTCGCGCACTGGCGAAAGGAGCTCGGCAAGGAACCCGTGGTCGTGCATTGCGTGCACGGCCGCCAGGTCAGCCAGGGGGTTGCCGCTGCCCTGCAATCCTCGGGGATTGACGCCGTCTATCTTGAGGGCGGAATCGAAGGATGGCGGGAGGCCGGTTTGCCGACGCGGCGCAAAATAGGCGCGACGCCCGGCAAATGGGTTACTCGCGAGCGGCCAAAGATCGACCGCATCGCCTGTCCGTGGCTGATCCGTCGTTTTATCGATCCGCACGCCGAATTCATTTACGTACCAACGGCCAAAGTCATCGAAGCGGCCAAGGAGATTGACGGCACACCCTATGACATCGAGGGCGTGCAGTTTGCGCACGAGGGCGAACGCTGCTCCTTCGACACGATCCTGCGCATTTATGGAATCGACAGCCCGCCGCTGAATCATCTCGCGACGATCGTGCGGGGCGCGGATACATCCCGCCACGATCTTACCCCGCAGTGCGGAGGGCTTTTCGCGATCTCACTGGGGCTCTCGGCGAACTTCCAGAACGATCACGAAATGCTCGCGCACGGCATGGTCATGTACGATGCTCTCTACACGTGGTGCCGAAGCCTGCAGGCAGAGACCCATAACTGGCCCGCTCTGAAGAAAGCGGAACGGGTGCCCACTCCCGCGTAGCGAAGCGATTGCGCATTCGGATCATGTCCGGCAACGGGCTTTTGCAATGACAGACGCCACAGCACCAGCGCGGAGCCGTCTCGGAGAGATCGTGCCTTACTTTCTGCGGCTCGGATTGCTTGGGTTCGGAGGCCCGGTTGCGCTGGTCGGCCAGATGGAGCGCGAGCTCGTGGCCGAGCGCAAGTGGCTCACGAAAGAACAGATGCGCGAAGCAATCGCCATCTGTCAGTCCTTGCCCGGCCCCCTCGCGATCCAGGTTGGCATTTACATCTCGTATCTGCGCGCCGGCTTCTGGGGAGCGTGGGCCGGCGGCTGGTCGTTCATCTTTCCCAATTTCGTGATCGTGGCAGCGTTGGGCGCGCTCTATGTGCACCTCGGCGACCTGCCGGCAATAACGGCAATCTTTTATGGGATCAGCCCGGCCGTCATCGCCCTCATCCTGCATTATCCTGCATTCCTGCTACCGGCTGGCCAAGCTGGGCATGGAGGACTGGCTGCAATGGGCGATTGCAGCCGTCTGTCTCGCGGTGACGGTGATCCTGCAGGCCGAGGTCGCACTGTTGTTCATTGGCGCGGGCATCGTCGGCATTCTGTATTATGGAAATATCATCCGGCGTCCGCCGGCCATGGCTTTGCAGATCGTTGGCGCGCCTGCTTTGGCGCAGGTCACCCCCGTCGCGTCGAGCTCGACGCTCGGCAAGCTGCTTCTGTTTTTCCTCAAGGCCGGCTCGCTCACGTTCGGCAGCGGACTGGTGATCGTGCCGTTCCTCGAACAGGGCTTGGTGCAACAGTACAACTGGCTCGATGAGCGCCAATTCCTGATCGCGGTTGCCATCGGCATGATCAGCCCCGGGCCGGTGGTAATCACCGCGACATTCGTGGGCTATCTGGTTGCCGGTTTCTGGGGCTCACTCGTTTCCACGATCGGAATCTTTTTTCCGTCGTTCATTCTGGTGTTAGTCGCAGCTCCGCTCCTGGCGCGCCATCGCGGCAATGCAAACGTGCAGGGTTTCGTGAAAGGCGCCTATGCGGCCGCCATCGGCACAATCCTCGGCGCCTGTCTGCTGCTCGGAAAAATTGCGATTGGCGATTGGCTCACGGCGCTGATCGGCGCGGTCTCGCTGGCGGTCTTGTTCCGCTGGAAGGTGAGCAATCCGATGCTTATCGCCGCAACCGGCATCATCGGTCTGATCGCCTATTCGCTGCTGCAACCCGCCTGGGTGATGCTCAAATAGGCGCAGCAGCCTCACTGTTTGGATGGGACAGAAGGAGGACCAACATGCGCGCTTTCTCCATGTTCGCCGCTTGCGCCGCCTTGACCCTTGCGCATGGCGCAAGCGCTCAGGAGATCGACTGGACGAAGCTCGACGAGGCACTCGGCCGGACAGCCACCGTGTCGGGAGATGCGCACCGATACGGCTTCCCCCGCTCGGATCTGCAGGTCACGGTCGATGGCGTAACAATCCGACCCGCGCTGGCGCTCGGCGGCTGGGTGGCTTTCAAGCCCGCCCATGGGGGCGCCATGATCATGGGAGACCTCGTTCTGCTCGAGACGGAGATCAATCCCGTCATGACCAAGCTGATTGAGAACGGGATAGAGATCACCGCGGTACACAATCACCTGCTGCGCGCCTCGCCGGCCACCTTCTACATGCACGTGGGCGGCCAGGGCGATGCGGTCAAGCTCGCCACTGCAATCCGAAACGGTTTAGCCGCGAGCAACACCCCGCTGGCTGCACCGGCGCTGGCGGCGGCGCAGCCCGCCATAGACCTTGATACGGCGCAGCTCGACCAACTCATCGGCGCGAAGGGCCACGCCAGCGGCGGCGTTTATCAGTTCGGCGTGCCACGGCGAGACCCCGTCAGCGAAAGTGATATGCAAATTGCGCCTGCCGGGCCGATGGGGCTGGCGACTGGAATCAATTTTCAGCCCACCGGCGGTGGCAAAGCCGCCATAACAGGAGATTTCGTTCTCACCGCGGAGGAGGTCAATCCGGTCATCAAGGCGCTGCGCGAAAACGGCATCGAAGTCACGGCCATCCACAGTCACATGCTCACCGAGCAGCCTCGTCTCATTTTCATGCATTTCTGGGCGAACGACGACGCCCTGAAGCTGGCGCGCGGTTTTCGCGCTGCGCTCGACAAGACTGCGAGCACGAAGAACTAAACGCGTTTCGGTGAAATCGACGCACGATGGTGCAACAGGCGCGGCGCGACTCCCTCTCCCCTTTGGGAACCGTTGCGTATTTGGGGTGCGGAGAGATTGTAGAGTGTACATGCGAAAGGCCAGTCATGTTGGAGGCTGTGTCGTCCTTTTTTCTTGGTCTACTGGGCTCATTGGGCGCGTTCTGGACGCACTTCGGCTGTTA